>NZ_JABFMU010000014.1 GCF_013359695.1 Pseudomonas sp. C2B4
TGTGGCAGCGCGCCTGCTCGCGAAAGCGTTCTGTCAGTCACTGAAATCGTGACTGAACTGACGCCTTCGCGAGCAGGCTCGCTCCCACAGGGTTTGGTATTTCGTTTGATCAGGCGTAGTAGTCGACGGCGCTGGAACCGATCACGCTGGTCACCGGAGCGGCCACCTCGGCAACGCCAGGGGTGAGCTCGTCATCCATTGAGTCGAGGCGGCCACCACGGGCGCTGGTGCGCCCGCTCTGGTTCTGCTGCGCCTGCTCTTGTCCCTGCTGCGAACCTCGGGACTGGTCGGATACGTTGACGTCGACCTGGCCCATGCCCTGCTGCGCGAACATGTCACGCAAGCGATGCATCTGCCCGTCCAGCGCTTCGCGAACACTGGGGTGAGCGCTCATGAACGTCACTTGGGTCTGCTGGTCGGGCACCATGTTCACCCGAATGTCGAGACGCCCCAGTTCAGCGGGTTGCAACTGGATGTCAGCCGCCTTGAGATTGGCGCTGGACAGGTACATGACCCGATTCACCACCTCCTCGGTCCAGCCACTCTGATGCATGGCGATCGGCTGGTTGACCGGTAAGGCATTGGCGGTTTTCGGCGTGGCGGCTTGCGTCAATGCCGCCAGACGGTTGGCGAAATCATCAACGCGGGTATCACTGCTGGCCGATTTCAGATCCTTGAGGCCGTCATCGATCAGGCCGCTGAACGCCTTCTCTCCACCCTGACTGGTGCTGTCCTTGCTGGTCTGCACATCGAGCATGTTGGCCATGCCGGCGGCAAAATTCTGCGCCAGGGTCTGCTCGCCATCAGCCTGAGCCTGGGCAGGCGTCGGTGCGGCTTTAGGCTGTGACTGGCTGGAGGCCGAAACGTGACCGCTCTGCTCCATGGCCATGCGCACGGCGGGCAGTGCATCAAGAGGATCGGCTTCAGGATCGAAATCGGTGTCGGCTGCAGCGACGGCCGCAGTCGCGGTCGATGCTGTTGTGACGATTGCGGCAACCGGTGCTTCGACTGGCGGTTGCGCGGGATCCGCGACGGGTGGCGTGGTCGGCGTGGTCGGCGCAGGCGCAATGACCGCGGGCTGCATCGCCTGCAGCAAGGCAGGATCGAGCGCCGGATCGACCGGCGCCGTCTCGGCAACCGGCGTCTGCGCGGTATCCGCCGTATCGTCGCTGGCGGCCTTGTCGTCGGTCTGTGCCGGTTTATCGGCGGGCAAGGATTTGCCGCTATCGGCAACCGCCGGTTCCGGGGCGGCAGATTTGTCGTCGGCTACATCTTTATTGCCGGCGCCATCCTGGGTCTTGTCCCGTACCGGTTTGACCGAACCATCAGCCATCCCTGCAGGCTTGTTCTGCGCCTGCTTGGCGTACACCTGGGAGAAGCTCGCGGCCTTGTCCCCGGGCTCAGCGGTCAGCGCCGTGGTTTTGGCGGAGGCGGCTTGAGTCTTGGCCTGCGTGGCGGCCTGAAGAAGCGAATTGGGGGTAACGGGCATTTAACGGTCTCCGCTGCACTGGGATCGTAGGTACAGTTGGGAGAGTTGACTGCAAAGGTCGCGCCAGTTTTGCCCGTTTGCAGTTAATAAGGCCGAACGGTCGCGATCGCAGAGAGCGCGCGCTGTCGCTCTTCTTCGTAAAGTGGCCGGACAAACGCGAATTCGCGGGTGATTTCAGCCATCAGCGTTTCAATGCCGGAAAGGTTTCGCGCTTTGGCCCGTTGTTCGAGGTCATGACACAGCTCAGCCAGGCGAATGGCGCCCATGTTGCTGCTGCTGCCCTTGAAACTATGGGCAGTCTCGAGAATTCGCGCGGCGTCGGTGACCACGGATAATTGCTGCAACCGCTCTTCGGAGTCTGCGAGGAAGGTATCGATCAATGTCGAAAACTCGTCCTCCATGACATCCCGCAACGCGCAGAGCACGTCCGGGTCAAGATGTAGGTCAGTCACTTGCTCACTCCTTGATCAAGAATGCGCGGATTATGCCAGAGCCTCCCAGAAAAACTCCACGCGGGCACTTCGACCATCGTCGGACCAATTGGCGTTACGCCCCAACTGGCGGATCAGACTGACCCCGCGACCCGACAAACGGACAGGATCCATGGGACGCTCCATCACTCGTTCAACATCGAATCCCTTGCCGCTGTCCTCCACGCGAATCACCAGGCGACCACCCTCGCCTTGCGGCGTGACCTGCAAATGCACCCGGACATAGCCCTCCTGCAGCTCGGCCAGGCGGGTATTTCGCTGCTGGTAATAACGGGCAAAACCCGCGACGTCGCGCTTGAGGCTGGAATCGAGCCCCAGCACGCCATGCTCAAGGGCATTGGAGTACAGCTCGGCCAGAACACTGTAGAGCGCCCCGCTCTGGGCCCTCAGACCGTGAACCTCCAGCAGCAGCTGCAACAGGTACGGCAGCGGATTGAACCGCTTGAGCGTGGCGGCGCGAAACTCGAAACTCAGCGACCAATCCAGCGGGCAGGACTGTCCGCTATCGGAATAGACCAGAGCGGGAGGACTCAGTTGAACGGGATCGAGCAAGCTGATCTCGACCATGCTGACATCGTCCCGGGCTTCGCCGCGAAAATCCCGCAGCGCCTGGTCGATTTCTTCGAATAACGCATCCGGCTGGCGATTGGCGGCAAAAACCTGCTGCAACCGCTGCACACCAAACAGCTGATCGCTGGCATCGCAGGTATCGATCACTCCGTCAGACAGCAGAAACACCCGATCCCCTAGCGCCATCGGAAACACTTCGGTGCTGTCATCAAATGTTTGCGGGCTCAACACACCCAGCGGCAGATGCCGCGCCGTCAGCGGCGTGCGCTCTCCGGTGGCCATGCTGTGCAGGTAACCGTCCGGCATGCCGCCGTTCCAGACCTCCACCGAGCGACGCTGAAAACTCAGGCACAGCAGCGTCGCACAACAGAACATGTCCACCGGCAGGATGCGCTTGAGCTTGGCATTCATCTCGCGCAGGGTTTCCGCCAGGCCATAGCCCTTGGCGGTCATGCCGTAAAAGACTTCGGCCAGGGGCATCGCACCGACCGCGGCCGGCAACCCATGGCCGGTGAAATCGCCGAGCAGCACATGCATGTCACCGGCCGGGGTGAACGCGGCCAGCAGCAGATCGCCGTTGAACAGCGCGTAAGGCGATTGCAGGTAACGGATATTGGGCGCATTCAGGCAGCCGGAGTGGGCCACCTTATCGAAAACGGCCTTGGCCACACGCTGTTCGTTGAGCAAATAGTCGTGATGCCGGACAATCTGGTCACGTTGCTGCAACACGGTTGCCTGCAACCGTCGCAGACGGTCCATCGCCTTGATCTTGGCGCCGAGGATCACCTGGTTGTACGGCTTCGCCAAAAAGTCGTCGCCCCCAACTTCCAGGCAGCGGGCCAAGGCTTCGCTTTCGGACAAAGAGGTCAGGAAGATAATCGGCACCAGGGTTTCCCCGGCCAGCTCCTTGATTTGCCGGGCGGCTTCGAAGCCATCCATCACCGGCATCATCGCGTCCATCAACACCAGTTGCGGACGTTGCCGGGCAAAGGCCTCGACCGCTTCGGCACCGTTGGCCGCCGTCAGCACCTGATGCCCCTGGCGCCGGACAATACTCGACAACAGCATGCGATCAGCCGCGCTGTCTTCAGCGATCAATATCGTCAGCGGTTCGAGTGCAGATTGCACGGCGTTCAACTGATGTCGAACAGTTTGTCGAAATTGGAGATGGCGAGGATTTTCCTCACGTCGGAACTGCTGTTGACCACGCGTATGTCGGAGTCGTCGCCGCCGGCGTGATCACGTAACAGGAGCAGCATGCCCAGTGCGGAACTGTCGAGGTAGGTCGCTTCTTTCAGGTCGATCACCACTTCGGCGAGATCCTTGTGCTCGTAGGATTCCCGAAACTCCTGATGCTTGGCGAAATCGAATCGTCCCTTGACCGATATCGTCAGTTTTTGTCCATCCGCAGAGACTTCTGTAACGACTGACATGTCATGGCTTCCTTGTCATTGGTAAACCTGCTTGTACAAGGTTTAGCATTTGGTAGAGGTTGGGGCAAGGCAGGAAATTTGTGGGAGCCTTGAGGGCCTCTTCGCGAGCAGGCTCGCTCCCACAGGTAACACGGCCGAATGGATTCAATACTGATCCTGCCGCGGCAGCCGCTGGGACAATTCATCCAGCAGCTTCTGCTCGCGCTTGTCCTCCAGCGCCCGCGCTTCGTCCATGTATCGTTGAACCAGTTTGCGCAAGCCTTCGACCCGGGCGAACGCCTGCTGCCAGGTGTCCCGCGCCTTGTTCAGGTTGTTCTGGTGCCAGGCCAGGCTTTGCCGCTGCTGATCGATGGCCGTGCCCAACTGCGCCAGGAAGCCTTGATAGCCCAGCAGCCATTGGCCTGATACGCCGCCGCTGCCGCGCACAATCCACTGCTCCTGATAATCGAGACGAAAGGCTTCGAGGTCGGCAAGCTTGCTCTCGGCCAGCCGCACCTGCCCCTGAAAGTGCCCCAGGCGCTGGACCGCGGTTTTCTCGGCTTTTTCGGCCATTTCCACCACGGGGGCCAGGCGCCCTGCCCGAGTCTGCGCCATGACCGGTTAACCGCCCGCCGCGGGCGCGAAGATCGACGCAAGGTACGCTTCGCTTTCGCCCAGGCTGATGCTGTCGTTCAGGCCCTGACGCAGGTATTTGACCAACTGCGGCTGCAGGGAGATCGCCAGGTCGGTCTCGCGATCACCACCGGCCACGTAGGCACCGACACTGATCAGATCCCGGCTCTGCTGATAGCGCGACCACAATTGCTTGAAATACTGTGCGCGGGTCATGTGCTCCGGCGACACCACCGCCGGCATGACCCGGCTGATGGACGCCTCGATATCGATGGCCGGGTAGTGACCTTCCTCGGCCAGTCGCCGCGACAAGACGATGTGCCCGTCGAGCACGCCTCGCGCCGAGTCGGCAATCGGGTCCTGCTGGTCGTCGCCTTCGGACAGCACGGTATAGAACGCTGTAATCGACCCGCCGCCCTTCTCGGCATTACCGGCCCGCTCCACCAGTTTCGGCAACTTGGCGAATACCGACGGCGGGTAGCCCTTGGTCGCCGGCGGCTCGCCGATGGCCAAGGCGATTTCCCGCTGGGCCTGGGCGAATCGGGTCAACGAATCCATCAGCAACAGGACATTCTTACCCTTGTCGCGGAAATACTCGGCGATGCGCGTGCAGTACATGGCCGCGCGCAGGCGCATCAGTGGCGCATCGTCCGCTGGCGACGCCACCACCACGGAACGCTTGAGGCCTTCTTCACCGAGAATGTGCTCGATGAATTCCTTAACTTCACGACCCCGCTCGCCGATCAGGCCGACGACGATAATGTCGGCCTCGGTGAAGCGGGTCATCATGCCCAGCAACACGGATTTACCCACGCCGGTACCGGCAAACAGCCCGAGCCGCTGGCCGCGACCGACCGTCAACATACCGTTGATGGAGCGGATGCCCACGTCGAGCGGCTCGCTGATCGGTTCACGCTTGAGGGGGTTGATGGTCGGACCATCCATCGGCACCCAGTCCTCGGCCTTCATTCCGCCCTTGCCATCGAGCGCGCGGCCCGCGCCATCCAGCACCCGCCCGAGCATGCTCATGCCCATTGGCAAGCGACCACTGTCCGACAGAGGAACGACGCGAGCGCCAGGGGCAATGCCAGCGACACTGCCGACCGGCATCAGAAAGACTTTGCTGCCGGAGAAGCCCATGACTTCGGCTTCGACCTGCACCGGGTGATAGCTGTCGTCGTTGATGACCATGCAGCGACTGCCCATGGCGGCACGCAAGCCCTCGGCTTCGAGGGTCAGGCCGACCATGCGCAGCAGGCGGCCTTCGAGGATCGGTGCGCCAGCCAGTTGCGTGGCCTCGGCATAACTGCCCAGGCGCTTGGCGAAACTGGTGCGTTCAAGGCGCATCGGGAACGTCCGGAGCCGCAGGTTTGCCATCGACCGGCAACTCAAGGCTCATGTCTGGCGCGGCCGGGTGCAAGGCCTGCTCGTGCAACTGGTCGAACAACTTGTCCATTACCTGTTTGACGCGGGTTTCGACCGTGGCATCGATACGGCTGTGTTCGGTCTCGACCCGGCAACCGCCCGGCAACAGCGACTCATCCTCGACGATGCGCCAGGTTTCTTCATGGCGTTCGCGCAGGGCTTTGACCTGTTCGAAATCCTGCGGATTGATGTACAGCCGCACATTGTTCACGCCCAACGGCAGCAGCTTGAGGGCTTCGCGCATGACGTGTTCGATCTGCGTGGAATCGATGGCCAGTTCGCGCTGAATCACCTGGCGGGTGATGTGCTGCACGAGGTCGACCAGGGATTTTTCAATCAGGGTGTCCTGCTCGGCGATGGGCTCGAACAGGTGTGTCATCAGCTGCTCCAGCCCCGCAATCTTGGGTGCCAGCGCTGCTTCGGCTTCCTGGCGAACCTTGAGCGTGGTGCTGTGGAAACCTTCACGTTCACCCACCGCGAAGCCTTCGTTGTAGGCTTCCTGGCGAATGCTTTCGAGCTCTTCGAGCGTCAGTGGCTGGACTTCCTCCAGCGGCACTTCTTCCATTTCCGGCGGTTCGGGTTCCGGCTCCGGCTCAGGCTCGGGTTCCGGCGGATCGAAGCTGGGCAGCGCCCAGGTATCGAACCCACTGACTTCCCCGGCCCGGATCAGGTCAGTGGGTTCATCGTCATGCTTGGCCATGGCGTTAGATCATTTCCTCGCCGCCCTTGCCGCCGAGCACGATTTCTCCGGCTTCGGCCATACGGCGGGCGATGGTGAGGATTTCCTTCTGCGCGGTTTCCACGTCGCTGACGCGCACCGGGCCCTTGGCTTCGAGGTCGTCGCGCAGCAGCTCGGCCGCACGCTTGGACATGTTCTTGAAGATCTTCTCCTTGACGTTTTCGTCCGAACCCTTGAGGGCCAACACCAGCACGTCGGAGGACACTTCGCGCAACAGAGCCTGGATACCGCGGTCGTCGACATCGGCCAGGTTGTTGAACACGAACATGAGGTCTTCGATCTGACCGGACAGGTCTTCGTCGACTTCGCGAATCGAATCCATGAGCTGGCCTTCGATCGAACTGTCGAGGAAGTTCATGATGTCGGCCGCGCGCTTGATGCCACCCAGAGTGGTGCGCGAGGCATTGGAATTGCCGGAGAACTGCTTCTCGAGAATCTGGTTGAGTTCTTTCAGGGCCGCTGGCTGCACGGTGTTCAGCGAGGAAACCCGCAGAATGATGTCCAGTCGCACCTTGTGGTCGAAGTTGCCGAGCACTTCGCCGGCCTGGTCCGGATCGAGGTACGCCACCACGATCGCCTGGATCTGCGGGTGCTCGTAACGGATGACGTCGGCGACCGCGCGCGGCTCCATCCACTTCAGGCTGTCGAGGCCGCTGGTGTTGCCACCCAGCAGGATGCGGTCGATCAGACCGTTGGCCTTGTCTTCGCCCAGGGCCTGGGTGAGCATTTTTCGCACGTAGTCGTCGGAGCCGACGCCCAGGCTGGTCTGGTCGCCGACGATGTCGACGAACTCGCTCATCACCTGCTCGACCTGCTCGCGGTGCACGTTACCCATCTGGGCCATGGCCACGCCCACACGCTGGACCTCTTTGGGCCCCATGTGGCGCAGCACCTGGGCGGCGTCGGTAGACCCCAGGGACAGCAGCAGGATCGCGGCTTTGTCGACCTTGGTCAGTTTGGCGGCAACGGCTCGGTTATCACTCATCTGCGTTAATCCACTCTTTCACGACCTGAGCCACACGACCCGGGTCTTCTGCCACCAGACTCTTGATTGCGTTCAACTGTGCATCATAGCCCTCGCTCGGGCTCGGCAGCAGGATGCTGGTCGGACCGCCGAGGCTGACCCGATCGTTGGCCAGTTCGCCGTCCAGGCCGCCCATGCCGCCCAGCTCGGCGTCGCTGCCAATGCCGGCCAGCTGCTTGTCTTTGCCGCCACCGGTGATGTTGTTGAGCACCGGACGCAGCACACCGAACACCAGCACCAGAATGAACAAGACACCCATCACTTGCTTGACGATGTCCCAGAACCACGGCTGGGAATAGAACGGAATGTCGGCAATCACTTCGCCACGGTCGGCGGAGAACGGCATGTTGATCACGCTGACGCTGTCGCCACGGCTGGCGTCGAAACCGACCGCGTCCTGAACCAGACGGGTGAAACGTGCCAATTCATCGGCGCTCCACGGCGCGCGAGTCGTTTCGCCATTGGCCGGGTTGACCTTGACCTGATCGTCCACCACCACCGACACCGACAGGCGATTCAGACGCCCCTGCTGCTGCTTGGTGTGGCTGATGGAGCGGTCGAGCTCGAAGTTCTTGGTCGATTGTTGACGCTTGTCCGCCGGGTATGGCGCCAGCATCGGCTGACCGGTGGCCGGGTCCATGATTTGCTGGCCGTTGGCATCGATCAAAGGCTGGCCGGGCTGCACCATGCCCGCCGACGCGGTGGCGCCGCCAGTGGTCTGCGGTGCGGACGCCGGCGAAGGTGGCTGGTTGCTCAAGGCACCCGGTACACCCTGCGGGCCATTGCTGGCGGTACGTTGTTCGTTGACCGACTGCTCGCTGCGCAGCGCCGGTTGGTCCGGGTTGAACTGCTCGGAGGTCGACTCGACGGCACTGAAGTCCACGTCGGCCGAGACTTCGGCCTTGTAGCGATCATTGCCCAGCACCGGTTGCAGGATGTTGTGCACACGCTGGGTGAGCATGCTTTCCATGCGGCGGCTGTAATCGAATTGCTTGCCGGCCATGGTCAGTTCGGAGTTCTCCGCCTGATCGGACAGCAGGTTGCCCTTCTGGTCGACCACAGTGATCTGCGATTTGCTGAGTTCGGGAACACTGGTCGCCACCAGGTTGATGATGGCCACGACCTGGCCAGGCTCCAGCGAGCGACCGGAATAGAGTTCAACCAGAACCGAAGCACTCGGCTTGCGCTCATCGCGCACAAACACCGAACTCTTCGGAATCGCCAGGTGCACGCGGGCACCCTTGACGTTGTTCAGGCTGGAAATGGTCCGGGCCAGTTCGCCTTCGAGTCCGCGACGGTAACGGGTGGCTTCCATGAACTGGCTGGTACCCAGGCCCTGTTCCTTGTCGAGGATCTCGAAGCCGATATTGCCGTCGCTGGGAGTAACACCAGCGGCCGCCAGTTTCAGGCGCGCACGGGACAGGTCGTCGGCCTTGACCAGCAAGGCACCGGAATTGGGTTCAACGTTGTAGGGAATATCGGCGGAGGCCAGGGTATCCATGACCTGCTTGGCGTCCATCCCGGCAAGGCTGCCGTACAGCGGACGGTAGTCCGGCTGCTGGGACCACAACACCACGGCAAAACCAATCGCCACGCTCGCGGCCAGGCCGACCAACAGGCCCACCTGACGCAACATGGTCATCTCGGAAAGGTTTTCCAGGAAGGACAATCCGAACAGCGGCGGTTTGCCCTCTGTCGGCGTGGTCTTGGCCGGAACGTTATCGGCGACTGCATCTGCCATGACTTATATCTCGCCCTTAAACCGGCATCTGCATGATGTCTTGGTAGGCCTGGACCAGTTTGTTACGCACTTGGGTCAATGCCTGAAAAGACACGCTGGCCTTCTGCGAGGAAATCATCACGTCCGTCAGGTCGACGCCGCTCTTGCCGATTTCGAAGGCATTGGCCAACTGACTGGAAGCCTGCTGGGTATCGTTCACTTTATTGACGGCCTGACCGAGCATGTCGGAAAAGCTGCTGCCATTCAGTTCAGGGACGGCGGCAGTCGATTTCGGCGCAGACATGGCATCCATTTGCATGGCGCGCATGTCCAGCATCAATCGATTGAATTCAATACCTTGGCTCATGGTCTCTCTCTTTGACGAAGCACGTCGTTGGCGGCACGCAATTTTTTGACACTAATCAACGGATACTGAGGTGTTAGCAACAAGGGTGCCAGCTCGCAGGCACCTTTTCAGAAAAGCCTTACAAACGTTTGCGCTATCGTTTACGTGGCAAACAGATAGCCTTCCACATCCATCCCGGCATCGCGCATTTGCGCCAGCTTGTAGCGCAAGGTACGCGGGCTGATGCCCAGCTTTTCCGCCGCCTCCTTGCGTCGCCCCCTCTCCGCGCGCAAGGTGTCGATGATCATCTGGAACTCGCGACGACGCAGGTCATCACCCAAGGCTCCCGCGGATTCGGCTTCGACCTCCACGGCTCGCACAGGCGCACTCGCTGGCGCCGATACCGGCAATGGCGCAAAGGTGACTGGCCCGGCCAGACAGAAGTCCCGGGGCTGGATCAAACCGCCCTGTTGCAGGATCAACGCACGCTGAATCGCGTTATCCAGCTCACGCACATTCCCCGGCCACGGGTAACCGATCAGGCACGCCTGTGCCTCGGGCGACAAGCGCGCCGCGGCATGCTTCATTTTATTGACGTGTTTGGTCAGCAGACGCTCGGCCAGTGGCAGGATATCGGCGGTACGTTCGCGCAACGGACGCCACGCCAGCGGAAACACTGACAGGCGATAGTAGAGGTCTTCACGGAAACGCCCCGCCGCCACTTCCCCGGCCAGGTCACGGTTGGTGGTCGCGACCACGCGAATGTCCAGGGTGATCGGCTTGCGCGCACCGACCCGCTCGACCTCGCGCTCTTGCAGCACCCGCAGCAACTTGGCTTGCAGGCCGAGGGGCATCTCGGAAATTTCGTCGAGCAGGATGGTCCCGCCATCGGCCTGCTCGAATTTACCGGCCTGCGCCGCGATGGCGCCGGTGAACGAGCCTTTTTCATGGCCGAACAGGGTGGCTTCCAGCATGTTGTCCGGGATCGCCGCACAGTTGATCGCAATGAACGGCTGACTGGCGCGATGAGAGTGCTGGTGAATGTAGCGCGCCAGCACCTCCTTGCCCGTCCCGGACTCACCGGAGATCAGCACCGTGGAGTCACTGCGGGCAACCCGGGCGGCCAGTTCCAGCAATTGGGCACTGGCCGGTTCGAAGGCCACCGGCCCCTCGTTGTCAACGGCGCCGAGACTGCCCAAGGCATGCCGGGCGACCAGATCGAGCAATGCCCTGGGCTCAAATGGCTTGACCAAATAGTCCGCTGCGCCCTGGCGCATCGCATCCACTGCCCGCTCCACGGCACCGTGCGCCGTCATCAGCAAAACCGGCAGCTGCGGCTGACGCGCCCGCAGCAAGCCGAGCAACTGATGGCCATCCATGCCCGGCATATTGACGTCGCTGACCACCAGATTGAACGCCTCGACGTCGACCGCAGTCAGGGCCTCCTCCGCCGAACCGACAGCTTTGTAATCGTGCCCGGCGAGCAACAGTGTGTCGGCCAATGCTTCGCGTAAAGCGCGGTCATCCTCGACCAGTAAAACCTTGATGCTCATGACGTTGACTCCACTCCCTGAGCGCTGCGTTTTTCATCGGAAAAAAGCGGCAGAATCACCTGCGCACAGGTGCCGCGCCCCAGTCGCGAACGCAACTGCAATTGTCCCTGATGGGCACGGGCTACCGCCTTGACCACGGTGAGCCCGAGTCCGGTTCCGGTGGCCTTGGTGGTGAAAAACGGCTCGCCCAGGCGCGCCAGTACGACGCCGTCGATACCGCTGCCGCTATCACTGACACACACACGCAAATGGCTGTCGCGGGTATACAGATGAACCTTCAGACGCGCATCACCGGCACTGGCCTGAATTGCGTTCTCGATGAGATTGAGGAGGGCTCCGACCAGCGTGTCGCGACTGCAGAGCAGCTCGCCGGCATGGCTGTCGCACTGCCAGCGAATGGGCAGGTCCTGCACGTGGGTCAGGGCCGCCGCCTGCAACGCCTGCATAAGCTGTCCAGGGGTTACCCGATCGGTCAGGGGCAGCTCGCCACGAGCGAATACCAGCATGTCCCGCACCTGATGTTCCAGCTCGTGCAAACGCTCCTTGAGGCGCCCGGCAAAACGCTGCTGGGTCTCCACCGGCAATTGCTGCTCAGTCAAATGACTGGCGTAGAGCAAGGCGGCAGACAACGGTGTGCGAATCTGATGGGCAAGCGACGCCACCATGCGGCCCAGGGAAGACAAACGCTCGTGGCGGGCCAGCTGATCCTGCAGGTGACGGGTTTCAGTCAGGTCATTCAAAAGCACCAGCTGACCCGGCTCGGCATCCAGCGAACGCGTGGCGATCGACAGGCGCCGACCATCCTTGAGGGAGACTTCATGACCATCGTCTTCGCGAGGCGCAAAACAGCGGGCAATGACGTGGCGCCACAACTCGCCTTCGAGCGGCAGGCCAAGCAACTCACAGGCCGCCGGGTTGGCTTCGCGCACGATGCCCTGGGCGTCGATGACGATGACGCCACCGGGCAACAGATCCAGGAGGTTTTGCAGACGGTTGGCCAGGCGTTCTTTTTCCGCCAGCTCCTGCATGCGCTGGGCACTGACCACGGCCAGCTCACCCTTGAGCTCGGTGACCCGGGCTTCGAGCATGCTGTAGGAACTGGTCAACTGGCTGGACATCTGGTTGAACAGGGCGAAAGCCTGCTCGAGGCCAAGCCGGCTTGCCTGCTCTACGGACGACGGTTGCCCCAGGGCATCCCCCAAGAAATCTGGAGCAGGAGACATCTGGGCGGATGGGGGCATGTTGTGCTCTCTCGCTTGGCTGACCGTCAGTGAAACGGAACGTTGCGAGGGATGTAGCAATACCCGTGCCTAAAAAAAACTGCTTACAAATGAATAGGTTGAAAAACAGGCGTCAATCATCCGCCTGTTCATCTCCGTCACGACGACTCATGCCGTACTTGCGCATCTTTTCCACCAGCGTGGTACGACGGATACGCAGCCGTTCGGCAGCGCGCGCCACAATGCCATTGGCATCATCCAGTGCCTGCTGGATCAACCCCTGCTCCAGACCACCGAGGTAGTCTTTGAGGTCGAGGCCTTCCGGCGGCAGCATGGCGCCAGCGGTGAAGTCCGGGGTATGGCCATTAATGGCCACGCGCTCTTCGAGATCACTGCGCAGGCTGTCGACCATTTGCTCGTCTTCGTCGTCGACGTAGCGGAATTTCTTCGGCAATTCGACCACGCCAATCACGCCGTACGGATGCATGATCGCCATGCGCTCCACCAGGTTCGCCAGCTCGCGGACGTTACCCGGCCAGCCGTGACGGCACAGGGACATGATCGCCGCGGAATTGAAACGGATCGAACCCCGCTTCTCGTGCTCCATGCGCGAGATCAACTCGTTCATGAGCAATGGAATGTCTTCAACGCGCTCGCGTAGCGGCGCCATCTCGATCGGGAAAACGTTCAGGCGGTAGTACAGGTCTTCGCGGAACGTGCCGATCTCGATCATGCTTTCGAGATTCTTGTGGGTCGCCGCAATGATGCGCACATCGACGCTTTGCGTCTTGTTGCTGCCCACGCGCTCGAAGGTGCGCTCCTGCAGCACGCGCAGCAACTTCACCTGCATCGGCAGTGGCATGTCGCCGATTTCATCGAGGAACAGGGTGCCACCGTTGGCCAGTTCGAAACGCCAGGCGCGACTGGTGATCGCCCCGGTGAACGCGCCCTTCTCGTGACCGAACAATTCGCTTTCCAGCAGCTCGGCCGGGATCGCCCCGCAGTTCACCGGTACGAACGGTGCCTCACGGCGCTTGGAATGGTAGTGCAGGTTGCGCGCAACGACTTCCTTGCCGGTCCCGGACTCTCCCAGGATCAACACGCTGGCGTCGGTGTCGGCGACTTGCTGCATCATCTGGCGGACATGCTGGATCGCACGGCTGGTGCCGACAAGGCTGCGGAAAAGATTGGGTTCGCGATGACGGCCGCGCTCGCGGGCCTGGTCGTACATCTCGCGATAGACCTGGGCACGGTGCAGCGAGTCGAGCAATTTGCTGTAGCTGGGTGGCATTTCGAGGGTCGAGAGCACCCGACGACGCTGGTCTTCCGGCAGGTCAATGGAAGAATTATCGCCCATTAGCAAAACCGGAAGGAACTCATCCCATGTCGAGAGTGTCTTTAACAAGCCCAGAAGTGCACCAGGAGCATTGACCGTCCCGATGAGGACACAGATTACTTCGCGACTAGATGACAATGAGCCGACAGCCTGCTGCCAGTCGTGGCTACCGCAGGGCAAATTTTCTTCGCCGAGAAAATTTAAAATCACCGCTAAATCGCGGCGACGGACGCTATCGTCATCTATCAGCAGAATTTTGGTTTCACGCCACATGCAATAGCAACTTCCCTAGTCAACTCAATGCCCAAAATGCGGGGGCAAGCTATACGCTTGCAGGCAGGATATGCCTGAAGACGACTGAAATCTGGAACCAGCCACTAGTTAAGTCAAAAAACCGTGCACAGTCAAATTTATGGCGCACTATGTTTGGATTAACTGGCGTCAATTAACCAAACAGATGGTAAACCTTTGATGCCTTTTGTGCATGATTGATCTGCGACATCTCGTCGACTATCGCCTGCCGCTCCCCCATCGTCGCCGTCAGCAACTCTTTGTAAACGGCCAGCAACCCTTCCAGATTAGTCCGCACCGCCTCTTCGTCGATCGGTGCTTCGGCGAGCACTTCATCGACGCATTCACGGCAGGTCGTATCCAACTCACCAATCGCGTCCCAATTGCGTGCTGCCAAGGCGTCGACCAAGGCTTCGCGGGTTTCTTCTATGCGTCGCAGTGCTTGACTCATGATGTCATCCTCGGCCATCAGGCCTGTGGGGTGGTGCCGGCGATAGCATCCCAACCGCTTTTCAGGGTTTCGAGCAGACCCGATACTTCGTCGATGATTTCGGCGTTGTTATCGCGATTGGCTTCCATCAGACGCGTCGTCATGTAGGCGTACAGATTATCGAGCTGCTGCAGCGAAGCCGGATCCTCGGTCTTTTCCGGGTTCAAGCCATCGCGCAGGCCGATGATGATGTCCACGGCCTTGCCCAGCATCAACCCCTTGAGTGCGACGTCGCCCCGCTCCAACGCGCCCTTGGCCTGGGCCATGCGGTCCAGCCCGCCCTCCATCAGCATCTGCACCAGGCGATGGGGGTTGGCTTCAGAGATCTGGGCATGGGAATTGACCTTCTGGTATTGGCGAAGGGCTCTCATGGGGTTCATGTTTCTACCTCGTGACAGACAACAGCTGAAAATTGGAATGCTCTGATCTTTATGTCGACTGAGCGACACATAACTTTAACGCGGACACCCCACCAATGAAAAAACCCAGGCGCTGTCTGACAGACGACCTGGGTTTTTTATGCCTGATGCGGATCAGTCCGACTTAGGATTATTCAGCGCATTGAGCGTGGTCATGATGCTGTCGCTCTGGGCGCGCAACCTGGCCACCAGGGAGTCCATCGCCGTGTACTTGGCGGTCAGGCTCGTCTGCAGGCTCACCATCCGCGCATCGAGAGCGTCCTGCTGCTTTTTCAGGTCAGTCAGGCTGTCGCTCAAGCTCGCCGAACGCGCGGCAAAAACCCCGGTGGTTTTCTGCGCGAAGGTGTCCGTGGCGGTCTTCATGCGCGCCAGCAAACCGGTATCGCCGGCAAAGATGCCGTTGATGTCGGCGGCATTGGTGAGCGCCGCAGCATCAAACACTTTGTCGTTGATCGACAGCAATCCGGTCTTCTGATCGGTCTGGACACCAAACTGAGCAAGGGACTTCATATCACCTGTGCCGCCCATGGCGTTCAACTCGGTACGTACCGACGACAACAGCGAACGCAGTGACGCGTCACCTGTCAGAGCACCCGCCGTCATTGTACCGTCGGCGTTGGTGGTGACCTGGGTCTCAGCGTTGGCAGCCTTGATCAGCGCGTTGTAGGTGTCGACAAAACCCTTGACCGACGACTTGAGCGTCGCCTTGTCGGCAGCTACGGTGATAGTGGCTGGCGTCGCCGCACCACCACCGGACGGCGTCGGAGAAACGCCTGTCAGCTTGAGGGTGATTCCGCTTACCGCATCGGCAATGGTATTGCTCTTGGACTCCATCGCCACGCCATCGAGCTTGTAGAGGGCATTCTGCGGTGTGGCGAGAACGGAGGTGCCAGTCTCCAGACCAGAGTTACCCGACAAAGTCAGGTCCGAACCGACACCGGTCTTGCTGGAGGTCAGCACCATCCGGGAACCGTTGGCATCGGTCAGGATGTTGGCGCTCAAGCCCTGGTTCGCGTACTGGGAGTTGATCGAGTCACGGACCTGCTGCAACGTCGCGCCGGCAGGAATGCTGACGTCGAAGGTGTCGCTGCCCTGCTTGATGCTCAGCGTGGTCGGCGACGCACCGGCGTTGATCACCGAAGAGGCGCCGTCGGCGTAGACCTTGGTGGAAATTTTCGATGAGGTCGCTAACTGGGTCACCAGCAGCGAGAAGCTGCCCGCTGCCGCACCGTTACTGGTGGTCACGGTGGCGACTTTTTCATCGGAAGACGTACCGTTCAACCCGCTGAAGCTGGAGGCGGTCTTCATGTTTTCCAACGCGCCACGGAAGGCATCCAGTGCCGCCTGGATTTTGCCGATCGACGACAGCGAGGTGGTTGCTTTCAGCGTCTGATTGTTGATTTGCGTCTGTTTTGGTGCTCTCTCGGAGTCCACCAAAGACTTCACAATCGCTTGGGTATCGATGTTCGAACCAATACCGCTAACCGATGTACCCGCCATCCTCTCTCTCCTTATCCAGTGGCTGCCGTTTTCTTGACCGCAATCGCGTTAAACGGCTACAGCAACAAAATTCATGCCAGCTCAGACTTTGTCGTCAAACAACAAACTGCTGGCGTCCGACAGGCTTTGGGCCAGTTTCAGTGCAGCTTCCGACGGGATCTGGCGAATCACGAGCCCCGTTTCGGTGGCGATGACCTTGACCACAACGCGGCCAGTGGAGTCATCAATGGAAAAATCCAGATTGCGCTGGGCAGCCTGGACGAACTCCTGAATATCGGTCACGGCCTTTTCAAGTTCGTCGCGCTTGGGCTCGGAACCCGGCTTAGCGACGTTTTCAGTCTTGGGCTGATCCTGTTTGGCAGTGACGGTCGGCGTTGCGCCCTGAGGGGCAACGGCAGGATAAGACAGGTTCAACTTGACGCTCATGTCCATGTTAAATCTCCTCATCGCTCAAAAGACAAAAGGGCACGTAAACGCGCCCTTCCGTCATTCACAAAGTGCCGGAATTAACCGAGCAGCTTCAGCACAGCCGATGGCAGCTGGTTAGCCTGGGACAGGATCGCGGTGGAAGCCTGTTGCAGGGTTTGCTGCTTGGTCAGCTGAGCGGTTTCAGCGGCGAAGTCAACGTCCTGGATCACGCCACGAGCAGAAGTGGAGTTGTCCGAGATGGAGCGCAGGTTGGCCACGGTGCTGTCGAAACGGTTTTGTACCGCACCGAGGTCAGCACGCTGGGAGTCGATAGCCGAGATCGCCTGGCTGATCACGTCGATGGCGTTCTGAGCGTTGGCTGCAGTAGTCACGTCAGTGGCGGCAACAGTGGTTTTGGCCGAGCTGGCAGTAGTAGCGGCACCGAACAGACCGGTCACACCAGCGCCGCTCATCGAGTAGCTGTTGGCGGAGTTCAGGGAAACAGCACCAGTCACCTGGATAGCGGTTGCAGCGGCAGCAACGCCAGCACCGAAGTTACCGGCACCGTCTTTGGCAGCAACAGTGATACCAGCGATTGCGCCAGCGTCACCACCGTTCAGGGTGATGTTCTCACCGGTGTCGGATTTAACCGACAGGGAACCTGCCTTGGCATCGTAGTTAACGCTGATGCCCAGTTTGGCGGCGTTGGATTTCAGTTGGTCAGCCAGTTCAGCGGTGGTGGTAACACCTACCATGCTTACTGCGGTACCGGTACCGACTTGAACGGTGAAGTTGGCGCTGGCTGGAGTAGCGGCCAGGATGGCTGCAGTGTTGACAGCAAATTTAGCTTCAGTGCTGGCGCTGGCAGTAACACCGCCAACGGCTGCGGTATTGATCTGTGCAGCGGTAGCCTTAGCCGAAGAACCTGCAGCAACGGTGAAGGTAGCGGTCTGGCCACCACCAACGAGCGTCAGGGCACCACCAGCGACACCAGTGGCGCTTGGCGCGATTGCCATGCTTTTCACTTGCTGGGAGCCAATGTTGTTAGCCGATACGTCGCCCAGAGTCATGTTGATGGTCTGGTTGGCGTTGGCGCCTACCTGGAACTGGGTAGTACCGAAAGAACCGTCCAGCAGGTTACGACCACCGAAGGTAGTGGTGGTGGAGATACGGGTCAGTTCGGCAGTCAGAGCAGCGTATTCAGCGTTGTTCGACTTACGGTCGTCATCGCTTGGCGAGCCGTTGGCGGAAGCCAGGGCCAGGGTACGCATTTTCTGCAGGATGTTGGTGGATTCTTGCATCGCGCCTTCAGCAGTTTGCGCGATGGAGATACCGTCACCGGCGTTCTTGATGGCTGCGCCCAGGCCGTTGATTTGGCTGGTCAGACGGTTGGAAATCTGCAGGCCAGCGGCGTCGTCTTTAGCGCTGTTGATACGCAGGCCGGAGGACAGGCGCTGCATCGAAGTTTGCAGATTGCCGGAAGCTTTGTTCAGGTTGTTCTGAACGGTCAAGGAAGCAAGGTTGGTGTTTACGGTTAAAGCCATGACGAAATCCTCGTTGGATGGATACTGCGGCTTCCGGCCCTGGCAACCGCCGGGTGTGGCCTAGAGAACCTACGTAATAGTTATCGTCGTGGGACCCGTTTGCTTGAGGGGTTTTTTTGAATTTTTTAGTGGCAGGGTGCCAGCCCTTTATTTTCAAGGGTTTAGAGCCAGAAAGCCGGCGCCAGAAAAACGAAAAACGCCCGGAAGCTTGAATTTCCGGGCGTTTTTTTTTGCCGTTCCGATCGAGTGGATCAGCCGCGATAGAGAATCGCCGAACCCCACGACAGGCCTACGCCAAAGCCGCTGATGGCCACACGTGTCCACTTCGAATCGAACACATGATTCTGCAACAGCAGCGGAATGCTCGACGACACCGTGTTACCGGTTTCCAGCATGTCCTTGACGAACTTCTCCGGCTCGCCTTCTTCGAAACGGCGCGCCACCGCATCGACGATGGCCGCACTGCCCTGGTGAATGCAGAAGGCGTCGATATCACTGGCCTGCAGATGCGATTCGTCCAGCAGCTCATGCAAATGCGCCGGGACTTTGAGCAAGGCAAAGTTGAAGACCTGGCGGCCATTCATGAAGAACACACCGTCGGTGACCTTCAGGTGCGGAGCACCGGAGCCATCAGTGCCGAACTTCGACTTGCCCAGT
This sequence comes from Pseudomonas sp. C2B4, assembly GCF_013359695.1. Lineage (GTDB taxonomy): Bacteria > Pseudomonadota > Gammaproteobacteria > Pseudomonadales > Pseudomonadaceae > Aquipseudomonas. The sequence goes on from NZ_JABFMU010000014.1 coordinate 19,268, forward strand.
TGCCAGATCGGGTCTTCGCCCATCCAGGTCGCGGTGGCGGCATCGCCGAACAGCATGGTGGTATTGCGGTCTTCCGGATCGACGATCTTCGAATAAGGATCAGCGGTGATCAGCAGGCCGTTCTTCAGCCCTGCCGCTTCCATGAAGCCTTTGATCGCATAGATGCCATAGACATAACCGGAACAGCCCAGGGAAATATCGAACGCGGCAACGTGAGTCGGCAAGCCCAGCTTGTCCTGCACGATCGCAGCGGTGTGCGGCAATCCTTCTTCGTCACCGTTCTGGGTGACGACGATCAGGCAGTCGATGGATTCACGCTTGAGTTCGGGACTGGCGGCGAACAGCGCATTGGCGGCTTCGACACACAGATCGGAGGTTTCCTGATCGGCATCCATGCGCGGCAAAAACGCCGAACCGATCTTGCCAAGGATGAAGGTTTCGTCCTTGTCGAACTTTGCACCCTGGGCGTAGTTATCAACCCCGGCTGTCGGCACGTAACTCGCTATATTTTTTATGCCAATCATTATGGCTTCCCAATAATAAACAGCTGAACATCGCCGCTCGCTGAATCGAGGGCGTCTACAGTCGGGGCCAGGCCCCAGAAGAGCAAACGTCGGGATCCAAGCAAACACCTTGAACAGCCCGCCACCTTCACCGCCCGCAGACAGGATACAGTGAAGATGCGCGTTTTGACTGGCGGGTCACTCAGAGATCGGCGCTTTATTTGATTTTGTGGTCCGGATCCTGCCCGGCCCTGCCCTGCTTAATACAAAAAAAAGGCAAAAAAAAGCCAGCCCCCTATACCGGGGACTGGCTGCGAGCGGTCAGGACCGACTCAAAGCTTGTTGAACAGGCTCAGCTGGGAAACCTTGGCGAACGCCAGTTGCGCGGCCTGCAGCATGGTCTGCTGAAGGGTCAGGCGCGTCAGCACTTCCGCCGGGTCGATATCCCTGATTCCGCTCGTGGTCGACTCGTTGATCAGGCCGGTGCTCGTGTTCTGCTCGCTCTGCATATCCATCACATTACCCCGGGCACCGATCGCACCACGCGCCAGGTCGACCTGGTTCTTGGAGTTGTTCAGGTTGGCAATGGACGAAGCGATCGCGTCTGACAGAAAACGCTGTGCAGCCGGATTGCCATCGGTCGGCGCATCAAGTGCCGAACGCAGCTGGCTGATGGTGTCGAGGACGTTCTGGGTCTGGTGGGTATTAACAGCGATATCGAATTGATCACCCGCCGCCGGCGTCGGTGGCGTGCCGCCGAGGGTAAAGCTGACACCCGCCGCCGTTGCCACACCGGCCGTCACGGTTCCGGTGGTGACCGGTGTGCTGGTGCTGGTCAACGGGCGCGCATACAGCTCAAAGGTCCCGGGACCGGTGAACTTCAGGACCGCCCCGCCTTCCGGGAAGAAGCTTTTGTAATCGGCGGCGTTGGTTACTGCTGTCTGGCTGATGATGGCCGTCGATGTGTTGCTCGGCGCACGGTTGCTGACGAAGCTGTCCGGCTTGGCTGTCAGCTGGAAGCTGTGACCGGCGATCACGGCATCGGCACTGGCGGTGTCGGCTGGGTTGTCACCCGGCTGGAAAGTGATATCCAGCTTAAAAGTCACGCCACGGAAATTGATGTCGGAACCGCCTTTGGCGTTCGGGTCAAACGTGCCGCCCTGGGTCGATTCGGCGGTCACGTCGTTACCCAGGGCATCCGTGATCACATACTGGGTGCTGCTGGAAAATGACAGGGTGTAAGGCTGACCGTTGCGGAAGTTCGCATCGAAGTCCGGACCGGAGCTCACCAGGCCAGGCGACAGGGCAACACGCCCGTCATCGACGGCCGGCGCGGTCATGGTGGTCGAACTGCGGGCGGCATTGATTGCCTGCTGGAACACATCCCAACCGGTATCGTTCAGGCCCAGCGACATCGAGTCACCGATCTTCAGCTCCAGCTGGGTCTGGTCACCCTGGTAGCTGTAGGTGCCATCGCTGTTTTTCACAAAAGGCTGGGTGTTGTTGCTGGCGCCGGAGAAGATGTACTTGCCGTTGGCGTCCTTGCTGTTCATCAGGCTCAGCAATTGCTCTTCCGATTGCTTGAGCTCGGCCGCAATGGATTTACGGTCATCGTCGTTCAACGAACCGCCACCGGCACGCACGGCCAGTTCACTGACTTTCTGCAGCGTGTTGTTAATGGCGTCCAGCACGCTTTCTTCCTGCGCCTGGGCGGTGTTCAACGCGTTGATGTTGGTGGTGTACTGGCCCAACATGGCCTTTTGCTGGTCCAGTTGCAGCAACCGGGCCGCACCCACCGGATCATCCGAGGCGGTCGTGACCTTAAGGTTGCTGCTGGCCTGCTCGGCCGTTTTCATCACGTTATTGAGGTTGCGCGAATAGTTGGCAGCCGTCGTTGCGTAATACTGTGCGGTAGAAATGCGCATGTTCTACGGCTCCTTAAAGGGCATTGATCAGAGTGCTGAAAATTTCCTGCGCAGTCTTGATGATCTGCGAAGAGGCCGTGTAGTACTGCTGATACTTGGTCAGGTTGCCCGCCTCTTCATCGAGATCGACACCCGACAGCGAGTCACGGGCATTGCGTGCGCCGGTCACGATGGTGTCGGTAGCCGTGGCATCCATCTGACCCTGCTTGGTCAGGGAACCCACGGTTGTCACCAGACCACCGTAAGCCTCGGTAAAGCTCACGCCCGGACTGGTGGCGCTGGCACCGACCGTGGCTTTGGATTGCAGACCGAGCAGCGCCTGGGCGTTGCGGTTGTCGGTACTGCTGGCCGAGGTCATGCCGATGTTGAAGCTGTCACCCGATGCCGGGCTGCCGCTGACGGTCATCGCCACATTGAAGCTTTTGGCGTTGCCGCCGGCATCGGTGTAAGGCACGGCGATGTTCAGATCGTTGTTCTGGCCAGGCACGATGCTGCCGGTACCAATGCTGGTGCCCTTGGAGTCGAATACTTCATAGGCGTTGGCACTGGTCATCACCAGCCGAACCGGCATCGACGCCTTGACAGCCGATTGCAACTCCAGACGTTGAACTGGATCGTAGATATCCAAAGCCGTGCTGAGGTTCGGTTGGCTGACCGCACCGGTACCGTCGTTGCCCGAGGCTTTGGTCGACGTCAGCGGAGCGGCCGTGGCCAGGGTCTTGGTGTCGGTCATGACCGTGGCCATGTCCGCGGCAGCACTGCGGGTCGGGGTAATTTTGAACGTGTCGCCGGCGGCAACCGGACCGGCGTTCAGGCTCAGGCTGAAGCCATCGATGACCGGCGCAGGCGTCGCACCCAACGTGAAAGTGCCCATATCGGTGTTATCCGACAGGCGCTTCACGCTGTAACCGGTGGCACTGGTGAATGTCACCTGGTAATCGCTGCCCGCCAGCTTGCTGGTATCGCTGATGGTGACGTTCAGGTTGCCGGAGGCCGGGTTGTTGCTGGCGTTGGCAATGCTGCGCTGACTGATGGCCGCCGCACTGTTGATGTTATTGAACAGCGCTGCGCCGAAATTGCCGTTCTGGTCCAGACCCTGGCCCAACTGCTTGTTGACCTGATCGGCCACGACCATGGCGATGCGCCCCAGGCCATTGACCGCAGGCGTCAGCACTTCGTTGCGATAACGCACCAGGCCGCCCATCTCGCCACCGCTCATCACGCTGGTGATGTCGATCGACGAACCGTTGCGATCCATGATGATAGTGGAACGGGTCGGGTCGGCCGGGTCGGGGGCGACGCGCAATTTATTGACGACATCGCCCACGACCAGCGGCTGGCCACTGCCCAGGTAAATGTCGAGACGCCCCTCGGTTTCGGTCACCTGCGTACCAACCAGCTCGCTGAGCTGGCGAACGGTTTCGTTGCGCTGGTCCAGCAGTTCGTTGGGCGTGCCACCCGAACCGCTGACTTCGGCGATTTTTTTGTTGTACGCCGCAACGGTCGATGCCAGTTTGTTGACCTGATCGGCCATCGAACCCAACTGATCGTTGATGTAGGTGTTTTGCTGCGACAACTGCTGGGAGATGGCATTGAAGCGGCTGCTCAAGCCCTGGGCATTGGTCAGCAATGCCTGACGCGCGGCATTGTCGTTGGAGTTGCCGGCCAGGGTTTGCAAGGACGAGAAGAACGCCTGCAGTGATTTGGTTACGCCGGTACCACTGTCGGACAGCAACTTGTCGACCTGGGTGGCCTGGCCCAGATAAGCCTGCGCGTCGCTGTTGAGCGAGGTGGTGGTCTGCAACTGCGCATCGAGGTAGCTGTTGTACACCCGACGCACATCGGCCAGCGTGGTGCCGGTGCCGATGAACACATTGCCATACTGAATAGAATTCTTGCTGTTCTGTACAGTTTGTTGGCGCGAGTACCCGACGGTATCGACGTTGGAAATGTTATTACCGGTCGTCACCAGGGACGCGTGACTGGCGGACAATCCCGACATTCCGATGTTGAGCAAACTCATGGTTCAGTCCTTAAATATTCGTGGTAGCGCCCGCCGCGGCGTAGTTCTGGTAACTCGTCATCTGCCGGGCTATCTGCGAAATCTTGCTGGCGTAGTGCGGATCGGTTGCGTAACCGGCTTTTTGCAACTCGCGTACAAACTGTTCCGGGTTATCGGCTGACTTCACGACATCTTGATAGCGATCGTTGGATTGAAGCAGCGTCACCAGATCGTGGAAGCTGTCTTTATAAGAGGCGTAGGAACGGAACTCGGCCGTCTCCTTGACCATCGCGCCATTTCTGAATTCGCTGGTGATCGCCCGCGCCGAATCGCCCTTCCAACTGCTGCCGGTCTTGATGCCGAACAGGTTGTGACTGCTGCTGCCATCCTGAGCGCGCATGACCGATTTGCCCCAACCGGTTTCCAAAGCTGCCTGAGCCACCAGATAACGCGGATCGACGCCGATGCGGTCGGCAGCTTCCTTGGCCATCGGCAGCATGGTGTTGATGAATTCGTCGGCGGAGCTGAAGGCTTTTTTCGCGGGTGCCAGAGGAATCTGGGCGATGGCACGGCCATGAATCTGCAGGCCGGCGTTGCCAGTGGCCTGCGCATTGGCCAGCCAGTCGCCATTGAACAGCGGGCCCGCCCCCGACGAAACCGATGCGGCGCGCTCTGGCAATGGCGTCTTGTCGGCTGCCACAGCCGTTGTCGCATTGGTCGTCGTAGCGGAAGGCACCAGGCCGGCCAGTAACCGATCAGCCAGTTTCGGCGGCAACGCCAGCCGACGCTGATTGATCAGCGCCATGTCATTACGATGTGCGCCCTCGCCTGTCGGTGCCTTGACCGAGCGCGACGCCCACAACGGACGCTCGCCATTGACCCGCGACAACGGCCCGTTGAGCGCCGTCGTGCCAGCGGCCACTGGCGTCTGCACGGCGGCTTTCGCGGCCTCCTGCTTGGCAGCGGACAACGCCGCCGCCTCTCCCGGTGCCAGCGGTTTGTTCTTCGACATCTGCCGCATCAGCACGTCCGCCAGACCAATACCACCCCCTTCACGGGACATGGAAACGGCCAACTGCTGGTCGTACATTTCCTGGTATTGCTTGGCTTCAGGTGTATTGAGCGGGTTGTCCTTTCCCAGCGCTTCGGTGGCCGAACGCATGGACTTGAGCATCTCGCCAAGGAACAGCGATTCGAATTCCTGCGCAACCTTGCGCATGTTCGCGTCACTGTTCTTGTCGCCGACCTTGAGCTGGTTCAGCCGGTTCAGGTCGGAAAACGATCCGGAATCGCTGCTGCTGATCCGCCCGCTCTTGTACATATCCATGGTCGCCGTCCTCAGATCACGATCAGGTCGGCCTGCAAGGCGCCGGCCTGTTTCAATGCTTCGAGGATGGCCATCAAGTCACCCGGCGCCGCGCCGACCTGGTTCACCGCACGCACGATTTCGTCGAGGGTGGTGCCCGGGCCGAACTTGAACATTGGCTTGGCTTCCTGCTGGGCGTTGACCCGCGAGCGTGGCACGACTGCCGTCTGGCCATTGGACAAAGGACCGGGCTGACTGACGATCGGGTCTTCAGTGATGGTCACGGTCAGGCTGCCGTGCGTAACGGCGGCCGGGGAAACCTTGACGTTCTGACCGATCACGATGGTGCCGGTACGGGAGTTGATGATGACTTTCGCCACCGCCTGGCCCGGATCGATTTCGAGGTTTTCGAGGATCGACAGGTAGTCGACACGCTGGCTCGGGTCCAGTGGCGCCGTCACGCGAATCGAACCGCCATCGATGGCCTGGGCCACACCCGGGCCGAGCATGTCGTTGATCTTGTCGACGATGCGCTTGGCCGTGGTGAAGTCGGAACGGTTGAGGTTCAGGGTCAGGCTGTTGCCCTGGTTGAAACCACTCGGCACCGCCCGTTCGACCGACGCACCGCCAGGAATGCGCCCGGCCGACGGAACGTTGACGGTGATCTTCGAACCGTCACGACCTTCGGCATCGAAACCGCCGACCACCAGGTTACCCTGGGCCACCGCGTAGACGTTGCCGTCGATACCCTTGAGCGGTGTCAGCAGCAGCGTACCGCCACGCAAACTCTTGGAGTTACCAATCGACGAAACCGTGATATCGACCTGCTGACCCGGCTTGGCGAACGCCGGCAATTCTGCACTGATCGATACGGCCGCGACGTTCTTCAACTGCACGTTACCCGATCCCGGCGGTACCTTGATGCCGAACTGCGAGAGCATGTTGTTGAAGGTTTGCAGGGTGAATGGTGTCTGGGTCGTCTGGTCGCCGGTGCCATTAAGCCCGACCACCAGGCCGTAACCGATCAATTGGTTGGAACGTACGCCGGAAATGCTGGCGATGTCCTTCAGGCGCTCGGCTTGAACGCTGAAGGCTGCCGACATCATCAGGGCAGCAACGATGAGACTTTTGAAGTTCAACATGCTCAACTGGAAAGCCACCTAGAAAGGGAACAGCGGGCTGAGGAAGAAACGGTCGAACCAGCCTGGCTGACTCGCATCGGCAAACGAACCGGTGCCCGAATAGGTGATGCGCGCATCGGCGACCCGGGTCGACGACACGGTGTTATCGGTCGAGATATCGTCGGCGCGAACCAGCCCGGCAATCCGCACCAGCTCGTCACCGGTGTTGAGGGTCATCCACTTCTCGCCGCGCACCGCAATGATGCCGTTGGGCAGCACGTCGGCGACGGTCACGGTGATCGAACCGGTCAGGGTGTTGCCCTGGGCGGCCTTGCTGTCGCCCTTGGTCGCGCGATCGCCTTCATAGCTGGCGTCCAAACTCAGATCGCCACTGCCAAACGGGTTGTTGGTATTCGGGGTAGAGCCGAACAGCGAGCTCAGGCCGATACTGGCCTTGCTGTTCTTGCCGATTTGCGAGTTGGCATTCTTGCTGGCCTGGGTCTTCTCGTTCAGGGTGATGGTGATGATGTCACCGACCCGGAACGCCTTGCGGTCGCTGTAGAGGTTCTGTTCGAAACCTGCCTGATAGATCGAACCATTGTTCGCGGCCGCCGGCAGCGGCGTGCGCGGCAACACCGGAGCGTAATAAGGGTCATTGGGTTTGGGCGTCGCAGGCACACAGCCTGCGAGCGCGGTGATCCCACTCAGTGCCAGAACAGAGACGAAGCGTTTCATGACCCTTACCTCACGGTGTAGCAGGCGGTCACATGACCGCCACATAGACTTGATTACAGATTCTGCGTTACGAACGAGAGCATCTGGTCGGCGGTGGAGATCACCTTGGAGTTCATCTCGTAGGCACGCTGGGTGGTGATCATGTTGACCATCTCCTCAACGGTGCTGACGTTGGACGTTTCCAGGGTGTTCTGCAGCGTGGTACCGAAACCGGCCAGGCCCGGGGTGCCGACTTGCGGCGCGCCACTGGCGGCGGTTTCCAGGAACAGGTTGCTACCCACCGCTTGCAAGCCGGCCGGGTTGATGAAGTCGGCGGTTTGCAGGTTGCCGATCACCTGGGAAGCCGGGTTGCCGGCCACGGTGATGGACACGGTGCCATCCTTGCCCACGGTGAAGGTCTGGGCGTCGTTCGGAATGACGATGGCCGGCTCCAGGGCAAAGCCGCTGGCGTTGACGATCTGGCCGTTGGAGTCCAGGTGGAACGTACCGTCACGGGTGTAGGCCGTGGTGCCGTCCGGTTGCAGGATCTGGAAGAAACCACGACCGTCGATGGCCATGTCCAGCGGCTGCTCGGTGGTTTGCAGGCTACCGGCGTTGAAGTTTTTCTGGGTGCCGACGATGCGCACACCGGTACCCAGCTGCAGACCGGACGGCAGTTCGCTGTCCTGGGTCGACTGGGCGCCTGGCTGACGCTTGATCTGGTAGAGCAGGTCCTGGAACTCGGCGCGGTCACGTTTGAAACCCGTGGTCGACACGTTGGCCAGGTTGTTGGAAATGGTGGTCAGGTTGGTGTCCTGGGCGGACAGACCGGTTTTGGCAACCCATAGAGCCGGAAGCATTCGATTCTCCTCGTGCGCCTGTTTTACGGCGCGACGTTCTGATAATTAGCTGATCTGCAAGACCCGAGCCATGGCCTGGTCGTCTTCTTTGGCGGTGTTCATCATCTTGATGTGCAGCTCGAACTGCTTGGACAGGGCCAGCACCGAAGTCATCTCGTCCACGGCATTGACGTTGCTCGACTCAAGAAATCCCGATACCAGCTTGACGTTGGCATCGGCTTGCGCAGGCTGGCCGTCCTTGGTGTGGATCGAACCGTCCAGGCCCTTGGTCATGTTCTTGATGTCCGGGTTGACCAGCTTGATGCGATCGACTTCCGCCATGACGCGGGGTCCCTCGCCCATCGCACGAATGCTGATGGTGCCGTCCTCGCCCACTTCGATCTGCTGCTCGGGCGGCACGGCGATCGGGCCGCCATTGCCGATCACCGGCATGCCGTTGCCGGCGCGCAGCACACCCAGGGCGTCAACCACCAGGCTGCCGGTGCGCACATAGCTTTCACCGCCGTCAGGGTTCTGCACCGCCAGCCAACCGTTGCCTTGCACGGCCACATCGAGGTCGCGGCCGGTTTCCACCAGGGCGCCCGGGGAGAAGTCGGTGGCCGGGCGTTCCGACATCGCAAAGGCACGCGCCGGAAAGCTGTCACCGAACACCGGCATCGAACGTGCCTGCTCCAGATCTTTCTGGAAACCGTTGGTAGAGATGTTCGCCAGGTTGTTGGCATGAGCCTTTTGCGCCAGTGCATTCTGGCTGGCGCCGGTCATTGCCACATAAAGGTACTTGTCCACGCTCTTTCCTCTGCCTGCCGGACGTTTGCCGCCCACTGCTGTACTGATGAGCCATAAGCAATTTGCAGACCAACTTGATTTTGGCGGCGCAAGGCCCGGTAAACAAAGGACTTGAGGGAGTTGGAGAGGATTTTGGAAATGTGTCGGAGACGAAAAACCGGCGGTGTCATGCCGGTTGGTGGCAAGGCTTGACCTGGGTGCTGGCAGTGCTGGCCTCATCGCGGGCAAGCCCGCTCCCACAGTTTTTTGGGGGTCCACAAAATGCGTGGCCACTGAAGATCCCTGTGGGAGCGGGCTTGCCCGCGATGAGGCCGGTATAAACACAGCAAGCCTTCGCTAAGTCTCCGTCTTGCCAACCTCATACTCACGCAACTTGTTGGCAATGGTGGTGTGCGAAACCCCCAGCCGCTTGCCCAGTTGCCGGCTGCTTGGATGCTCGGAATACAACCGCTCCAGCACCGCTTTCTCGAAGCGCCCGACAATCTCGTCCAGCCCACCCTCCAGGGAAAAATCCCCCAGCGGCTGTCGCACGCCATAATCCGGCAAGCGAATATGCTCGGCCTTGACCGTCCCGCCGTCGCACAGGGAAACCGCCTGGAACAGCACGTTCTCCAACTGCCGGACATTGCCCGGCCAATGGTAATGACTGAGCCGATCCATGGCCGCCGGCGCCAGCTTGGGCAAGGGGCAACCGATCTGTCGGCTGGCCTGGTCGAGAAAGTGCTCCACCAGCGGCGGTAAACCGTCGAGGCATTCGCGCAACGGCGGGATATGCAGCGACAGCACATTCAAGCGGTGATACAGGTCCTGGCGAAACTCGCCGCGTGCGCACAGCTCGGACAGGTCGACCTGGGTCGCGCAGATCACCCGCACATCGAGATAAACCTCCTCATCGCTGCCGACACGCCGGAAGCAGCCGTCCTGCAAAAAGCGCAGCAACTTCACCTGCAAGCGCGGGCTCATTTCCCCGACACCGTCGAGAAACAGCGTCCCGCCCGCGGTCAGTTCCAGCAGCCCGAGCTTGCCTTCGGCCCGCGCCCCTTCGAAGGCACCGGGGCCGTAGCCGAACAGCTCGGTCTCGGCCATGGATTCGGGCAGGCCGGCGCAATTGAGCGCCATCAACGGCGATTGCCCACGCGGACTGGCCAAATGGCAGGCACGCGCCAACAGCTCCTTGCCCGTGCCCGTTTCGCCTTCTATTAATAGGGGCGCATCCAGCGGTGCCATGCGCCGGGCTTCTCGCACCACCGCCGCCATCACTTTCGAGCTTTGAAAGATGCTGTCAAAGCCACGCAACTCCTGCTTGCGCACGTTGTAGATGCGCTCGCCAACCCGATCGGCGCGGTGCAGCGTCAGCACGGCACCGGCCATGGCTTCGCTGTCGTCATGCTCCGATTGCAGCGGCGCGATGTCGGCCAGAAACACGTCACCCTTGACCTTGACCCGCAGCCCGTTGATCCGCGACTTGTTGGCGCGCACCAGTTCCGGCAAGTCAAAATCTTCGGCATAGCGCGACAGGGGAATTCCCGGCACTTCATCGACACGCACACCCAGCAACTGCGCCGCCGCGCGGTTGGCCGCAACAATGGATCCGCCCATGTCGATCGACAGCACCGGAAACTCCAGGGCGCCGAGCAAGGCATTGAGTTCCATGTGCCGACGCTCGCTGGGCATCAGTCCTACGCGCTTGACGCCGAAGACTCCGCCAATCGCCTCGAATTTCGGACGCAACGCCTGGAACTGAATGTTGATCAGGTTTGGACAGTGCAGGTAGATCGCATTGCCGTGCTCACCGCCCACCTCACCGCGAGCGACGTTGATGCCGTACTCCACCAGCAAATTGAGAATGTCGCGCAGGATGCCGATGCGGTTCTGGCAGTGGACTTTGATACGCATATAAGGGCCCGAAAAAACGGTGAATGAGGTGCGCAACCTGTGGGAGCGGGCTTGCTCGCGAAGAGGTATGTCAGTCGACATTTGTGATGTCTGGCACACCGCCTTCGCGAGCAAGCCCGCTCCCACAGGTGAATTGCAGTGCCTTCAGGGATTATTTTCTGCTGAAGCGCTCAGATAGTCGTCAAGATTATGTGACAGGCACGAGGCTTTTCAAACAAGGAAAACACAGCACCTGCGCCACAAAGGCCAATCCGTAACGTATTCTTTACAAAAATAATCAAGTTTTCCTGCGCATCACCGCAATCCCCTGCTGCAAAGGCGCAATCCTTGGGGTATTCCTAGGTCCATAGCAGCACATAACAAGAACGAATCCCCCTCGCAGGAGAGCAGCATGAAGCAGACGCAATACGTGGCTCGCGAGCCCGATGCGCAAGGTTTTATCGACTACACCGCTGAAGAACACGCGGTGTGGAACACGCTGATCACTCGCCAACTGAAAGTGATCGAAGGGCGTGCGTGCCAGGAATACCTGGACGGCATCGAAAAACTCGGTCTGCCCCACGACCGCATTCCGCAACTGGGCGAGATCAACAAAGTCCTCGGTGAAACCACCGGCTGGCAAGTCGCTCGCGTTCCCGCGCTGATTCCCTTCCAGACCTTTTTCGAATTGCTCGCCAGCAAGCAATTTCCAGTGGCGACCTTTATTCGCACCCGCGAAGAGCTGGATTACCTGCAAGAGCCGGACATCTTCCATGAGATCTTTGGCCACTGCCCTTTGCTGACCAACCCCTGGTTCGCCGAATTCACCCACACCTACGGCAAACTTGGCCTGCAGGCTTCCAAGGAAGAACGCGTGTACCTGGCGCGCCTGTACTGGATGACCATTGAGTTCGGCCTGCTGGAGACCCCGCAAGGCCGGCGCATCTACGGTGGCGGCATCCTGTCCTCACCAAAAGAAACTGTGTACTGCCTGTCGGACGAACCTGAGCATCAGGCATTCGATCCCTTGGAATGCATGCGCACGCCTTACCGCATCGACATCCTGCAGCCGCTGTACTTCGTCCTGCCGGACCTCAAGCGTCTGTTCGACCTGGCCCACGAAGACATCATGGGCATGGTCAAGCAAGCCATGCAGATGGGTCTGCACGCCCCCAAGTTTCCGCCAAAACCCAAAGCCGCCTGACCCGCTGCTTTTACGATCAAGTGAGTCTGTCAGAAAGCCACGCTTTGCTTTAGCGTGGTCACACTGACAGCTGATTTCCATTTATTCGATTTCAGGAATCCATCATGTCCACATTGAACCAAGCCCACTGCGAAGCCTGCCGCGCCGATGCCCCACAAGTCAGCGACGAAGAGCTGCCGATCCTGATCAAGCAGATCCCGGACTGGAACATCGAAGTACGCGACAGCATCATGCAGCTGGAAAAAGTCTTCCTGTTCAAGAATTTCAAACACGCCCTTGCGTTCACCAACGCGGTTGGCGAGATCTCCGAGGCCGAAGGTCACCACCCGGGCCTGCTGACCGAGTGGGGCAAAGTCACCGTGACCTGGTGGAGCCACTCGATCAAAGGCCTGCACCGCAACGACTTCATCATGGCCGCGCGCACTGACGAAGTGGCCAAGACTGCAGAAGGACGCAAGTAATGCACTTCGACGCCATTGGCCGGGTGCCCGGCGATCCGATCCTCGGCCTGATGGAGGCCTATGCGCAGGATCCGAACCCGCGCAAGTTCGACCTTGGCGTCGGTGTTTATAAAGACGCGCAGGGCCTGACGCCGATCCTTGAGTCGGTGAAGCTGGCCGAGGCGCGCCTGGTGGATGGCCAAAGCACCAAGACCTACATCGGAGGTCACGGCGAGCCCGCGTTCGGCAAGGTGATCAATGAGCTGGTGCTCGGTGCCAACTCGAAGCTGATCAGCGAGAAACGCGCCGGCGCCACCCAAACCCCGGGCGGCACCGGTGCGTTGCGCTTGAGCGCCGACTTCATCGCCCAGTGCCTGCCGGGCCGTGGCGTGTGGCTGAGCAATCCGACCTGGCCGATCCATGAAACCATTTTCGCCACGGCCGGGGTCAAGGTCAGTCACTACCCGTACGTGGGCAGCGACAACCGTCTCGACGTCGAGGCGATGCTGGCGGTGCTCAATGAAGTGCCCAAGGGCGATGTGGTGCTGCTGCACGCCTGCTGCCACAACCCCACCGGGTTCGATCTGTCCCATGAGGACTGGCGTCGGGTGCTGGAGGTGGTGCGTCGACGCGAGTTGCTGCCACTGATCGACTTCGCCTACCAGGGCTTTGGCGATGGCCTGGAACAGGACGCCTGGTCAACCCGGCTGTTCGCCGCCGAGTTGCCGGAAGTGCTGATCACCAGTTCCTGCTCGAAGAACTTCGGCCTGTATCGCGACCGCACCGGTGCACTGATCGTCTGCGCGAAAACTGCGGACAAATTGGTGGATATCCGCAGCCAACTGGCCAACATCGCCCGCAACCTGTGGTCGACCCCACCTGATCATGGCGCTGCCGTGGTGGCGACCATCCTTGGCGATCCGGCGCTCAAACAGCTTTGGAGCGACGAAGTGGAAGGCATGCGCCTGCGGATTGCCCAATTGCGCAGCGGCCTGCTGGAAGCACTGGAGCCTCACGGCTTGCGCGAGCGCTTTGCGCACATGGGGGTACAACGCGGGATGTTTTCCTACACCGGGTTGACGCCGGATCAGGTCAAGCAACTGCGCGATCATCACAGCGTTTACATGGTGGGCACCGGCCGGGCGAACGTGGCGGGGATTGATGCGACGCGTCTGGATTTGTTGGCTGAGGCAATCGCCAAAGTCTGCAAGTAACCTCTAGTACGCTGTAGACCCCTTGTGGGAGCGAGCGTGCTCGCGAAAGCGGTATTTCAGTCACATCGATGCTGGATGTGCTATCGCTTTCGCGAGCAGGCTCGTTCCCACAATTGTTTCGTCCTTCCCCATACAAACCTGTCTAGACAACCCCACTCGTCGAAACAAATGGATATAAAAGTCTGTTTGTCATTTCCCGTGCTGTATCCTGCCCAGGCTTTTTTAAAAGCGCGGATCTACCAGATCTATCAACAGACTTAGCGAGGAGCGCGACTATGCACGAGATTCCTAATCTCCCCTTCCCAAGCCTGCACGTACCTGAGCAGACGACCACGCAGCAAGCCGGTGCCCAACAGCCCGAGCGAAAAGAAGCCACTGACAGCCGCCAGGCTGACAGCGAAGACTGAAACACCCGCCGTACAGACCGTGTGGAAAGCGCTAACATGCGCTTTCCACACTGCCTGAACCGAGCCCCTCCCCATGACCGACGACTTTAGCGAAGCGCAAGCCAGCGTTCTGATCGGCACCACCGAAAAAATGATCGACATCTGGAATCGCCTCTCTCCCGAGAAACAAGCCACTTTGCTCGCCCGCTTCGGCAGTCAGGAGAATGCGTTGGCCGCCTTGGTCACCACGCAGCTGGTGGCACCCGCCAAGTCCTGACGAGCCCGTCTGGCAAATAGTTTTACTTTTTCACCATCCACGAACGCTGGCACCGTTATCATAAGCAGCCTATCTAATCCTGCTTTCCCGTGGACCTTTACCCATGTCTGAAAACCAGCGCCCCCTGGCGGTCACGCTGCAAGTTGTTTCCATCGTCCTGTTTACCTTTATCGGCTACCTGAATATCGGCATTCCCCTGGCGGTATTGCCGGGCTACGTCCACAGCGACCTGGGCTTCGGCGCGGTGATCGCGGGGCTGGTGATCAGCGTGCAATACCTGGCCACCCTGCTCAGCCGTCCCTATGCCGGGAAAATCATCGACAACAAGGGCAGCAAACTGGCGGTGATGTATGGCCTGGCCGGATGCGGCTTGAGCGGCGTGTTCATGCTGATTTCGGCGTGGACCCAGAGCCTGCCGATGCTGAGCCTGATCAGCCTGTTCATCGGCCGCCTGGTGCTCGGCAGCGCGGAAAGCCTGGTGGGTTCCGGTTCCATTGGCTGGGGGATTGGCCGGGTCGGCGCGGCGAACACCGCCAAGGTTATCTCCTGGAACGGCATCGCCAGTTACGGCGCACTGGCGGTCGGTGCGCCGCTGGGTGTGTGGCTGGTCAGTCAGTTGGGCTTGTGGAGCATGGGGGTGAGCATTGTGCTGCTGGCGGCTTTTGGCCTGATGCTGGCCTGGCCAAAGACCGCCGCACCGATCGTGGTCGGTGAACGCCTGCCATTCATGCACGTGCTCGGGCGGGTGCTGCCCCACGGTTGTGGCCTGGCATTAGGCTCTATCGGCTTTGGCACCATCGCCACGTTTATCACCCTGTATTACGCCACCCAGCACTGGGATAACGCGGTGTTGTGCCTGAGCCTGTTCGGCGCCAGCTTCATCGGTGCGCGACTGTTGTTCGGCAACCTGATCAATCGCCTGGGCGGCTTTCGCGTGGCGATTGCCTGCCTGTCGGTGGAAACCCTGGGCCTGTTGCTGCTGTGGCTGGCACCGGACGCGCATTGGGCGCTGGCGGGCGCGGCGTTGAGCGGTTTCGGTTTCTCGCTGGTGTTCCCGGCGCTGGGGGTTGAAGCCGTCAACCTGGTGCCGGCTTCCAGTCGCGGCGCAGCCGTCGGCGCTTACTCGCTGTTCATCGATCTGTCGCTGGGGATCACCGGGCCATTGGCCGGTGCGGTGGCCGCAGGGTTCGGTTTTGCGTCGATCTTCCTGTTCGCCGCATTGGCCGCCATCAGCAGCTTGCTGCTGTGCATTTATCTGTACCGGCAAGCACCGAAGCACCGCCAAGCCCGGGGCTAGAAATCCACCTTGCCGCGCCCGGCCTTGATGTTGCCGCGCTTGCTCTTGGATTCAAGCCTGCGGGTCTTGGAGCCGAGGGTCGGCTTGGTCGGGCGGCGTTTCTTCTCGACCTTGGTGGCACTGAGGATCAGTTCGGTCAGGCGCGCCAGCGCATCGGCGCGATTCTGCTCCTGGGTCCGATACTGCTGGGCCTTGATGATCAACACGCCTTCGCTGGTGATGCGACTATCGCGCAGCGCCAACAGCCGCTCCTTGTAGAACTCGGGCAAGGACGAGGCTGGAATGTCGAAGCGCAAATGCACGGCGCTGGAGACCTTGTTGACGTTCTGCCCACCCGCGCCCTGGGCGCGAATGGCGGTCAATTCGATCTCGGCATCGGGTAGATGCACGTTGTTGGAAATCACCAGCATGGAAAATCACTACCTCAGGTCTATGCGACATCTAAACAAAAATGCCCGTATCTGGCGATACGGGCATTTTTTGTTCAGCCAGGGCGCTTATTCAGCAGCCGGGGCCTCTGGCTTGCGGCGCTTGAGCGGGGCCATGCCGTCCTTGCTGACCAGGGAGTCGCTCTTCGGTCGATTGACGCTCTTGCGCTTGGTCGGGGTCTTGGCGGCGACTTTTTTCTTGTCGCCCTTGGCGTCGGTCTTTTTCTTCTTCACACCGACAGCCTTGCCCGAGGCCTTGACCTTTTTCGGTCCGCCGTAGGTGCCTTTGACTTCCTTGATGGTGCGGCGCTCGAAGCTCTGCTTGAGGTAGCGCTCGATGCTCGACATCAGGTTCCAGTCGCCGTGGCAGATCAGCGAGATGGCCAGGCCATCGTTGCCGGCACGACCGGTACGACCGATGCGGTGAACGTATTCGTCACCGCTGCGTGGCATGTCGAAGTTGATCACCAGGTCCAGGCCGTCGACGTCCAGGCCGCGCGCGGCCACGTCGGTCGCCACGAGGATTTTCACCCCGCCCTGCTTCAGACGATCGATCGCCAGCTTGCGATCCTTCTGGTCCTTGTCGCCGTGCAGCACGAACGCCTTGTATTCCTGCGCCACCAGGCGGCCGTAGATACGGTCGGCCATGGCCCGGGTGTTGGTGAAGACGATGGCCTTCTGATAGGTCTCGTTGGCCAACAGCCAGTTGACGATCTGCTCTTTGTGCTGGTTGTGGTCGGCGGTGATGATCTGCTGACGGGTGGTCTCGTTCAGCTGGCTGACCGCATTGAGCTGCAAGTGCTCAGGGTTGTTCAACACCTTGGCAACCATTTCGCGCAGACCCGAACCACCGGTGGTGGCCGAGAACAGCATGGTCTGCTGGCGGTTGGTGCACTCATCCACCAGACGCTGTACGTCTTCGGCGAAACCCATGTCGAGCATGCGGTCGGCTTCGTCCAGCACCAGCACTTCGACTTCCTTGAGGTCGAGGTTGCCGGCGTTGAGTTGCTCGATCATCCGGCCCGGTGTACCGATCAGGATGTCCGGCACCTTGCGCAGCATGGCGGCCTGGACCTTGAAGTCTTCACCACCGGTGATCAGGCCGGACTTGATGAAGGTGAACTGCGAGAAGCGTTCAACTTCTTTCAAGGTCTGCTGGGCCAGTTCGCGGGTCGGCAGCAGGATCAGGGTCTTGATGCTGACGCGGATCTTGGCCGGCCCGATCAGGCGATTGAGGATCGGCAAGACGAAGGCGGCGGTTTTGCCGCTGCCGGTTTGCGCCGTCACCCGCAGGTCACGCCCCTGGAGCGCCAGCGGAATGGCCGCTGCTTGCACAGGCGTTGGCTCGACAAATTTCAGTTCGGCCACGGCTTTGAGCAGGCGTTCGTGCAGGGCGAATTCGGAAAACACGGGTGCTACCTCGAAGAAATACAAAAAATCAGCTGCATAGGGTAACGGTTTCGAGCGCGAAGGCCGAGTTTCTTTATGCAATCGACCGCAAACAGTGGCTTTTTTATTGCCTGATTTGTCCCTGTCCGTAATACAAAGCGTCTTAAATGCTCTAATCGCCCGTCGCGTCTTACAGAAGAATCGTTTCTACCCATGGATATCAAACAGCTCTGGCTCAATGCCCAAGACCTTTGGGGCGCCCTCGATCAGCACCCGCTCCTGCATGCCAGCCTCGCCTTGACGCTGCTGTTGGTGATCGCCCTGCTGCTCGGACGAGTGGCACGCTACCTGATTCTGCATGCCAGCCGAATGCTCGGCCGCCAACCGGCCTTGCACTGGATCAACGACTTCCGCCACAACAAAGTGTTTCAACGCCTGGCACAGATGACGCCGTCGCTGGTGATCCAGTTCGGCCTGCACCTGGTGCCGGAGCTGAGTAAAACCGCGCTGGTGTTTCTCGGCAACGTGGCGCTGGCGTTCACCATCCTGTTCCTGATGCTGGCGGTCAGCGCCCTGCTCAATGCCCTGCTCGACATCTATGCCCGCACGGAGCACGCCCGCACCCGCTCGATCAAAGGCTACGTGCAACTGGCGAAAATGGTCTTGTACGTGTTTGGCGCGATCATCATCGTCGCCACCCTGATCGACCGTTCGCCACTGTTGCTGCTGTCGGGTCTGGGTGCCATGTCGGCGGTGATTCTGTTGGTCTACAAGGACACGTTGCTGTCGTTTGTCGCCAGCGTGCAGCTGACCAGCAACGACATGTTGAGGGTTGGCGACTGGATCGAGATGCCGCAGGTCGGCGCCGATGGCGATGTGGTGGACATCACCCTGCACACGGTCAAGGTGCAGAACTTCGACAAGACCATCGTTTCCATTCCGACCTGGCGCCTGATGTCCGAGTCGTTCAAGAACTGGCGCGGCATGCAGCAGTCCGGTGGCCGACGGATCAAGCGCAGCCTGTTCATTGACGCCAGCGGCGTGCGCTTCATCCGCGATGACGAAGAGCAAAAACTGTCCCAGGTGCATCTGCTGACTGACTACATCAGCCGCAAACAAGCCGAACTCAAGGCCTGGAATGAAGCCCAGGGCAACGTCGCGGCCATGTCGGCCAACCGTCGACGCATGACCAATATCGGGACGTTCCGCGCCTATGCACTGGCGTACCTCAAGAGCCACCCGGAGGTCCAGCCGAACATGACCTGCATGGTTCGGCAGATGCAGACCACGGCCCAGGGCATTCCGCTGGAAATCTACTGCTTCACCCGCACCACGGCGTGGGGTGATTACGAGCGGATCCAGGGGGATATTTTCGATTACTTGCTGGCGGTGCTGCCGGAGTTCGGGTTGAACCTTTATCAGCAGCCGAGCGGTACGGATCTGCGCGCCGGATTGTTGCCGGCGGTGCTGGGTGCGAGCCATATCCCAGAGCCGGAAAAACACATCATGTAACCCCTGAATCTCCTACTGTGGGAGCGAGCCTGCTCGCGAAGACGGAGTGTCAGGCAACAATTAAGTCGGCTGAAGCACCGCCTTCGCGAGCAGGCTCGCTCCCACAAGGGTTTAGTGTGCGACTGCCGGTTGGCGTATACCCAGCCGACTGATCCACACCGCCAGCAGAATCACCGACCCACCCAGCAGCAACCGCCCAAGCTCTTCATGCTGATTCCAGATCAGCAGATTGACCAGCAATCCCACTGGCACATGCAGGTTGTTCATCACCGCCAGTGTCCCGCCGTTGACCAGGCAGGCGCCTTTGTTCCACCAGTACAACCCCAACGCCGTCGAGACCAGCCCGAGGAACAGCAACACGCCCCACTGCAGTGGCGCTTCCGGCAGGAAGTTCTGTTTGCCAAACAGCAGGAATGCCGGCAATGCCACTGCCAACGCGCCTAGATAGAAATAGCCGAAACGCCGGTAATGCGGCATGTCGCTCGGATGTCGCGCCACCAGGTGCTTGTAGAGCACTTGTCCGGCGGCATAGGTGAAGTTGGCCAGTTGTAGCAACAGGAACCCCATGAAGAAGTCCGGGTTGATGCGGTCGAAGCGAATCACCGCCGCACCCGCCACCGCCACCAGTGCCGCGATCAATGCCCACGGATTGAAACGACGGTTCAGCGCATCTTCGATCAGGGTCACGTGCAACGGCGTGAGGATGGTGAACAGCAACACCTCCGGTACCGTCAGCACGCGAAAGCTCAAGTACAGGCAGACATAGGTCACGCCAAACTGCAAGGCGCCGATCAACAACATGCCGCGCATGAAGGCCGGTTCCACCGAGCGCCAGCGCGTCAACGGAATGAACACAAGACCCGCCAGCAACACGCGCACCAGCACCGCGAAGTAACTGTCGACATGACCGGCCAGGTATTCGCCGATCAAACTGAAGGAAAACGCCTGGATCAGCGTGACAAAAAGTAGATAGCCCATGCTCGCCTCGTTTCGAATGGCGGCGACGATAGCGGGTTTTGTCCTTTATCGCTAACCGTGAAACAACGCAAAACCTGTGGGAGCGGGCTTGCCCGCGAAGAGGCCGTATCAGTCGACATCAATGTTGAATGACAAACCGCAATCGCGGGCAAGCCCGCTCCCACAGGGTTTTGTGAAGACTTGGCAAATCCCGGGCAAAAAAAAGCCCGATCTCGCTAAGGCGTTCAATCGGGCTACGGCACTCAGGAGCAATAAGTGCAAAGGGAGGTCGATGCGCGTACAGGCTTGAAGGGTTGCGCCAGGTCACTAGACCATCCAGTGATTATCTGGCGATTAACATCAGGCCACCTGCGAAAGGCGGGCGTTAGCCTGGTTCAGGCCTTTCTCCTGGAAGCCGCCACCCAGGTTCATGCCTTCGGCGTGAATGAATGTCACATCATGGATGCCGATGAAGCCCATGACCTGACGCAGGTACGGTTCCTGGTGATCCGACGGGGCTCCTGCGTGGATACCGCCGCGAGCCGTCAGCACGTAGGCGCGCTTGCCACTGAGCAAACCCTGCGGGCCGGTTTCGGTGTATTTGAAGGTCACGCCAGCCCGCAGCACATGGTCGAGCCAGGCTTTCAAAGTGCTCGGGATCGCGAAGTTGTACATGGGCGCGGCCATCACCAGTACATCGGCGGCCAGCAATTCATCGGTCAACTGGTTGGAACGTTCCAGGGACAGCTGTTCGAGGTCGCTGCGTTGATCGGCGGGTTTCATCCAGCCGCCCAACAGGTTGACGTCCAGATGCGGCACCGGGTTGACGGCCACGTCACGGACGGTGATTTCGTCCTTCGGGTGAGCGGCTTTCCACTGGTTGATGAAGGTTTGGGTCAGTTGACGGGAAACCGAGTCTTGCTGACGGGCACTGCTTTCGATGATCAGAACGCGGGACATGGGATGTAGGCTCCATCTGAGAATGCTGTAAGGCGATGGAGTGAAGATTAAACATCATCGTATCGATCAAAAAGCGCAAATAACTGCTATAACCGATCAATAAATTCGTTTATAAGCGGAGCATGGCTCGTTGGCCTGCTCCGCTGGAAGTCATTTCGGCTTGCAGGTCATGCTGATGTACAGCTTGATGATTTTGCGATTGAACTTGGCTGATAGGTCGGCGCTTTTGCCGGCATCCAGATTGATCCTGCGGGTCTTGGGGGATTCAGGACCATTGCGAAACACCACCGCGCACTCGGCGGCGGTGTCACCGTAGTTGTTTACGGTAATCGAACCCATGTCGTAATCGGAGGCGTAGGTGGTGTAGTCGATCTTCAGGCCATTGAGTTCTTTTTGTACGTCGATCGGGTAAGCAAACGCAGTCAGCGGCAACATCGCCAGCAGCACAACACAGACTTTTTTCATTCAGCAGTCTCCAATAAGAACTGCGCAGCTTAGGACAACAGGAGCCCATCATGAAAGCGCCCCGCGTGACCCTTGATCAATGGCGAACGCTTCAGGCCGTGGTCGACCACGGCGGTTTCGCCCAGGCCGCCGAAGCGCTGCACCGCTCGCAATCGTCAGTCAGCTACACCGTGGCGCGCATGCAGGACCAGCTCGGCGTGCCGCTTTTGCGCATCGACGGCCGCAAAGCGGTATTGACCGAAGCCGGTGGCGTGCTGTTGCGCCGGTCCCGGCAACTGGTGAAACAAGCCAGTCAGCTGGAAGACCTGGCCCACCACATGGAACAGGGCTGGGAGGCCGAAGTACGCCTGGTGGTCGATGCCGCTTACCCCAGCGCCCGCCTCGTCCGCGCCCTGACCGCGTTCATGCCGCAAAGCCGCGGCTGCCGGGTGCGTCTGCGCGAGGAAGTGTTATCGGGCGTGGAAGAAGTGCTGCTCGAAGGCGTGGCCGACCTGGCCATCAGCGGATTCAGCATTCCCGGCTATCTGGGCGCCGAATTGAGTGACGTCGAGTTCGTCGCGGTCGCCCACCCCGAACACGCCTTGCACCGTCTCAACCGCGAACTGAATTTCCAGGACCTCGAAAGCCAGCTGCAAGTGGTTATCCGCGACTCCGGCCGCCAGCAGCCACGGGATGTCGGCTGGCTCGGTGCCGAACAACGCTGGACCGTCGGCAGCCTGGCCACCGCCGCCACTTTCGTCAGCAGCGGCCTGGGTTTCGCCTGGTTGCCCAGGCACATGATCGAACGGGAATTGCGGGAAGGCACGCTCAAACTGCTACCGTTGGACCAGGGCGGCAGCCGTAACCCGAGTTTTTTCCTGTACTCGAACAAGGACAAACCCCTGGGCCCGGCGACGCAGATTCTCGTCGAGTTGCTGCGCACCTTCGACACCGCGCCGCTGGACGCACCTTTCGCCGCCCCTGAACAAGCCTGACACGGAGTGTATGCATGGCCTATTTCGAACACGAAGGTTGCAACCTGCACTATGAGGAATATGGCCACGGCACGCCGCTGCTGCTGGTCCACGGCCTGGGCTCCAGCACGCTGGACTGGGAGAAGCAGATCCCCGCGCTGGCGGCCCGCTACCGGGTGATCGTCCCCGATGTACGGGGCCACGGGCGTTCCGACAAACCCCGCGAGCGTTACAGCATCGCAGGGTTCAGCGCCGATCTGGTCGCACTGATCGAGCACCTTAACCTCGGTCCGACCCATTATGTGGGCTTGTCCATGGGCGGCATGATCGGCTTTCAATTGGCTGTGGATCAGCCACATCTGCTCAAAAGCCTGTGCATCGTCAACAGCGCGCCGGAGGTGAAACTGCGCAACCGTGACGACTACTGGCAGTGGTTCAAGCGCTGGAGCCTGATGCACATCCTCAGCCTGCGCACCATTGGCAAGGCCCTGGGCGGCAAATTGTTTCCCAAACCCGAGCAGGCAGATTTGCGTCAAAAGATGGCCGAGCGCTGGGCAAAAAACGACAAACATGCTTATCTCGCCAGCTTCAATGCCATCGTTGGCTGGGGCGTTCAGGAACGACTTTCGAGAGTGTCCTGTCCAACCCTCATCGTCAGCGCCGACCGTGACTACACGCCGGTCTCGCTGAAAGAAAACTACGTAAAACTGCTGCCCGATGCGCGGCTGGTAGTGATCGCGGACTCGCGACATGCCACCCCGCTGGATCAGCCCGAACACTTCAACCAGACACTGCTCGAGTTTCTCACTGCAGTTGATACCACCCCACTCAGGATCACTGACCCATGCTGAAAAAAATCGCCCTCGCCGCTGGCTCCGTTCTGTTTGCCGCCAACCTGATGGCCGCGACGCCTGCCAAGGCGCCGCATGTCCTGCTGGAAACCACCAACGGCCAGATCGAAATCGAACTGGACCCGGTCAAGGCCCCGATCAGTACCAAGAACTTCCTTGAGTACGTGGACAGCGGTTTCTACAACAACACGATTTTCCACCGGGTGATCCCGGGCTTCATGGTTCAGGGCGGTGGTTTCACCCAGGCCATGCAACAAAAAGACACCAAGGCACCGATCAAGAACGAATCGAAGAATGGCCTGCACAACGTGCGCGGCACCTTGTCCATGGCTCGCACCTCGGTACCGGATTCGGCCACCAGCCAATTCTTCATCAACGTCAAGGACAACGATTTCCTTGACCAGGGCGACGGCTACGCCGTGTTCGGCAAAGTGGTCAAGGGCATGGACGTGGTCGACATCATCGTCAACTCGCCAACCACCGTGCGTGGCGGCATGAAAGATGTACCGGCTGATCCGGTGTTCATCAAGTCGGCCAAGCGCATCGACTGAGACTAAGCTGGACAGGGATGTCCGAGCCGTTGCCGGCTTTGCCGGCAACGCTCAAACCGTCAAAAGGAGTGCCCGTTCGCGGGTGGAAAACCGATGCTTTATCGCCGTTTTGAAAAACTGATCGACATCTTTCGCGATGCCCCGACAGCGGCTCCGCCGAATCGGGTCTGGCCTTTCTACACCTATTACCTCAAGCAGGTCTGGCCGAGTTTCGCCGCCCTGCTGGTTGTCGGCCTGTTCTCCGCTCTGGTCGAGGTGGCGCTGTTCAGTTACCTGAGCCGCATCATCGACTTGGCCCAGGGCACACCCAATGCCGATTTTTTCAAGGAACACGGCCTCGAACTGACCTGGATGGTGGTGGTTGCCCTGATCCTGCGCCCGGTATTCGTCGGCCTGCATGACCTGCTGGTGCACCAGACCCTCAGCCCCAGCATGACCAGCATGATCCTCTGGCAAAACCACAGCTACGTGCTCAAGCAGAGCCTGAATTTCTTCCAGAACGACTTCGCCGGGCGCATCGCCCAGCGCATCATGCAAACCGGCAATTCCCTGCGCGACTCGGCCGTACAGGCTGTGGATGCACTATGGCATGTCCTGATCTACGCCATCAGCGCCCTGGTGCTGTTCGCCGAAGCCGACTGGCGCCTGATGATCCCGCTGCTGACCTGGATCGCCGCCTTCATCGGTTCGCTTTACTACTTCGTGCCACGGGTCAAGGACCGCTCCGTGAGGTCCTCCGACGCACGCTCAAAACTGATGGGACGGATCGTCGACGGCTACACCAACATCACCACCCTGAAGCTGTTTGCCCATACCCACTACGAACAGCAGTACGCCCGCGAAGCGATCAAGGAACAGACCGAAAAAGCGCAAATGGCCGGTCGTGTCGTCACCAGCATGGACGTGGTCATTACCAGTCTGAACGGCCTGTTGATCGTCTGCACCACGGGGTTGGCCCTGTGGCTATGGAGCCAGTCCTTGATCACCGTCGGCGCGATCGCCCTGGCCACCGGACTGGTGATCCGTATCGTCAACATGTCCGGCTGGATCATGTGGGTGGTCACGGGCATCTTCGAAAACATCGGCATGGTTCAGGACGGTCTGCAGACCATCTCCCAGCCGGTTTCCGTCACCGATCGCGATCAGGCTGAACCGTTGGCCGTGGGCCGCGGCGAAGTCCGCTTTGAACACGTGGACTTCCATTACGGCAAACACAGCGGCGTCATCGGCGACCTCAACCTGACCATCAGGCCCGGAGAGAAAATCGGCCTGATCGGTCCGTCCGGCGCCGGTAAATCGACTTTGGTGAATCTGCTGCTGCGTCTCTATGACGTGGAAGGCGGGCGCATCCTCATCGACGGCCAGAACATCGCCGACGTCAGCCAGGAGAGCCTGCGCGAACGTATCGGCATGATCACCCAGGACACCTCCCTGCTGCATCGTTCGATCCGCGACAATCTGCTTTACGGCAAACCCGACGCCACCGATGCCGAACTCTGGGAAGCCGTGCACAAGGCACGGGCCGACGGTTTCATTCCCACGCTGTCGGACGCCGAAGGCCGCATCGGGTTCGATGCCCATGTCGGTGAGCGCGGTGTGAAACTCTCCGGTGGCCAGCGTCAGCGGATCGCCATCGCCCGGGTTCTGCTCAAGGATGCGCCGATCCTGATCATGGACGAAGCGACCTCGGCGCTGGACTCGGAAGTTGAAGCGGCGATCCAGGAAAGCCTCGAAACCCTGATGCAGGGCAAAACCGTGATCGCCATCGCCCACCGGCTCTCGACCATCGCCCGGATGGACCGGCTGGTGGTGCTGGAGAACGGCAAAATCGCCGAAACCGGCAGCCATGCCGAACTGCTGGCACTGGGCGGCTTGTATGCGCGGTTGTGGCAGCATCAGACAGGCGGGTTTGTCGGAATCGACTGAATTTCAGATCCCCTCCCCCTGTAGGAGCGAGCCTGCTCGCGATGGTCGTCAACGATGACGCGGGGTGCCTGACACCCCGTGGTCATCTCGGGTCCATCGCGAGCAGGCTCGCTCCTACAGGATGCCAGCGCTCAGGTTTGCCGATAAGGCAACGCCGTCCTCGCATCCTCGGCATAGGCCAGCACCCCCACCCGCTCCTGATGCAGGAAGTCTTTGACCGCAGCCTTCAAGCCAGGGTGTCGCAGGTAATGCCAGGAGTGGGTGATCACTGGTTCGAAGCCGCGAATCAATTTGTGCTCGCCCTGGGCACCAGCGTCGAAACGCTGGAAACCATTGGCAATCGCATAGTCCATCCCCTGGTAGAAACACGTCTCGAAGTGCAGGCGGTCAAACTCCGCCAGGCATCCCCAGTAACGACCGTAGAAACTGTCACCGCCCACTAGGCTGAACGCCATGGCCACCGGCCGTGAGCCTTGCTTGGCCAACACCACTCGAATCGATTGCGGCATGCGCTCGGCCAGCAGGCTGAAAAATTCCCGCGTCAGGTAGGGCCTTTGACGCCGCACCGCGTAGGTATTGGCATAGCAGGCATAGACGAAATCCCATTGCACCTGGGTCAGTTGCCGGCCTTCAAGCCATTCGAATTCAATCCCCTGCCCCGCCACTTGTTCGCGTTCCTTGCGCATCTGTTTGCGCTTGCGCGAGCTCAGGGCATCGAGGAAATCCTGGAAGTCCCGATAGCCGCGGTTCTGCCAGTGGTACTGACAGCCAATGCGTTGCAACCAACCCGGTTGCTCGGCCATTGCGGCATCGGTGAACGGGTCGGTGAAGTTGATGTGGGCGCTGGAGAGTTGTTCGATTTCCAGATAGCCCGGCAGGCTTTTCAACAGCTCGAAACCGTCCTCGACACTGGCGGCCAGTAGACGTGGACCGCTGACGGGACTGAATGGCACGGCCGTCAAGAGTTTGGGGTAGTAATCGATGCCCGCACGTGCACAGGCATCGGCCCAGGCGTGGTCGAACACGTACTCGCCGTAGGAATGCCATTTACGGTAACTGGGCAATGCGGCGATCAGTTGATCACCTTCGACATGCAGTAAATGTTCGGGCTGCCAGCCGGATTGGCGGCCGAGGCTGCCACTGTCTTCCAGCGCGCTCAGGAAGGCGTGACACAGAAACGGCTGCGTCTCGGGCACCAGGGCGTCCCACTTTGGCGGGGCGATTTCGGACAGACTGTGCAGACGTTGCAACGGCATCACCCTTCTCACTCATTCATAGCGTTAAACCCCCGCGAGTATCGCCTATCACCCTCCAAAGAACACCCGGAAATCGACGACAGCGCTCTAGCTCAATAGTTCGCGAAGACTTTGTATCGTCATCGACATGCCATCACATTGCCACTGCTCTGTCATAAACGATCGCGATACTGGCGCCTGTTTTTAGAGCGCCGGGTTATAGCACCGGCCACTGTTTTCCGTCCTTCAATGGTCGGTTGTGCCCTGGATGGCCCAGTCATCCACTCTCATCTTCGGAGATTGATATGCGTCTTGCTTCCACGAAAACTGCGGCGGCCTTGTGTGGCGGCCTGCTGCTGGCCATGAGCGTTCCAGCCAGCGCCGCAGTCGACGCCAAACTGCTCGACATGCTCAAGGCAAACGGCTCGATTACCAACGCGCAGTACAGCGAATTGCAAGCCGAGCTGGCCAGGGATCAGAAAGAACAGCAAATCGCCCGTCAGGCTCAGCAAGAGACCAACGAGCAAATCGCGGCCACTGCGAAGAAGACCAATGAACTGAGCACCTTCGACCAGAAACTGGCGTGGGCCGCCAAGACCCAATTCAAGGGCGACGTTCGTTTCCGTCAAGAGACGGTCAAGAACGATGGCGTTCCAAACAACAAAGACCAGGATCGCCAACGCATTCGTGTCCGCCTGGGCGCCTACAGCGAAATCAACCCACAAGTCGACACCGGTATCCGTATCGCCACCGGCAACAACGACGACCCTCGCTCCACCAACCAGAGCCTGGACAACTACTTCGACAAGAAGCAGATCTGGCTGGACCAGGGTTACGTCGACTACCACCCCGACGCCATCAAGAACCTGCACGTGGTTGGCGGCAAGATGCCACAGCAATGGGTGAGCATGGGCGACGTCATCTGGGATAGCGACATCAGCCCGGAAGGTCTGTCGCTGTCGTACAAGTACCCGCTGAGCGGCAGCACCGAGCTGTTCGGTAGCGCCGGTCACTACACCCTCAAGGACAACGTTGACGGCGACGGCGTGCAGTTCAAACACGACCTGCGTCTGTACGCTGGCCAGTTGGGCACGCGCTTCGCCATCACCGACAACCTGAAATTCACCCTGGGTGGCAGCGTCTACGCCTACGACAATGATAACGACATCACCCCGGTCGCCGGCGTCATCCCAGGGCAGCTGGCCATCAACGGCAACAGCCCGAACGAACAGTTCAAACTGTACGAAGGCTTTGGTCAGCTCGACATCGGCGGCCTGCCAATGCCGCTCTCGCTGTACGGTCAGTACGTCAACAACAAAGATGCCAGCAACGATCAGGACACCGCCTGGCTGGCGGGCGTCAAGACCAAGTTCTACGGTTTCGCCCTGGACTACAACTACCGCGACGTGCAGCGTAACGCTGTGGTTGGCGCCTTCACCGACTCCGACTTCGCCAACGGTTTTACCGGTTCGCGCGGCAGCAAGCTGAAAGTGAGCTACGAGCTGGACAAGAACTTCGCCCTCGGCGCGACGTACTTCATGGCTAACTCTGACCAGACCAATGCCAGCATCAACAAGAAGGATTCGGACATCAACACCCTGCAACTGGATGCTGAAGCCAAGTTCTGATTTCCCGCCACACGACTCGGGCAAGGAAGCCCGAGCCGCTTTTACAGCCTGGCGTTGGTCTGACGGTCCCCATCTCCGTCCGCCGGACCAACGCGAGTCTGTTTCATCCCCGGTGCAATCCCGCCTGAAATCAGCGACGGTCTTCGACCCGCGCCTGAGTCTTGCTCCAGTCCGTCAACAAGCTGTACGCCACCGCCAGCAACGTCGGCCCGATGAACAGGCCTATGAAGCCGAATGCGATCAACCCGCCGAACACCCCCAGCAGCACAATCACCAACGGTAGATTCCCGCCACGACTGATCAGGTATGGCTTGAGGACATTGTCTACGCCACTGATGATGAATGTGCCCCAGATGCCGAGAAACACCGCAAAGCCGTACTCCCCTTTCCAGACCAACCAGGCCGTGGCGGGAATCCACACCAACGGCGGCCCCATCGGAATCAGGCTGAGCAGGAACGTCACGATGCCGAGCACCAGCGCCCCCGGGACCCCGGCGATCAGGAAGCCGATCAGCGCCAGGATGGCCTGGGCCGCCGCTGTCCCGATCACCCCGTTCACCACTCGCTGCACCGTGCCTGCCACCAGTTCGATGTAATACCCGGCTCGGTGGCCGATCAGACGCTCCAGCAGGCTATGAACAAACGCCGCCAACCGGGGGCCGTCACGGTAGAAGAAGAACACGAAGACAATGCTCAAGGTCAGCTCGAGAATACCGCCGCCGATCTGCGCACTGCGCGCCAGCAACCAGTTGCCGACCTGCCCGAAGTAAGGCTTGAGCGAAACCATCATCGCTGCGCCTTGCTGATCGACGCTGTTCCAGATCGCGGTCAGGCGCCCGCCCACCAGCGGAATGCTGCCCAGCCAGACGGGTGCTTCCGGCAGGCCATCGACCTGCACATCCTTGATGAACGCCACGGCATCACGCACATGATCCGCCAGGTTGAATCCCAGCCACACCAATGGCGCTGCCACCAGCACCATCCAGCCCACCGTCAAAACCGCTGCTGCCAGGGATTCACGGCCATTGAGCCAACGGGTCAGCAGGCGCATCAGTGGCCAACTGGCAAACGCCAGCACCGCGCCCCAGAACAACGCCGACCAGAACGGCGCCATCACCCAGAAACTCGCGCCAAACAGCACCAGGAGCAGGATCTGCACCAACAGCCGATCGTTATTGATCATTTGAAATCCCGAATAAATCAGTCAGCAAAAGAGTAGGCGAACGCATGGATAGCGTTCACCTGATAAAGCTTAACGCAGCAGCTGGATGTGCAGGCCAGAGCCTTCGATGCTGCCGGTTTCCATTCGCGCGGCCCGCACGCCCTGGTCGATCAACGCCTGACGCCAGGCTTCGGCATTGGGCCCGGAAACGCTGATCCGCAGCGTCGTGTCCAGGTTCAGGCCACGGGAAATCAACCGCAGCCAGGTGTCATCTGGCGCATTGATCAGCTTGGGGAAGTCGAGTTCGCCGGTGCTTTTGAGTTCGCGCAACAAGGTCGCGGAGGTTGGCAGCAAATCCCCCAACGGCGCAGCGGCGTCGAACTGTTCAACGTGCAAGTAGGCTTTGCGGTTGCCGCGAGTGATGCTGTAAAGCGCCACCAATGTGTTGTCTTTCGGTGCCGCCAGGCGTAACAGCAAATACGCCTGTTCATTGTCGGCGCCGTAGAGCTTGGCGTTGCCGAATACCTCATTGGCCCACAAGCTGCTTTCGCCGCAATCACGGGCCTGGCACCAGAACAGCAACTGGGCATCCTGTTTCTGCAAGGCTTCCCGGGCAGCCGTGAAGGCTTGCGTCGCCGAATGCTCCGGCGGCAGTTCGTAAGTCACCGAGGTGGCATTGCCACGAGCGCTGACCTGACCATCGAAGCGCAACTGGCCGCTGATCTTGCGAATCGAACCGAGAGGATAAATCCGCTCGAGTTCAGCCGCAGGGCGATAGTCGACGATCTGCGCATCGACCATGCGCGGCACGATCGGCAGGTCCTGACTGCCTGGAACATCAGCGGCAAACGATAGGGAACTGAAACTGCACAGCGCCAATAGACTGAGAGAACGCATCGATAGGCTCATCGGATCAGCATGGCCTGGGCACCCTTGACGACGCTGGCGTCATCGGCGCGTTCTGGAACCTGCAAACCACGCTGTACTGCCGGCCGCGCCTCCATGGTTGCCATCCAGCGTTGCAACGCCGTCAGGCCCTCCACCGATACGCCGGACCACTCGTAGCCCCGCACCCAGGGGAAGGTCGCAATGTCGGCAATGCTGTATTCGCCGGCCAGGAATTCAACGCTTTGCAGTCGCGTGTCGAGCACCTCGTAGAGGCGACGGGTTTCATGCTGATAGCGGTCAATGGCGCCCTGGAGCTTTTCCGGAAAGTAACGGAAAAACACGTTGGCCTGCCCCTGCATCGGTCCGATGCCCCCCATCTGGAACATCAGCCACTGCAACGCCACCGAGCGCCCCTTCGGGTCGGCAGGCAAGAGTTTGCCGGTCATTTCAGCGAGGTAAATCAGGATGGCGCCGGATTCGAACACGGCGAAATCGCCATTGGCGCGATCGACAATCGCCGGAATCCGGCCATTGGGGTTGATCTTGAGAAAGTCCGCGGACTTCTGTTCCTTTTTGTCGAAACTCAAGGCGTGCACTGTGTAGGGCAAGCCGAGTTCCTCGAGCACGATAGAGACCTTGTGGCCATTCGGGGTCGCAGCGGTGTACAGATCTATCATGGTTGTCTCCCATTTCAACCCGCCCAGCCTCGACAGTTGCCTGGCGCAAGTCAAGGAACGGCGAAGAACCTATTGAAACAGTCTGCGACAAGATCGGCACCGGACTCGTCATTCAGGTGCAAATGATGACCACCTGGCAGCTGTTCACGGCTAAAGGGTAGACGCTCCAGCAATTCGGGATGTTTGGCGAGCATGCCGTCGGCGGCAACCACCAGTTTTGCGGGACAAGTGACACGCTGGACAAAGGCCATGGCTTGTTCAGTGGTCAGGCGCAGCGGCGATGGCAGCGTGAGGCGATTGTCGGTGCGCCAGGTGTATCCCCCCGGCACTGGCATCAAGCCCCGTTGGCCCAACAGTTCGGCGGCTTCGCGACTGACCGCCACCAGCCCTTTCATTCGAGCCTCGATGGCCCGCTCCAGGGTGTTGTAGACCGGCTTGCGCTTCTCCCGCAGATCCAGCTGCGCCTGCAGGGCCATGCCCATGCGTTCAGCGGCATTTTCGCCCTTGTCTGTAGGAGGAATGACGCCGTCGATCAATGCCAGATGCGTGACGCGCTCCGGCAGCGACCCGGCAATGATCAGGGAAGCGATCGCCCCCATGGAGTGCCCCATGAGCGCAAACCGCTTCAAGCCCAGTTGCTCGGCGACTTGCAGCACATCGTGGGCATAGTCCCACATCGCGTAGCCGGCACCCACCGGACGATGCCCGGAGTGACCATGCCCGGCCATGTCCAGCGCGATGATGCGCAAACCTTTGAGCTTCGGCGCCAGTCGGGCAAAGCTGTTGGCGTTGTCGAGCCAGCCATGCAGGGCAATCACCGGCAAACCGTCTTCGGGGCCGAACAAGTGCGCTGCCAACTCGATGTGCGGCAGGCTCAGGAGAACTTCTTCGACGACGTTGCTCATGCGCAATCCTGCTGGCGACCGTCCCAGCGACTGAAGAGGTTTTTCAACATCGCCGCTGTGTCCTGGGGGCGCTCGAGGGGAAACATGTGGCCACCGGGCATGGTGAGGGATTCGCCCAACGGCATGCGGCCGACCGAACTGGCGTGATAGCGCATCACCACCCGACTGTCGTGCCCGCGAACCAGTGCCAGCGGCACCTTCAACTGCCCGGTGCGTCCGGGGCTGGTGTGGGGTACGCCACGGTAGATGCTGATTTCCGTGGCCGGATCGAAACGCAGGCGCAACTTGTCGCCGACCTGCTGTAAACCGTATTGCAGGTAGGCGTCGAAACACTCCGGATCGAAGCCGCGGAACAGGGTTTTGCCGGAAAAATAGCGGCGGGCACTGTCGAGATCGGCGAACTCTTCCCGTCGACCCAACGTACGGCCAGCTGGCGTCAGCTTATCGATGAACCCGAAGCGCTTGGCGGCACGGATGACCCATTGATCAGCGCGGGTCAGCACCGGCGAATCGAGCATGACCACGCCTCGATACAGCTCGGGGCAACGCAACGCGGCGTGCAGGTGCAGTACGCCACCGAAGGAGTGGCCGACGCCCCACACGGGCTCGGATTGCTGGCGCAGGTGGTGGATCAGCTCATCCACCAGGTTGTACCAGTTATCGTCCGCCGGGAAACGCGGGTCATGGGCATGCTGCTCCAGATGCGTCACCTGATACTCGGGCGCCAGCGCCGCGAACAACTTGCCGTAGGTACCCGAAGGAAATCCATTGGCGTGGGCGAAAAATATCTGTTGCGACATAACCGGCAAATCCATGAGCGAGAACAGGCGTTGATTGTCCGTAAGACCGCGTCCTACAGCAATGACCGTAACTGACAGGAATGATGACAGTCCGGCCATGCGAATGCCGCCCCTTGTACTGTAGGAGCGAGCTTGCTCGCGATGGACTCCAGCGCACCGCGTCAATCCTGCAGCCCCGCGTTATCGTTAACGACCATCGCGAGCAAGCTCGCTCCTACAGGGGTTCGTTGGTCAGCGTGCCGGCGGCTTTTCCCCCAATGGCACCACCGCCATGGTCAACCGCGACACACAACTGGCCTTGCCTTCATCGCTGGTCAAGCGAATGTCCCAGACATGGGTCGTGCGGCCAATGTGGATCGGCCTGGCCACCGCCGTCACCCTTCCACTGCGCAGGCCGCGAAGATGGTTGGCATTGATTTCCAGGCCCACGCAGTAGAACTTGCTGGCATCGATGCACAGGAAACTGGCCATGGAGCCGACGGTTTCAGCCAGCACCACCGAGGCGCCGCCATGCAGCAAGCCGTAAGGCTGATGGGTGCGATGGTCAATGACCATGCTCGCGGTCAAGGACTCCTCATCTACGGCTTCGAAGCGGATATCCAGCACTTCGCCGATGGTGTTTTTCTGGAAAGCATTCAACTGTTCGATGTTGGGGGTGGTGCGCCACAGACTCATCGCCGATTTTCCTTGTTGGTTTTATTCGTGTCTCAATCCTGCCACAGCACCGCTTCGCTGCGCTCGCTCCATTCTTCGAAGCGGGCCCCGTAGGCCGCCTCGATCACGTTGCGCTTGATTTTCAGGGTCGGTGTCAGGAAGCCGTTTTCCACCGCCCAACTGTCTTTGACCACCACCAGACGCCGCAAGCGTTCGTGCTTATCGAGCGCACCGTTGACCTCTTCCAGCAGTTTTTCCAGGCTGGAGTGGAGTCCGGCGCGCGCACTTCCTCCCGCGTCCTGTTGCCCCACGGCCGAGAGCACGCACAAGCCCAGCGGTGCACTCAAGCCATCGCCCACCACACAGACCTGCTCGATGCGTGAATGCACCGCCAGGCGATTTTCGATGGGCGCCGGTGCCACGTACTTGCCTTTGCTGGTCTTGAAAATTTCCTTCAGGCGCCCGGTCAGGCGCAGGTTGCCTTCGGCGTCTTGCTCGCCTTTGTCGCCGGTGCGCAGGAAGCCATCCTCGGTAATGGTGTCGGCGGTTTTCTGCGGCTCCTTGAAATACCCGAGCATGGTCGCGCCACTGCGCACCTGGACCTCGCCCGAGTCGTCGATCCGCACTTCGACTTCGGGGCATGGCTTGCCGATCCAGCCTTCCTTGTACTGGCCCGGTAGGCAAATGTGCGAGTAACCACAGCTTTCGGTCATACCGTAGACCTCCAGTACATCCAGCCCAAGCTTTTGGTACCAGCGCAGCAACGTCAGCGGTACCGGCGCCGCACCGGACAAGGCCACCCGCAAGGCGTCCAGCCCCAACCCCGCCAGGACTTTGTGTCCGACCCGCTTGCCAACGATTGGCAGGCCAAGCAGGAAGTCGAGGCGTTTCGCCGGGATTTTGCTGTACACCCCCATCTGGAATTTGGTCCAGATGCGCGGCACGCCAAACATCGCCGTCGGCCGGGCACGCCGCAGATCGTCGAGAAAGGTGTCGAGGCTCTCGGCAAAGAACACGGTCTGCCCGGTATAGATCGACGCCAGCTCGACGAACATGCGCTCGGCAACGTGGCACAACGGCAGATACGACAGCAGTCGATCCGACTCATTGAGTCCGAACAGTTGCGTGCCGTGGGTGGTGGCGAAGCCCAGATTGCCAAAGCTATGCATCACGCCTTTGGGCATTCCGGTGGTTCCGGAGGTGTAGATGATGGTCGCCAGTTTATCGGCGCCGGGTTTGGGGTCGTCCTGGATCGGCGTGCTGCATTGCAGATCAGCCCAGCTGAAATGGAAGTCGCCCGGCGGATGCAGCGGCAGGCTGATGGTCACCAGGTCCGGGCTCACCCCGCGTGACATGCCGGGCCAGTCGTCGAGCTTGCCGATAAAGGCCAGTGCCGCTTCCGAATGGTCCAACACCTGGGCGACGGACTCGGCAGTGAGATTCGGGTACAGCGGCACCGAGACATGCCCGGCCATCCAGATCGCCAGGTCGGCAATGATCCAGTGCGCGCAGTTTTTTGAAATCAGGGCGATGTGACTGCCTTGGGGCAATTCCCGCGCCCGCAACCAGTGCGCCGCGCAGCGGGCCTGATGGCCGACGTCGGCCCAGGTCAGCGTTTCGACCTGCCCGCCGCCGATGGGCTGGACCATGAAGCGCTGGCGGGGATGACGGGCCTCACGCTCGTAGAAAACGTCCAGCGGCAAACGAAAAGCAGCAGACATGCGACTCGCTCCTTTGTTTTTGGTCTGGAGCAAGCGTAGCCAACCAAGCAAGTGCTTGGTTAGCTATTTCATACAATTTTTTCAAACACCGATACCCCTGTGGGAGCGAGTCCGCTCGCGAAAGCGGTGTATCAGCTACATTGACGGTGACTGACACTCCCCCATCGCGAGCAGGCTCGCTCCCACAGTTGATCGGTGGCGCTCCTGAAAGCAGAGTTATGGGTGCTTGATGCTGTTGAGCTTCATCGCGCCGATCACCAGTTCATTGCTTTCTAGTTCGGCCAGGCCTGCGGTACTGACCCTTTCCGGTGGATAGCCAGCGCCGTGTTGCAGGTAGCTGATCAGGTGCCCAACCAGTGGGTTATGAGAAACCAGCAGCACATTGGTCACTGACTTCAATTGATCGGTAACCCTGTCAGGATCGAAATCCGGGGTCAGCCAGTCGACGGTGCGGATGTCCGGTTCGAAACCCAGCGTGTCCTTTACCAGGTGCGCGGTCTGCTGCGCTCGCGCGTAGGGACTGGCATAGATCGCAGTCAGCGGCTGGCCAACCAGGTTGGCCGTGGTGCGCAGTACTTCTGCACGACCGTTGGCCGTTAATTCCCGCTCCGAATCGTGGGGTTTGGAACCGTGAGGTTCGGCTTCACCATGACGCAATACCCAGAGTTTCATAGCTTGGGTTCCTCATCTCGGGCCGGATGCGGGGCTGGCGCCACGACGTGCGGTGCCTCACCTTCCGGCGTACGCGGCGTTGGCCAATCGGCGAACGGCCAGGGCTTCTGGTCGCTGTGGAAACTGCCGAAACGACCGATCTGCGCCAGAAACTGGCTCAGGCTGTCGCCGAAGTTCATCAGGCTGGCGCTCGGGGCGCCATAGATCAAACGATAGATCAACTGCACCAGCACCACGGCGCCAAGGATGAATTGCGCCACCTGCCAGACCAGCACAAAGACGATCATCCACAACACCCGCAGCAGGATGGATTCGTATTTGGCTTCTACTTTTTGATCGCTCATGTCTCGCTCCGTTCCTGTTGCGTTGAGGGCTCAGTTGAAGCCGCTGGTGGAAATAAAGTCGACGTCGGTTTTCGGTTCGCCGCGCATCAGCAGCCCGATCACCTGTTCAAGCGTGCGCCCTTCGAACAGGATCGCGTGCAGCCCGGCGACCAGCGGCATGTACACGCCGACTTCCTGGGCCTTGGCCTTGAGCACCTTGAGCGTATTCACGCCTTCGGCCACTTCGCCCAAACGATTGACCGCCTCTTCCAGGCTCAAGCCCTGGCCGAGGGCAAACCCGACCTGATAGTTGCGGCTTTTCGGCGACGAACAGGTCACGATCAAATCACCAACGCCCGCCAGGCCGAGGAAGGTCATCGGGTTGGCCCCCTGATTCACCGCGAAGCGGGTCATCTCCGCCAGCGCCCGGGTGATCAGCATGCTCTTGGTGTTTTCGCCCATGTCCAGCGCCACCGCCATACCGGCAATGATCGCGTAGACGTTTTTCAAGGCGCCGCCCAGCTCCACCCCAAAACGGTCGGCGCTGGCGTATACGCGAAAGGTGCGGCCATGCAGCACGGCCTGAACCCGTGTGCAGAGTTCTTCGTCCTCACTGGCGACCACGGTGGCCGTCAGCGCGTGTTCGGCAATTTCACGCGCCAGGTTCGGCCCGGACAGCACACCGATGCGCGCTTGCGGGGCGATCTCCTCGAGGATCTGGCTCATCAGCTTGAAGGTGTGGGCTTCGATGCCTTTGGTCAGGCTCACCAGCATCTTGCCGCGCAGCAACTCGGCGTGCGGGGCCAGCACCGAACGCAAGGCGCTGGAGGGCAGTGCGACGAAACTCAGGTCGCAGGCTTCCAGGGTGGCTTGCAGGTCAGTGACCGCCGTCACGCCGGGCAAAATCTTGATGCCTTGGAGGTAACGCGGGTTTTCGCGATTGACCCGAATGGCCTCGGCCTGTTCGGGGTCACGCATCCATTGCAGGACCTGATGTCCGTTTTCGGCCAGCAGGTTAGCCACGGCGGTACCAAAACTTCCGCCTCCCAGGACCGCAATCGGGCGCTGTTCAGTCATATGCAATCCGTTAATCCATACCAGTGGCAATCCCGGCATTATACGGAGCGCCCCAGTGGCGGCCAGCCCCCGCGTCAATTACTGGCGCCTGGGGGAAGAATTGCAATAAAACCGAGGAAAATGCAGACATCTTGACTGGAAAAGTCATTCCGCTCGGTTAACATGCGCGCCATCGATTAATAACAAGGATGTGTTGTGTCATTGGCTTCGCCTCCACCCCGCTCGCCGCTGGTTCTGGCACTGGTGTTCAGCTCACCCTTGCTGGCCGACGACTTGTTCCTCGACAACGACCCGCTGCCGCAAGTGCTCACGGCCACGCGCCTGAAACAATCGCCGGCGGCCGTACCGGGAAGCATGACGGTGATCGACAACACCCTGATCACCGCCAGCGGCGCCCGTGACATCAGCGAAGTGCTGCGCCTGGTGCCGGGCATGATGGTCGGCAATATCAGCGGCAATCAGGCGGCGGTGAACTATCACGGCACCAATGCCACCGAAGCGCGACGCATGCAGGTGCTGATCGATGGCCGCTCGGTCTACCGTGCTGGCTTGTCCACCGTGGACTGGAGCGACATTCCGGTGGCCATGGAAGACATCGAGCGCATCGAGGTTTTCCGCGGCCCGAACACCGTCAGCTATGGCGCCAATGCACTGATGGCGGTGGTCAATATCATCACGCGCAACCCGGCCGACAGCCACGGTACGCGACTGAAAGTCACCCGTGGCCAGCGTGGCATCAACGACTTTTATGCCAGCCAGGGCGTGGGTTGGGATGACGGCGACTTGCGCCTGAGCCTGTCCGGCCAGCAGGACGATGGCTTCGACACCGACCGCAACGGCGCCGATTACCGTGACAGCCGTCGCTTGAATCGCTTCAACCTCGCCGTCAGCCAGACACTCAATGAACAGCAAAGCATTGATTGGCAATTGAACGCCAAAGAAGGCAGCAACCAGCGTCCGTATACCTACCGCCCGGTGTTTTCCGGGATTACCAGTTCGGGGAACAATTCCGACGTCAACGCCAAGGACTACGCTGGTTCGCTGCGCTGGAACTACGACATCAACCCCGATCACAGCCTGTATATCCAGGGCTCGGCCCAGCACTGGGATCGCCAGCAAACCTGGCGCGCCTGCGATGCCGAGGTGTCCTTCAGCCCACAGCTGACCGAACTGTGGCAGCTCAACCCGAACTACACCGAACGCCTGGCACGCAACATTGAGCGTTTCATCGGCCCCGGTGCACCCGCCGGCGATCCTGCCCAACAGGCATTGGCCAATCAGGTCCTCGACCAATGGCGCAACGGCGCCCGGCAGACCGTTTGCGGTGACATCGACCAAAGCACCCGGGAGACACGCTATGACCTTGAGCTCCAGGACACCCTGAGTCTGTCCGATAGCCTGCGACTGGTCAGCGGCTTGAACTATCGTTACGACCGGGCAGACTCAGAGACCTATTTCAATGGCACCCTCGACGACACCACCTGGCGGGCATTCGGCCAACTCGAGTGGCGCGCCAGTGAACACTGGTTGCTGCAAGGCGGCGCCATGTTCGAAGACACACAGTTGATCGGCAGCTCGCTGACCCCGCGAGTGGCGGTCAATTACCTGATCAACCCGCGCCACGGTCTGCGCGCGGTCTATTCAGAAGCCATCCGTTCGCCGGACATGTTCGAGAACAGCGTCAACTGGAGTTACCGGGTCACCAACCTGCAACCCGGCGCGTATGGCCAGTCCAGCGCCCGCTATTTCGTCAGGACACGCGGGCCCGGCGATCTAGACCAGGAACATATGCGTTCCCGGGAACTGGGCTACAACGGCTATTTTGCCGAGTGGGGGCTGGCGGTCGATCTCAAGCTGTTCTACGACGAAATCACCGGCATGATCAGCGAACCGCTGCGCAACAATCAATTCATCGCCAGTAACAGCAACAAGGCACGCTTTTCCGGGGCGGAAACCCAAATCGACTGGCGAATCGGCAATGCCGACCGACTGCGCCTGACCTACGCCTACGTCGATGCGGACGCGAGCAATCCGCAAGATACCCAACAGACCGCGCGCAACAGTGGCTCCGCCGGTTGGCTGCGGGACTGGGGTCATGGCTGGACCAGTGCACTCTTCTATTATGGCGACGACGCCCTGAACGGTTACCGCTTCGAGCGGGTTGATACACGCATCGCCAAACGCATTGGCCTGGGCAAGGCCAGCCTGGAGCTGGCCGGTGTGCTCCAGCAGCGCCTCGACAATCAGCCCACCACCTTCATCGACAACAACTACGACGAGCGTCGCGTGATGTACTTCAGCGCGGAGCTGGCGTTTTAAGATGGCCCATCGTCAGCCGCGCAAGACGCCAGGTATCGGCCGCCTGCTGGCGATGCTGTGCCTGGTGATCGGCGGTTGGTTGAACAGCCTGACAGCCCATGCCGAAGACATTCTATTGACCGGTACCGACGACAGCCCCGGCGTGCAATCCTTCATCCAGGCCTTGCGCGAACTGCGCCCTGGCGACCGCGTACGCTTCCAGCCGCTGGCCGATCTGCCGGCACCGAGCAAACTCGCAGGCGACATCCGTTTGATTCTGCTCGACTTGCCAAGCCTCGACTGGCGCCTGCAAGACGCTCGAGGCCCGGCGACGCTGGTGCTGCGCATCAGCCGACTGCAGGCACGCCAGCATCTGGGGGAAAACCCGCCTCCGTACCTCAGCCTGCTCTGGAGCGATCCGCCACTGGAGCGCCAATTGCACTTGACCCGATTACTGTTGCCCCAGGTCAAGCGGGTCGGCGTGCTGTATGACAGCCACAGTGAATTTCTGTTGAACGAGCTGCGCCGGGCCGCCCGCCCATTGGGGCTTGAGGTGGTGACCGAGCGCTGGGACAACATCCACGACAGTCGCCCTTTGCAAACCTTGCTGAACAAC
Source organism: Pseudomonas sp. C2B4 (assembly GCF_013359695.1). Lineage (GTDB taxonomy): Bacteria > Pseudomonadota > Gammaproteobacteria > Pseudomonadales > Pseudomonadaceae > Aquipseudomonas. The sequence goes on from NZ_JABFMU010000014.1 coordinate 59,826, forward strand.
AGCGATGTGTTGCTGGGCCTCGACGACCCTGACTTGTTCAACCCGAAAACCGTAAAAAACCTGCTGCTGAGCAGCTATTCGCGACAATTGGCGCTGATCGGGCCCAACGCCGGGTTCGTCAAGGCCGGGAGCCTGGCCAGCACCTACAGCGATCAGAGCGATTGGCTGGCCATTCTCGATGAACTGCTCGACCAGCCGCCCGCCACGTGGCCGCGCACCTACTATCCGCCTCGCTTCAAAGTCTCAAGCAACCCGCAGGTGGCTCGTTCATTAGGTATTGAACAGATAAACGAAGCGTCTGTCGCAACACTGTTGGCTGAAAGAGAACGCCGCCCATGACCTTCCGTCGCCGTTGGGACATCAACACCCGGACCCAGCTCATCAGCCTCGGCCCTGCCCTGCTGCTGACATTAATGTTGATCAGTTTCTTTACCTTCGTGCGGATCCAGGATTTGCGCCAGGAGCTCAACCATACCGGCCAACTCATTGCCAACCAGCTGGCGCCGGCCACTGAATACGGCGTGATTTCGGGCAACAACGAGGTACTGGAAAGCCTGCTCAAGGCCACGCTGGCCACGCCCAACGTGCGTTTTCTGGAAATACAGGACAGCGCCAACCGGATTCTGGTGTACGTCGAGCAACCCTCGGCCAACCATGCCCGCCCGCATCAGGTTGAGGTGTTCCAGGCGCCAGTGCGGTTGCAACGGATCCCGCTGCACAATGATTTTTTCCAGGACAGCAAGGCCGCCAACAGCGCCCCAGCCGAGGATTACCTCGGTCGGGTGATCGTCGGCTTGTCCAATGATGCATTCAGCCAGCGTCAGCAGGAGATCCTGCTCAAGGCCGCGATCCTGGCGTTGTTCGCCCTGCTGTTTACCTTCGTGCTCGCCCGGCGCCTGGCGGGCAGCCTGTCGCAACCGATCCGCGATATCGGCAACGCGGTCAAGGCCATCCAGGACGGCGACTACAAGACGCCCCTGCCCATTGTCGATGACACCGAACTGGGCGCCCTCTCGCAACACATCAATAACCTGGCCAGCGGTCTGGAGCAGGCCAGCCGCGAACAGCACCAGGCCATGGCGCAGTTGATCCAGACCCGCGAAGAAGCGGAAAAGGCCAACAACGCCAAGTCGGATTTCCTGGCGATGATGAGCCATGAACTGCGCACGCCCATGAATGGCGTCCTGGGCATGCTGCAACTGCTGGAAACCACCGAGATGACCCCGGAGCAGGTCGAATACGCTGCGCTGGCTTCGGAGTCGACCGAGCATCTGCTCAAGGTCATCAATGACATTCTGGACTTCTCGCGTATCGAGCGCTCGGAGCTGGAACTGGAACACATTCCGTTCAACCTCGCCGACCTGATCGGCGCCTGTGCACAGTCGTTCCAGCACAGTGCCGCGCAACGCGGGCTCGATCTGCACTTGCAGATTCCGGAGGATATGCGGGGGTTGCAGGTTCAGGGCGATCCGACGCGGATCCGACAGATTCTGGTCAACCTGATCGGCAACGCACTGAAATTCACCGAGCAGGGCCGGGTGTCCATCGAACCGCAATGGCAATCACTGGATCACGAACTGTTGTGGTTCACCTGCACCGTGCGCGACAGTGGCATCGGCATTGCGGCCGACAGCCTGGAATTGATGTTCAATGCGTTTCAGCAAGCCGACAGTTCTATTTCAAGACGTTACGGCGGCACCGGCCTGGGCCTGCCGATCGCCCGCACCCTCGCCGAACGCATGGGCGGGACCCTGCGTGCCCAGAGCGAAGAAGGTTACGGTTCGGTGTTCACCCTGGAAATCCCGTTGGCGCTTTATCAACAGCCACTGCCTGTACTGACGCCGCGAGCGCCAACAGGTAATGGCGACGGTGACGGGCGCAATGTGCTGCTGGTCGAAGACAATCCGGTCAATCAGACGGTTATCGAAGCGATGTTGCGCAGTCTGGGCTTTACTGTCAGCGTCGCCGTCGATGGCGCGCAGGCGGTGCGCAGTGCCGAAAGTCTGATTTTCGAAGCGATCCTGATGGACTGCCGATTGCCGGTCATCGACGGTTACGAGGCGACCCGGCAGATTCGCCAACTGCCCGGTTGCAACGACTTGCCGATCATCGCGCTGACCGCCAATGCCTTGCAGGGCGATCGCGAAGCCTGTTTGTCGGCGGGGATGAACGATTACCTGGCCAAGCCCTTCAAACGAACTGATCTTCAGCAAATTCTGCAGCGATGGGTGCAGTAGTACAGGCCTTTCGAGCATCTGCGACTGGCGTGAAAGACGAAAGTGCGGCAGTCTTAGGCACCCGAACAGGCCCGAAAAGGGGCTTGAATAAAAATTTCAGTGCACAAGTGTACTTTCATGTCCTTGGTGCTGTGACTTTCACCACAACGCAATAGTCTATGAGTAGGCTGCCGGTTCGAGGCATGAACGCTTCGATCGGCCGGGAAGATTTGCCCCACCTGCCGCATGGGACTATTGAGGAGCTCGCATGACCAAACAAAACGCCTTTACCCGGGAAGACCTGCTGCGCTGCAGTCGCGGTGAGCTGTTCGGCCCAGGTAACGCGCAACTGCCCGCCCCTAACATGCTGATGGTTGATCGCATCACCCTGATCAGCGAAGAGGGTGGCAAGTACGGCAAAGGTGAATTGGTCGCCGAGCTGGATATCAATCCGGACCTGTGGTTCTTTGCCTGCCATTTCGAAGGCGATCCGGTGATGCCAGGCTGCCTGGGCCTTGACGCCATGTGGCAACTGGTCGGCTTTTTCCTGGGCTGGCAAGGCCTGCCAGGCCGCGGTCGCGCCCTGGGTTCGGGCGAAGTGAAATTCTTCGGCCAGGTCCTGCCGACCGCCAAGAAAGTCACCTATAACATTCATATCAAGCGCGTCCTGAAGGGCAAGCTGAACCTGGCCATTGCCGACGGTTCGGTCACTGTCGACGGTCGCGAAATCTACACCGCCGAAGGCCTCCGGGTTGGCGTGTTCACCTCCACTGACAACTTCTAAGGGTTATCCGCATGCGCCGCGTCGTTATCACTGGTCTGGGCATTGTTTCGTGCCTGGGCAATGACAAAGAGACCGTCTCCGCTAACCTGCGTGCAAGCCGCCCTGGCATCCGGTTCAACCCGGAATATGCCGAAATGGGTCTGCGTAGCCAGGTTTCCGGCTCCATTGACCTCAACCTTGAAGAACTGATCGATCGCAAGATTTATCGCTTCGTCGGCCACGCGGCGGCTTACGCCTACCTGGCCATGAAAGACGCCATTGCTGACTCCGGCCTGACCGAAGAGCAAGTCTCCAACCCGCGTACCGGCCTGATCGCCGGTTCCGGTGGCGCGTCCACGCTGAACCAGATGGAAGCGCTGGATATCCTGCGCGAAAAAGGCGTCAAGCGCGTCGGCCCATACCGTGTAACGCGGACCATGAGCAGCACCGTTTCCGCATGCCTGGCCACCCCGTTCAAGATCAAGGGCCTGAACTACTCCATCGCTTCTGCCTGCGCCACCAGTGCTCACTGCATCGGTACCGCCATGGAACAGATCCAGATGGGCAAGCAGGACATCGTGTTCGCCGGTGGCGGTGAAGAAGAACACTGGAGCCAGTCGTTCCTGTTCGACGCCATGGGCGCGCTGTCCAGCAAGCGCAACGACACCCCGGAACAAGCCTCCCGTGCCTACGACGCCGACCGTGACGGTTTCGTCATCGCTGGTGGTGGCGGCATGGTCGTGGTTGAAGAGCTGGAACACGCTCTGGCCCGTGGCGCGAAAATCTACGCGGAAATCGTTGGCTACGGCGCGACTTCCGATGGCTACGACATGGTTGCCCCAAGTGGCGAAGGCGCGATCCGCTGCATGCAGCAGGCGCTGTCCACCGTCGACACCCCGATCGACTACCTGAACACCCACGGCACCTCGACCCCGGTCGGCGACGTCGCGGAAATGAAAGGTGTGCGTGAAGTGTTCGGCGACAAGGCTCCGGCCATCAGCTCCACCAAGAGCCTGTCGGGTCACTCCCTGGGCGCAGCCGGCGTTCACGAAGCGATCTACTGCATGCTGATGATGGAAGGCAACTTCATTGCCGGCTCCGCCAACATCGACGAGCTGGACCCGGAAGTGGCCGACCTGCCGGTGCTGACCAAGACCCGCGAAAACGCCACCATCAACACCGTGATGAGCAACAGCTTCGGTTTCGGTGGCACCAACGCCACGCTGGTACTGAAGCGCTGGGAAGGCAAGTAATTTCCCGCCGCTGAGCCGCACATGAAAACGCCCCGACTGGTTCGGGGCGTTTTTTTTCGTCAGCTATAAACACAACTTCCTGTGGGAGCGAGCCGGTTCCGGGCGGCGTTCCGACGAAAGCGGTGTGCCAGGAGACATTAATGCTTGAAGGTACCAGCCTCTTCGCGAGCAGGCTCGCTCCCACAGGGTCGGTGTATTGCCCGCAGATCTTCGGCGTGAACATGAAGCTTTTGTCATGCGACTCAACGGCCTGCGGCTGAATGTCGCGGATTACGCGGGCTGCAGGACTGTTTCCATTTTTGTAAAAAACCCTTTCCAATCTCGATCATTTACTTAGCAGGCTAACAAAACCTATAACAGAGTCCTGCACATGCCTTGCTGCAGATAACAGAGATTGGAGCTAGCAGATGACTGTAAAAGTAACTGAACGCGACGATTCACATATGTCCCATGAAGGCGTAGCCGCCGGCATCCGGATCTGGGATGTGTACCAGCAAGACCTGCTGGTCGGGATGTTCCACTCCGAGAAAGACGCCCACAACTACAAGGCCGAACTGGAAACACTGGAGCAGCAACGAGAACGACGCTCCGCTTGAATAATGACAGCATTGAAACGACAAACCCCGCCATGAGCGGGGTTTGTCTTTGTTGCAGTCTTCAGTCAATCACCACATCAGATCATCTGGGATCTGATAAGCCGCGTACGGATCGTCTTCGGTAGCGACTTCCTCGGTCTTGACGTTCATCTGCACGATGCGCTGTGGATCGCGCTCCTGAATCTTCAGGGCAGCTTCACGGGGGATGACTTCGTAACCGCCGGCGTGATGCACGATGGCCAGTGAACCGTTGCTGAGCTTGTTGCGCATCAGCGTGTTCACCGAAATGCGCTTGACCTTCTTGTCGTCAACGAAGTTGTAGTAGTCCTCGGTCGTCAACTTCGGCAGGCGCGTGGCTTCGATCAATTGCTTGATCTGTGCGACACGGGCCTTGGCCTCGGCTTTTTCCTGTTGCTGACGATTGAGCTCCTGATCGCGCTTGACCTTCTCGGCCATGGCTTCCTGGGCCGCTCGCTGCTGGGAATCATCCAGTTCGATCTGGCCCTTGTGGGCCAGGCGCTGTTGTTTCTGCTTGTCTTTGCTGACCTGCTTGGCCTGCTTCTGGTTGACCAGCCCTGCTTTGAGCAACTGGTCGCGAAGGGAAATGCTCATGGTGCTTATTACTCACTTAGGCAACTGCTCAACCGCAGCTGGGCACATTCTTTTCCTGACGTTTGGCTTCGCCCCACAGGGCGTCCAACTCTTCGAGGGTGCAATCTTCCATGGGACGGTGGGTGTCGCGCAATGCCTGTTCGATAAAACGGAAGCGTCGTTCAAACTTGCTGTTGGCGCCCCGCAGCGCGGTTTCCGGGTCGACCTTGAGGTGCCGAGCCAGATTGACCACGGAAAACAGCAGGTCGCCGACTTCATCGGCAATTGCCGCCGGGTCGTTGTCGGCCATTGCTTCGAGTATTTCATCGAGCTCTTCACGGACCTTGTCCAGCACCGGCAAGGCATCGGGCCAATCGAAACCAACCTGCCCTGCGCGCTTTTGCAATTTGGCCGACCGGGACAACGCCGGCAGTGCGGCGGGGACGTCATCAAGCAAGGACAGCTGTTGCGGCGCGGCGGACTTCTCGGCACGCTCCTCGGCCTTGATCTCTTCCCAGCGCTGCTTGACCTGCTCCTCACTCAGGCGCGGGACATCCAGCGGAGCGTACAGATCACCGGTGGGAAACACGTGGGGATGACGGCGGATCAGCTTGCGGGTGATGCTGTCGACCACGCCATCGAATTCGAAGCGCCCCTCTTCCCGGGCCAACTGGCTGTAATAAACCACCTGGAACAACAGATCGCCCAGCTCACCCTGCAAGTGATCAAAGTCACCACGCTCGATGGCGTCGGCGACTTCGTAGGCTTCTTCAAGGGTGTGCGGAACGATGGTGGCGTAGGTTTGCTTGATGTCCCACGGGCAACCGTACTGCGGATCACGCAGGCGGCTCATCAGGTGTAGCAAATCTTCAAGGCTGTACATTATTTATGTCTCACCACAAAAACCTGTGGGAGCGAGCCTGCTCGCGAAGGCAGACTGTCAGGCAACACGGATGTCGACTGGCGGATCGCATTCGCGAGCAGGCTCGCCCCCACATTAATCATCTTCAAGGCGTACGGTTACGCCGCGTTTCGATGATGTTCGGCAATTGGGAAATCCGCCCCAGCAACCTGCCCAACGCGTCCAGCCCCGGAATCTCGATGGTGAGGGACATCAACGCCGTGTTGTCCTCCTTGTTCGAGCGGGTGTTGACCGCCAGCACGTTGATCCGCTCGTTGAGCAGCACCTGGGAAACGTCACGCAGCAGGCCCGAACGGTCGTAGGCACGGATGATGATGTCCACCGGATAGGTGAGCACCGGCACCGGCCCCCAGCTGACCTGAATGATCCGCTCCGGTTCCCGACCGGACAGTTGCAGCACCGAGGCGCAATCCTGGCGATGGATACTCACGCCACGGCCCTGGGTGATGTAACCGACGATTGCATCCCCCGGCAGCGGCTGGCAGCAGCCGGCCATCTGGGTCATCAGGTTGCCGACGCCCTGGATCTGGATGTCGCCGCGCTTGCCCGGTTTGTAGCCGGTGGCCTTGCGCGGAATCAGCTCCAGCTGTTCGTTGCCGCGCTCCGGTTCCACCAGTTGCTGCGCCAGATTGACCAGTTGCGCCAGGCGCAAGTCACCGGCACCCAGGGCGGCAAACATGTCTTCGGCGGTTTTCATGTTGGCCTTGTCGGCCAGCTTGTCGAAATCCACCGCCGGCAGGCCGAGGCGATTGAGCTCACGCTCAAGCAGGGTTTTACCCGCAGCGACGTTCTGATCGCGCGCCTGCAATTTGAACCAGTGAACGATCTTCGCCCGTGCTCGCGAGGTGGTGACATAACCCAGGTTCGGGTTCAGCCAGTCACGGCTCGGGGTGCCGTGCTTGCTGGTGATGATCTCGACCTGTTCACCGGTTTGCAGGCTGTAGTTGAGCGGCACGATGCGCCCGTTGATCTTGGCGCCACGGCAGTTGTGGCCGATTTCGGTGTGCACGCGGTAGGCGAAGTCCAGCGGTGTCGCGCCCTTCGGCAGGTCGATGGCGTGGCCGTCCGGGGTGAAGATGTACACACGGTCGGGTTCGATATCGACTCGCAGCTGTTCCGCCAGGCCACCAATGTCACCCAGCTCTTCGTGCCACTCGAGCACCTGGCGCAGCCAGGAAATTTTCTCTTCGTAGTGATTGGAACCGGACTTGACGTCGGTGCCTTTATAGCGCCAGTGCGCACATACGCCGAGTTCTGCCTCTTCGTGCATCGCGTGGGTACGGATCTGCACTTCCAGCACCTTGCCCTCGGGCCCGATCACCGCCGTGTGCAGCGAGCGGTAGCCGTTTTCCTTGGGGTTGGCGATGTAGTCGTCGAACTCTTTCGGGATGTGCCGCCACAAGGTGTGGACGATGCCGAGCGCGGTGTAGCAGTCGCGCATTTCCGGCACCAGCACGCGAACGGCGCGCACGTCATAGATCTGGCTGAACTCCAGACCCTTGCGCTGCATTTTGCGCCAGATCGAATAAATGTGTTTGGCCCGGCCGCTGATGTCCGCCTCGACACCGGTGGCCTGCAATTCGTTTTTCAGTTGGCTCATCACGTCGCTGATGAAGCGCTCGCGATCCAGTCGCCGCTCATGGAGCAACTTGGCGATCTGTTTGTACTGGTCGGGCTCGAGGTAACGGAAGGACAAGTCCTCCAGTTCCCACTTGATGTGACCGATGCCCAGGCGATGGGCCAGCGGCGCATAGATGTCGAAGACTTCGCGGGCGACGCGATTGCGTTTTTCGTCGTCGGCGGTTTTCACCGCACGGATCGCGCAGGTGCGTTCAGCCAGCTTGATCAGGGCGACGCGAACGTCGTCGACCATGGCCACCAGCATCTTGCGCAGGTTTTCTACCTGACCTTGAGTGCCCAGCACCAGGGATTTTCGGGGGCTCAGGCTGTCGCTGATCGCCGCCATGCGCTGCACGCCGTCGATGAGTTTGGCCACCACCGGACCGAAGCGCTGGCTGACCGCCGGCAACTGGATCTGGCCTTCGCGTACGCCCCGATACAGGACCGCGGCGACCAGCGAATCCTGATCGAGCTTGAGGTCGGCGAGGATCTCGGCGATCTCAAGGCCGGTGCGGAAACTGGAGTTGCCTTCGGACCATAAATTCTTCGCCGCATTGGCTTGTTGCTCAGTCTCGCGAGCGTACTCGCAGGCTTCTTTCAAGGCTTCGCGATCCAGTGCCAGATCGACACTGACCGCATGATCGAGCCAAGCCTCGAGATTGATACTGCCGTCGGTGTTGATCGGCTGGTGTGCTCTCACCTGTACCATCTTGCTTACCTTCCCTACGACGCAGATTCAATGCGTCAGAATCGCTGACCTTCGTTGCCCGTGAGCCGACGTCGGGCTGATGCGCGGCTGCACGGGCGGGCCAGTCGGACCAGACGAGCCATCCTAGCTCGCTTCAAATAACGCCATGGCCTCGACATGCGCCGTCTGAGGAAACATATCGAGAATCCCGGCACGTTTTAACCGGTAGCCCTGCTTGATCAATTCAACCGTATCGCGCGCCAGCGTTGCCGGGTTGCACGACACATACACCAACCGCTCGGCGCCCAGCGATTTGAGTTTGCGCACCACCTCGAAAGCACCGTCACGCGGTGGGTCCAAGAGTACCGCACAAAAGCCTTCACGCGCCCATTCGGCATCGGTCAAAGGCTGGGATAAATCGGCCTGAAAAAAATGCACGTTATGCAGATTGTTGCTAACGGCATTCGCGGCTGCCCGCTCGACCATCACCTGCACCCCTTCCACCGCCACCACTTCGCGAACGGTTTGCGCCAGCGGCAAGGCAAAGTTGCCCAGACCGCAGAACAGGTCGAGGACTCGCTCATCCGCCGTCGGCTTCAACCATTGCAATGCCTGGGCCACCATGGCTTCGTTGACCCCGGCGTTGACCTGGACGAAATCCCCGGGTCGATACGCCAGATCCAGGCTCCACTGTTCCAGACGATAGCCCAAGGATTGACCGGCCTCGACCGGCTGAGGTTCACCGTCGCCGTGCAGCCACAACTGGGCTTCATGGAACGCGCAGAAATCCTTGAGGATCGTCAGGTCGGCATCGGACAACGGCGCCATGTGCCGCAGCAAAACCGCCAGCGAAGAACCGCTGAACAATTCCACATGCCCGAGTGCCTGCGGCTTGCTCAAACGCCGCAGCATCTCCGGCAAGCGGGTCATGATCGGCTGCAAGGGTTGTACCAGCACCGGGCATTCATCGATGCCGACGATGTCCTGGCTGCCGGCGGCGCGGAACCCGACTTCAAGCTTTTTCGCTTTCATGTCCCAACGCACCGCTATACGGGCGCGACGACGGTAAGCGAATTCAGGACCACTCAGAGGCGCGGCCCATTCTTCGGGCTCGACACCGGCGACCCTGGACAGTTGCTCGGCGAGCATGCGCTGTTTCAGGGCGAGTTGTTCATTGTGAGGCAGATGCTGCACGCTGCAACCGCCGCAGCGGCCAGCATGGGCGCAGGGTGCCGGGCGGCGCAGTTCGCTGGCCTTCAAGACCCGCTCGGTACGCGCCTCGACCACTTTGCCGTGGGCACCGAGCACGCGCGCCTCGACTTCTTCACCGGCCAAGGCGCCGATGACGAACCAGGTACGGCCTTCAAAAAACGCGATACCACGGCCGTCGTTAGCCAGGCGCTCGATGGTCAGGCGCTGCTTTTTACCGGTCGGGACTTGCGGGGCCTTGCTGCCGCCCGTGGGCTGGAAGCGCAGGCCTCTCTCATGCTTGGCCATCAGTTGGGCGCGTCGAAAATGCCGGTCGACAGGTAGCGGTCGCCTCGGTCGCAGATGATCGCGACGATCACCGCGTTTTCAACTTCCCTGGACAGACGCAACATGGCAGCCACCGCACCACCCGACGACACACCACAGAAGATGCCTTCTTCGCGGGCCAGACGACGGGTCACGTCTTCGGCCTCGCTTTGCGCCATGTCGACGATCCGATCCACGCGATCGGCCTGGTAGATCTTCGGCAGGTATTCCTGGGGCCAGCGACGAATGCCTGGAATCGCCGAACCTTCCATGGGTTGCAGACCGATGATCTGCACGTTGTCGTTCTGCTCTTTCAAGTAGCGCGAAACGCCCATGATGGTACCGGTGGTGCCCATGGAGCTGACGAAGTGGGTGATGGTGCCTTCGGTCTGACGCCAGATTTCCGGGCCGGTGGTGGTGTAGTGCGCTTCCGGGTTGTCACCGTTGGCGAACTGATCCAGCACCTTGCCGCGGCCTTCGGCTTCCATCTTCTGCGCAAGGTCTCGGGCGCCTTCCATGCCTTGTTCCTGGCTGACCAGGATCAGTTCGGCACCGTAGGCGGTCATGGCGGCCTTGCGTTCGGCACTGGAGTTGTCCGGCATGATCAGGATCATCTTGTAACCCTTGATCGCGGCGGCCATGGCCAGCGCGATCCCGGTGTTACCCGAGGTCGCTTCGATCAGCGTATCGCCGGCATGGATCTGCCCGCGCAGCTCGGCGCGGGTGATCATCGACAGCGCCGGACGGTCCTTGACCGAACCCGCCGGGTTGTTCCCTTCGAGCTTGAGCAATAGGGTGTTGCTGGTGGCGCCGGGCAGGCGCTGCAAACGAACCAGCGGAGTGTTGCCGACGCAATCGGCGATGGTTGGGTACTGCAAGGTCATGGCGTAATTCGCAATCCAGACTGCGGGGGCGCCTATCATACCGGCAAACCTTGCCAGCCCATATCACGCAAAGTGTGGTGCTTATGGTTTATGGGAATAAGCGGCTGAATCAGCCCTCTCCTGTTTGTGCGACATTCAAGGCATAAAATTCATGCAGCTTGGCCTGCAGCAACTGTTTGTCCGGCAGTTGGACCTGATACTCGGCAATCAGCGCTGGTGACAGACTGCGGTTAAGGGCGTATTCGACGACTTCATCATCCTTGCTGGCACAGAGCAAGACACCGATTGCAGGGCTCTCATGAGGTTTGCGTTCTTCGCGATCCAAGGCTTCTAGATAGAAGCCCATCTTGCCCAAATACTCTGGTTCAAAACGCCCGACCTTGAGCTCGATGGCCACCAGGCAGTTGAGACCGCGGTGAAAGAACAGCAAGTCCAGCGCAAAATCACGCCCGCCGACTTGCAACGGGTATTCGGAGCCGACAAAGCAGAAATCGCGACCAAGCTCGATCAAAAACTCCTTGAGACGCGCCAGCAAGCCCTGATGCAGATCCGTTTCGGCGTGGGCGCCGGGCAGGTCGAGAAACTCGAGCATGTAGGCGTCACGGAAAATCTCAAGTGCCGAGGGGTGGGTGTGTTTCAGAATTGCGGAGACTTTTGCCGGCTCGGTCACGCTGCGTTCAAACAGCGCCGCCTTGAACTGGCGCTCCAGCTCGCGCTTCGACCATTTTTCCTGGATAGCCATATGCAGGTAAAACTCCCGCTCTTCCGGGAGTTTGCTTTGACTGAAGATGACCAGATTATGGGTCCAGGGTAATTGTCTCACCAGCGGTGAGACTTTCTCGTCGTTCCGGTAAGTCTCGTAGAACTGACGCATGCGAAACAGATTGGGCCGGGTAAAACCACGCAGCCCCGGCTGAGTCTGAGCCAGATGCTCGGCCAGTTGACCGACCACGGAATCACCCCATTCGGCTCTCTCCAGCTTGCGGCTGATGTAAGCCCCAACCTGCCAGTACAACTCGATCAGTTGGGTATTGACCGCCTGCATGACCTGTCGCCTGGCGCTTTGAATCAGTGCAAGCACTTCATTGAAGCGATCGTCGGTTGTACGGCCGGGCACCTGGGGTACGGTCATGCATGACTCCTTGAACATGAGGAAAGCGTGAGCTTAAACCGCCAAGGATGTTTGAAATGACCGGTGAAACCCTTTGGGAAAAGTCGTACAGAATCTCGGGAGCGCTCCGGTAAAATCAGGGTACTTGTTGTTGCGAGGGCCCCTTCGCGAGCAGGCTCGCTCCCACATTTAATCCTGGTTGTTCACACTCTCTGTGGTCGACACACATCCACTGTGGGAGCGAGCCTGCTCGCGAAGGCATCATCCGCCACCAGGCGCATATTCATCCGCAACCCCCTCCCGGTGTTCTCAGCCCAAAGTCTGCCGCCCTGTCGCTGCACGGCATTCCTGGCAATGCTCAAGCCCAACCCGAACCCGCCATCCCCCGGCCTCGAACCATCGAGACGGGTGAAGGGCAAAAAGATCCGCTCCAGATCCGCGTCCGCCACACCGCCGCCCTGATCCTCCAGCCACAGATGCCAGTACTTGCCATCACGTTGTCCACCCAGCGTGACCACGCCGCCCTCGGGTGAATGTCGAATCGCGTTACGCAACATGTTTTCCAGCGCCTGGGCCAGGGTATTGAGGTGACCGCGCACCCAGCAGGACGAATCCACCAGACACTGCAACTGCCCGTCCGGCCAGCAACTTTCATAGCAGGCGTTTTCCGTGAGCATTTCCCACAGGGCCTGGACCTGAATGGCTTCGTCGGGCAAACGGGTTCGCTCGGTGTCGAGCCAGGCCAGCTGCAGCGTGTCTTCCACCAGCCGTTGCATGCCATCGACTTCGCGGCCAATGCGTTCGCGCAAGGCATCCAACCCCTGCTCGCTTTCGCTGGCCACCCTCAGGCGACTGAGCGGCGTGCGCAATTCGTGGGACAGGTCGCGCAGCAATTGCTGCTGCAAGGCGACGGTGCTTTGCAGACGCTCGGACATATGATCGAACGCCCTGCCCAGTTCGCCCAACTCATCTGAACGTTTGGTCGTGCGAATCGACAATCGGACATTCAATTGGTCGGCACGCCAGGCATTGGCCTGGGCGCGCAGGTGGTTCAGCGGCACCACCAGCAAACGATAAAGGCCGACGCAGAGCAGCAAGGTGAACAACCCTGGAATCACGCCGTTGGTGATCACGCGCCAGAACACCCGATAGTGCCCGGGCACAAAACGGTCGGGCAATTCGATCACCAGACTGCCGGCAGACGGGTCGCCAGGAAACGGCACACGCATCCATGGCCGGCCTTTCTTGTGGATGGGCCAATCCAGGCCCCGCAGAAAGGTCAGGCGCTCGATTTCCTTGTCCGTCAGCGTATAGCTGCTCAACGACTGTAAATCACCGCCGATGACACCCACCCAACTCGTTTCACGGTGGCGCATGCTCTGCAACCAGTTATCGACGCCCACCTGTTGGCGCTGCTGCCACGCTTGCTCGGCTTCGGCGGCATAGCGCGTCAGCGTGCCGCGCGCTTCATCCGACAGGAACTGGTTGCGTTGTTCCATGTAACGGCCCCAGGACCAGCTCAGCCAGATCATCAGCAGACAGAACGCCACCAGCAAACAGGCCAGCTTCCAGAACAGCGAATGCCGCCCCGGCAATTTACATTTCATCGCCGGCACTCAGGATGTAGCCCTTGCCCCACACCGTGCGCACTTCGCGCTCGGTGTAGCCGATGGCCTTGAGCTTGCGACGGATCTGACTGATGTGCATGTCCAGGCTGCGGTCATGGGCTGCGTAGCCCCGTTGCAACACATGCTGATAAAGGAAGGCCTTGCTCAACACTTCATCGCCATTGCGATTGAGGGTTTCCAGCAACCGATACTCGCTGCGGGTCAGGCCGGCCGCCCTTGCGCCATAGAAAACCTCGAACAGCTCATCGTCGAACCGCAGGCTGTCCGCCACCGGCGCAATGACCGTCGGCGTCGGTCGACGATCCAGCGCCACCCGGCGCAGGATCGCCTCGATGCGCACCCGCAGTTCAGCCATGCTGAAGGGCTTGGGCAGGTAATCATCAGCCCCCAGGCGAAAGCCGCTGATGCGGTCCGCCTCGGCACCCAGCGCCGACATGAGCAGCACCGGCGTGGAATGGCTCTGGCGTAGTTGCGTCAGCACGGACAACCCGTCCAGGCCAGGTAGCAGAATGTCCATCAGTACCACATCGAAGGCTTGCTGGCGGGCAGCATCCAGGCCTTCCTGGCCGTTCTGGCACCAGGTCACCTGAAAGCCGCTACGGCCCAGGTGCTCGTGAACATAAGCACCGAGCACAAGGTCGTCTTCGATGGAAAGGATGCGGGGATGGCCGACGGCGTTGGGAGTCATGAGTATCTGCAAATAATTCTCAGTTGGTAATTATTCAAGATTGCGTCGCCCGGGGCAAGCCAGAGGACCGGCCGAGACTTGAAAGTGCCGATTCGACCGACGAATGACGACTTCAATTTTACGGAGATTGCCTGCCTTCAAATCGCTACACTGCGCAAGTGGCGCGTGCCGGATGCATGTGCAGGTCTATAGATAGCCGGATGCAGGAGAGAGGCGTGCTCAAGAAACTGGGAATCAAAGGCCGCGTGCTGTTGCTGACGCTGTTGCCGACCAGCCTGATGGCGTTGGTCCTGGGCGGCTATTTTACCTGGATGCAGCAATCGGACCTGCAAACCCAACTCATGCAGCGCGGCGAAATGATCGCCGAGCAACTGGCGCCGCTGGTGGCGCCGGCCATGGGACACAAGAACACCGAACTGTTGGAGCGCATTGCCACCGAGTCGCTGGAACAACCGGACGTGCGTGCCGTGACGTTCCTCGCGCCGGACCGCACGCCGCTGGCCCACGCCGGGCCGACCATGCTCAATCAGGCGCCTCTGGGCGACGGCTCGCAGATGCTGCGTCGCAGTGGCAGCGACGCGACACGTTACCTGCTGCCGGTGTTTGGCAAACACCGCAACCTGGCCGGTGACCTGATTCCCGATGAAGCCGACCGCCTGCTGGGCTGGGTCGAACTCGAACTGTCCCACAACGGCATGCTGCTGCGCGGCTACCGCAGCCTGTTCGCCAGCCTGATGATGATCGCGGCGGGCCTGGGGGGCGCTGCATTGCTGGCCTTGCGCATGGGCCGCACGATCAATCGGCCGTTGAGCCAGATCAAGCAGGCCGTGGCCCAGCTCAAGGACGGTCATCTGGAAACCCGCCTGCCGCCCCTCGGCAGCCAGGAGCTGGATGAACTCGCGTCCGGCATCAATCGCATGGCCGGCACCCTGCAGAACGCCCAGGAGGAACTGCAGCACAGCGTCGACCAGGCCACCGAAGACGTGCGCCAGAACCTGGAAACCATCGAGATCCAGAACATCGAGCTCGATCTGGCGCGCAAGGAAGCGCTGGAGGCGAGCCGGATCAAGTCGGAATTCCTGGCCAACATGAGCCACGAAATCCGCACGCCGCTCAATGGCATTCTCGGCTTCACCCATCTGCTGCAAAAAAGCGAACTGACCCCGCGCCAACTCGACTACCTGGGCACCATTGAAAAGTCCGCCGACAGCCTGCTGGGGATCATCAACGAGATCCTCGACTTCTCGAAAATCGAGGCCGGCAAACTGGTACTCGATCACATTCCGTTCAACCTGCGCGACCTGCTGCAGGACACGCTGACCATCCTCGCCCCCGCCGCCCACGCCAAGCAGCTGGAACTGGTGAGCCTGGTTTATCGCGACACGCCGCTGTCGCTGGTGGGCGATCCGCTGCGGCTCAAACAGATCCTCACCAACCTGGTCAGCAACGCGATCAAGTTCACTCGCGAAGGCACCATCGTTGCCCGCGCCATGCTGGAAGAAGAGCACGAAGACAGTGTGCAGCTGCGCATCAGCATCCAGGACACAGGCATCGGCCTGTCGAACCAGGATGTGCGCGCGTTGTTTCAGGCGTTCAGTCAGGCCGACAATTCGCTGTCCCGGCAACCCGGTGGCACTGGCCTGGGGCTGGTGATTTCCAAGCGATTGATCGAACAGATGGGCGGTGAAATCGGCGTCGACAGCACGCCGGGCGAAGGTTCGGAGTTCTGGATCAGCCTGAGCCTGCCGAAAACCCGCGACGACGCCGAGGATCTGCCCGGCCCGCCCCTGTCCGGCCGACGCGTGGCGGTGCTGGAAAATCACGATCTGGCTCGCCAGGCGTTGCAGCACCAACTGGAGGACTGCGGTCTGGCGGTCACCCCGTTCACCACCCTCGAAAGCCTGACCAATGGCGTGACCGCCGCACATCAGACCGATCAGGCGATTGACCTGGCGGTGCTGGGTGTCACCAGTAATGACATGCCCCCGGAACGCCTCAACCAGTCCATCTGGGACCTCGAACACCTGGGCTGCAAAGTGCTGGTGCTGTGCCCGACCACCGAACAGACCCTGTTCCACCTCTCGGTGCCCAACCCCCACAGCCAGCTCCAGGCCAAACCGGCCTGCACGCGCAAGTTGCGGCGCGCGCTGTCCGATCTGGTCAACCCGCGCCAGAACCGCAGCGAACCCGGTGAACCGGTCTCCAGTCGCGCACCGAAAGTGCTTTGTGTCGACGACAACCCGGCCAACCTGCTGTTGGTGCAAACCCTGCTCGAAGACATGGGCGCCAAGGTGCTTGCGGTGGAAAGCGGTTATGCCGCCGTCCGAGCGGTGCAGACCGAGACCTTCGATCTGGTGCTGATGGACGTACAGATGCCGGGCATGGACGGACGCCAGAGCACCGAAGCAATCCGCCAGTGGGAGAGCGAACGGCATTGCACACCGCTGCCGATCGTCGCCCTCACCGCCCATGCCATGGCCAATGAAAAACGTGCGTTGCTGCAAAGCGGTATGGACGACTACCTGACCAAGCCGATCAGCGAACGGCAACTGGCACAAGTGGTGTTGAAGTGGAGTGGCCTGGCCCTGCGCAACCAGGGTCCGGAACGCACTGGCGAGAGCCATGGTGGCGCCTATGACCTGCAGGTACTGGATCACGAAGAAGGTTTGCGCCTGGCCGCCGGCAAGGCCGATCTGGCCGCGGACATGCTGGCGATGCTGCTGGCATCGCTGGAAGCCGATCGTGAAGCGATCCGCCAGGCGCAGGAAAGCCGTGACCACAACGCCCTGATCGAGCGCGTTCATCGCTTGCATGGCGCCACCCGCTATTGCGGCGTACCGCAACTGCGCGCCGCCTGCCAACGCAGCGAAACCCTGCTCAAGCAACAGGATCCGAAGGCTTTCGGCGCCCTTGAAGAACTCGACCGGGCGATCAATCGCCTCGCCGCCCAGGCACGCATCAATGCCTGACGCAGCGCAAGTGCGCCATGATCCCTTAGCGCTAAGCTCACCGCGAAACTTGTAGGAGCGAGCTTGCTCGCGATGGTCGACAACGATAACGCGTACATACAGGATGAACGCGTCGTCTTTGACTCCATCGCGAGCAAGATCGCTCCTACAGAATTGGAAGAAAGCCTTCAAGACTCACTCGCCCGGAGGACAGCATGCGCACGATTCTTTTCAGCAGCCAGACCTACGACCGCGACAGTTTCCTCGCCGCCGACCTGCCAGCCGGCATCGAGCTGCACTTTCAAGCGGCGCGCCTGAGTCTGGACACGGTGGCATTGGCGGAGCATTTCGAGGTGGTCTGCGCTTTCATCAACGATGACCTCGGCGCCCCGGTGCTCGAGCGCCTGGCCGCTGGCGGCACGCGCCTGATCGCCCTGCGCTCGGCCGGTTACAACCATGTCGACCTGGCGGCGGCGAAACGCCTGGGAATAGCCGTTGTGCGCGTACCGGCCTACTCGCCTCACGCTGTGGCCGAGCACGCGGTGGCGCTGATCCTGGCGCTGAACCGCCGCTTGCACCGCGCCTACAACCGCACCCGCGAAGGCGATTTCAGCCTGCACGGGCTGACCGGTTTCGATCTGGTGGGCAAGACCGTCGGCGTGGTCGGCACCGGGCAGATCGGCGCGACCTTCGCCAAAATCATGAACGGCTTCGGCTGCCAGTTGCTCGCCTACGACCCATACCCGAACCCACAGGTCGAAGCACTGGGTGCCCGGTATCTGAGCTTGCCGCAACTGCTGGCCGAAGCGCAGATCATCAGCCTGCACTGCCCGCTCAACGAACAGAGCAAGCATTTGATCAACCGCGAATCGCTGGCGCACATGCAACCCGGTGCGATGCTGATCAACACCGGCCGCGGTGGCCTGGTGGACACGCCTGCGCTGATCGACGCCTTGAAGGAGGGTCAGCTCGGTTATCTAGGGCTGGACGTGTATGAAGAAGAGGCACAGTTGTTCTTCGAGGACCGTTCCGACCTGCCCTTGCAGGACGATGTACTCGCGCGACTGCTGACCTTCCCCAATGTCATTGTCACCGCGCACCAGGCCTTCCTGACCCGCGAAGCCCTGGGTGCGATTGCTGCGACCACCTTGCACAACATCGCGGCCTGGAGGGCGGGCAAGCCCGAGAATCGTGTAGAAGGCGACTGAACCTGATCGAAGGTCATCTGCCCGCGTCATGCTGCGCGTATGCCCGTGCTAGCATATCGCGCATATTTGGAGGACCCATGGTCGAACACGATTTCCGCTACAGCCTGATGAACCCGCAACACACCCTCACCGAATGCCGCGCCCTGGTGCCGGGGCGCTATCAAGTCACCGGCAACGGTGGCTCGATTCGCAACAATGACGTGCTGGTCGTGACCCTCAAAGGTGCCAAGGACTTGTCCATGCGCCTGACCGTCGAAACGGTGCGCCACTTGATCAATCCGCCCGGCCAATGGGTCGCGGTGGCCAGTGGTCCGGTGTTCGGCGAACTGGCGATTCACACGTGGCAAGTGAACTGCGACAGCTGCGCCAAGGAGCTGAGTTTCGAGTTCGCGGTTGATGCCAAACTGGGCAACAAGGCTGAAAAACCAGCGGCCACCGCGCGGATTGCCGAGTTGGGCTGGAAGTCCGTTGGCGAGAAACATCTTTGCCCGAAATGCCAGGAGCCCGCGTGATGAAACGCCTCGCCCTGGCCGGTATGGTCGGTGCAAGCCTGCTGGGTTGCGCCGCCGAGCCTGTGCAATTGCAACAAAACCGCAGCTACATCCTGGAATGGATCGGCGAGCGCCCGCTGATGGATTACAGCCACCTGACCATCACCCTCGGTGAAGACGGTCGCGCCTACGGCAATGGCGGCTGCAACCACTGGTTTGCGCCGTACACGCTCGAAGGCAACAAGCTGAGCTTCGGCAAGATTGGCAGCACCCGCAAACTCTGCGCGCCGGCCCTGATGGAGCAGGAAAAACGCTTCCTTCAGGCCCTGGAAAACGTGCAGCGCTGGGACGTCTCGTCGATCGAGCAGATGCGCTTCTGGCCAGCTGAAGGCAAGCCGCTGCGTTGGTGGCTCGAAGAGGGTTGATCGACCCACTTCCTGGTGAAATCTGTGGCGAGGGAGCTTGCTCCCTCGCCACAAAAGCTCTCTCGCCACAGGTCAGTTTTTAGCCTGCAACGCCTCCAGCTTCGCCATTACCCCCGCCGCCGTCTGCTCCCCCATCAACTGTTCCCGCACCTTGCCCTTGTTGTCGATGATGTAGGTCACCGGCAATGCCTCGCTGCGCGGCAATTCGAACAACTCGGCCGGGTCCTGCGCCAGCACAGTGAATTTGATGCCTAGCTTCTCGCTCGCGCTCTTGAGCTCTTCGCCCTGCACATTGTCGAAGTTGACCCCGAACACACCGATCCTCTTGGCCTTGAGCTGCTCGGCCAGAGTGTTCAGTTCCGGAATCTCGGTACGGCACGGGCCGCACCATTCGGCCCAGTAATTGAGTACAAGCCATTGCTTGTCCAGGCGCTCGGCAGCGACCTTCTGCCCATTCTGATCGATCCCGTAGTCGTTACCGCAGCCCCCCAGCATCAACGTTCCGATGATCGCCAATGCCGCTGCCAGTCGCCTTGTCATGTCGTGATCCTTGTGGAAAAAAGAATACTGCCGCGACCCATTGCCTCCCAAGGTTCTGGATTACGCGTTGCACAGTTAGAATAGCCGCCACCTTACACAAGATGCGACCCGCTCATGACCGATCTGACGCTTTATCACAACCCGCGCTGCTCGAAATCCCGCGGTGCGCTCGAACTGCTCGAAGCCCGTGGCCTGACACCGACTGTGGTTCGCTATCTGGAAACCCCGCTGGATGCCGCACAAATCCAGAACCTGCTGACCAAGCTGGGGATCAGCGCCCGGCAACTGCTGCGCACTGGCGAGGACGAGTACAAAGCCCTCAACCTGGCTGACAGCAGCCTCAGCGAAGCACAACTGATCGCCGCCATCGCTGCGAATCCGAAACTGATGGAGCGACCGATTCTCGAAGTCGGCGACAAGGCCGTCATCGGCCGTCCACCGGAGCAGATCCTGGAGCTGTTGCCGTGAGCGCGCCGTACATTCTGGTGCTGTATTACAGCCGCAGCGGCTCGACCAACGAGATGGCCCGGCAGATTGCCCGTGGTGTGGAACAGGCCGGCCTTGAAGCGCGGTTGCGCACGGTGCCGGCGATTTCCACCGAATGCGAGGCCGTGTCCCCGGACATTCCGGACGAAGGCGCGCTCTACGCCAGCCTCGACGACCTGAAAAACTGCGCTGGCCTGGCACTGGGCAGTCCGACCCGTTTCGGCAACATGGCAGCACCCCTCAAGTACTTCCTCGACGGCACCAGTAACCTGTGGTTGACCGGCGCCTTGGTGGGCAAGCCGGCCGGCGTGTTCACCTCCACCGCGAGCCTGCACGGCGGCCAGGAAACCACCTTGTTGTCGATGATGCTGCCGTTGCTGCACCACGGCATGCTGATCACCGGCCTGCCCTACAGCGAGTCGGCATTGCTGGAGACCCAGGGCGGTGGCACGCCTTACGGCGCCAGCCACCACGCCGGGGCCGATGGCAAAAGCGGTCTGGATAGCCACGAAGTGGCGCTGTGCCGCGCGCTGGGTATGCGCCTGGCCAAGACAGCCCAGAAACTGGAGGGCTGAGCATGGCCAAGAAGCCAAAGATCCTGCCCGCCATCGAATGGCTTGAACCCCGTGTCCGGGCCATGCGCGTCATCAGCCTGCTGTGTTTTTTCGGTCTGGTAGGGCTGCTGTGCATCTACTACCTGCTGGTCGCCGACTTGCACGGCGCCCGGCCTTGGGTGATTTTGCTGATCGAACTGGTGCCGCTGCTGCTGTTGGCACCCGGCATGATCGTCGGCAGCCCGCGTGGGCATTCGTGGATGTGTTTTGTGGTGAACCTGTATTTCATCAAGGGCGCATTGGCCGCGTATGACCCGAATCGACAGATCTTCGGTTTGCTGGAGATGGGCGCGAGCCTGGCGGTGTTCTGCTCGGCACTGCTGTATGTGCGGTGGCGGTATCAGTTGAATCGAAAGTTGGCGGGTGAAGGCGAAATTTCCGTCGCCTGACACATCGCTTTCGCGAGCAGGCACGCTCCCACAGGGACCACGTGAAATCTGTGGGAGCGAGCCTGCTCGCGAATGGGGCAACCCCGTCTTAATGGTTGACGGTATAAGCCAGCATCATCGAGATCTGGCTCATCGGCCGTCCGCCACTCTCCTCGTACCACTGATTGAACACGTCCTGCACCAACGCCAGGTCGCGCAGGCTGCTCGGCACCTTGTCGATGATGTTCTGTGCATTCAACGCCGCCACGACGTCGTAGCTCGGCACGAAAGTGTCCTTGCCGACCATCCGCAGAAAACGCGGAGCCGACAGACCGCCCAATTGATGGCCGCGTTTCTTCAGGAACGTCCACAACCCGACAATATCGGTCACCGGCCAATCGGCGATCATCGCGCCAAAGCTGCCCTTTTCATGGGCCACATCCAGCACGAACTGTGCGTTGCGCGGCACACTCTTGAGCTTGCCCAGGTGGCGGATAATCCGTGCATCCTGCATCAGGCGCTCCAGGTGTTCGGCGCTCATCAGCACGACTTTTTCCGGGTCGAACTTGAAGAAGACTTCCTCGAAGGCCGGCCACTTGGCGTCCACCAGGCTGTGCTTGAGACCGGCACGGAATACACGCAGGGCCATGGTCGACAGGTAGCGATCATCGGTGATGTCACGCAATTGCGCCGGTGTCCTGGGAACGGGCAGATGGGCTTCCAGCTCAGCCGCCGAACCGAAACGGTTCAGGCAGTACTCGTTCAGCCACTTGTAGTCGCGCATGCCCTCTCCCGGGAAACTGAAAACCTATACCTGTGAACAAAAACCTGTGGGAGCGAGCCTGCTCGCGAAAGCGTCGTGTCAGCCGACATCAATGTTGAATGACACACCGCCTTCGCGGGCAAGTCGAATCGTCGCACCGCCGCTCCCACAGTGATGGTGTTTAAAGATTGACGACGTTGACGAAGCGCGAAGCCGCGCTTTCATCGATTTTCAGACTGGTGAAGTCAAACAAATTGCGGTCCGCCAGTTGCGACGGAATCACGTTCTGCAGGCTGCGGAAGATGCTTTCGGTGCGGCCCGGGGTCTTGCGTTCCCAGTCCTGCAGCATTTCCTTGACCACCTGACGCTGCAGGTTTTCCTGGGAACCGCAAAGGTTGCACGGGATGATCGGGAATTGCTTGAGGTCCGAATAGGCCTGGATGTCTTTTTCGTTGCAGTAGGCCAGTGGACGAATCACCACGTTGCGACCGTCGTCGGCGCGCAATTTTGGCGGCATGGCTTTGAGCGATCCGTTGAAGAACATGTTCAGGAAGAACGTCTCGACGATGTCGTCGCGATGGTGGCCCAGGGCCATTTTGGTCGCGCCGATTTCGTCGGCAAAGGTGTAGAGCGTGCCGCGACGAAGGCGCGAGCACAGCGAGCACGTGGTTTTGCCTTCCGGAACCAGCTCCTTGACCACCGAATACGTGTCTTTCTCGACGATGTGGTACTCGATGCCCAGCTCTTTCAGGTAGGCCGGCAGCACGTGCTCGGGGAAGCCCGGCTGCTTCTGGTCCATGTTCACGGCCACGATCTCGAACTTGATCGGTGCGACCTTCTGCAAGTGCATCAGCACATCAAGCATGGTGTAGCTGTCCTTGCCGCCGGACAGGCAGACCATGACCTTGTCGCCGTCTTCAATCATGTTGAAATCGGCGACAGCCTCACCGGCCTGGCGGCGAAGGCGCTTTTGCAGTTTGTTCTGGTTGACCGTAAGAGTGCCCATGACGCGAAATCCGTGAGGTGTGACGAAAGGCGGGCATTTTACGCAAAAACACCGCCAGGGCGAAGTGCCCGCTATCTCCCTGTGGGAGCGATCTCGCTCGCGAATGCCGTGTGTCATCCAATTAAGATGTCGACTGACATATCGCTTTCGCGAGCGGGCTCGCTCCCACAAAGATCCATTGACAGTCCCGGTAGCGATTAGCAACAGGCTTTACAGCGCGATTTGCTCTAAGCCCTATCACCTGTAGGGTTAACTCCTTCCTATACTGCGTCTTAAGGTCGCATACAAATCCAGACCTATTACTTACTTGGCCGCATTGGCCCGTAGGCGCTCCACTGGGGGGCGACGGTAAAAACAAGAGGAGTGACTGGCATGATCCATCACGTAGTGGGGCTCTTCACCCACCCTGACCAAGAATGGAAAGAAATCCGTGGCGACCAGGAGGAAAGCATCAGCCACATGTACCTGACGCACACGCTGATTCTGGCGGCGATCCCCGCCGTGTCCGCGTTCATCGGCACCACACAGGTCGGCTGGGTGATTGGCAATCGAGCGCCGGTGATGTTGACGATGGAAAGCGCCCTATGGATGTCGATCATGTCGTACCTGGCGATGCTCGGCGGCGTTGCCGTAATGGGTGCGTTCATCCACTGGATGGCTCGCACTTATGACGCCAACCCTAGCCTGGCCCGCTGCATTGCATTTGCGACCTATACCGCAACACCGTTGTTCATTGGTGGTCTGGCGGCGCTGTACCCACACTTGTGGCTGGGGATGATCATCGGCACCGCCGCGATCTGCTACACCGTCTACCTGTTGTATGTCGGATTACCGACGTTCATGAACATTCCAACTGACGAGGGCTTCCTGTTTTCCAGTTCGGTGCTCGCCGTAGGCCTGGTGGTGCTGGTGGCCATCATGGCGTTTACAGTTATTGTCTGGGGACTCGGCGTGGGGCCGGTCTACACCAACTAGCAACTCACCACCCAAAAACTAGATCTGCCAACACAGGCCGCCGCAAGGCGGCCTTTTAATGCTTGAACAACAGGCGCGGCAACGACCATTCGGCGCTTGGGCGATTCGCAAGGCCCGGGGGTTGCGGCATACTCGACGTCTCTGGAGATCCATCAAGCATGCTCGAGCAACTCAATACCCGCGTCGAAGACTGTTTCCAACAAGCCGAATCCTTTTTCAAACGACCTTTCAAACGCCCCGTGGTGAGCCTCAAGCTGCGCGGGCAAAAAGCCGGCGTTGCGCACTTGCATGAGAATCTGCTGCGCTTCAACCCGCAGTTGTACCGCGAGAATACCGAAGACTTCCTCAAACAGACCGTGGCCCACGAAGTCGCGCACCTGATCGCCCATCAACTGTTCGGCGACCGCATCCAGCCCCATGGCGAAGAGTGGCAATTGATCATGCGCGGCGTGTACGAACTGCCGCCCAATCGTTGCCACACCTACGACGTCAAACGCCGCAGCGTGACCCGCTACATCTACAGATGCCCATGCCCAGACAGCGATTTCCCGTTTTCGGCCCAGCGCCATGGCCTGGTGCGTCAGGGGCGGCGGTATTTATGCCGGCGGTGCCGCAGCACGTTGGTGTTCAGTGGGGAAATGCGGGTCGAGTAAGCATTGCTTTGCTTGTAACGGCCCCTTCGCGAGCAGGCTCGCTCCCACACTGGATCTATGTCTCACTGAAGATCCCCTGTGGGAGCGGGCTTGCCCGCGAAGAGGCCGGTCCAGGCGCTAGAGAATCACCTTGGCGCGCCGCAATGCTTCAATCCGCTCAGCCCCAAACCCCAACTCCCCCAACACCTGATCCGTATGCTCCCCCAACGCTGCGCCAATATGCCTGGGCTGCGGCAATCCTTCGGAAAACTTCAACGGGCAAGCCATCTGCGCCTGGCTCGAGCCATCGCCACGCGGCACCTGGGTCACCAGTTCCCGTGCCCGCAACTGCGGATGTCCCACCGCTTCCCCAAGGCTCAACACCGGCTCGACACAGGCATCCAGCTCGGCAAACAGCGCGCTCAACTCGGTAAAGTCATGCTTCTCGAATTCGACCCTCAGCGCATCCTTGAGCTTCTTCTGCTGCGCCGGTTGTGGTGACAGGCCCAGGCTCGCCAGTTCTTCCAGCCCCAAGGCCACACACAACTGCTTCATAAAGCCCGGTTCCAGGCTGCCCACCGAGAGCCAGCGTCCATCCCGCGAGCGGTAATAGTCGTAGAAGCTGCCGCCATTGAGCACCTGGTCTTCCCGCCCCGGTTCGATACCGCAGGCCAGGTACCCGGCACCGGCCATGGCGTTCAGGCTGAAAGCGCAGTCGGTCATGCTCACATCCAGATGCTGCCCTTGCCCGGTTTGCTGCCGGGCGATCACCGCCGCCAGCAGACCGATCACGCCGTGAAGCGAACCTCCGGCCACATCCGCCACCTGCGCGCCCAAAGGCAACGGACCACTGTCGACGCGGCCGGTGTAGCTCGCCAGCCCGGCCAGTGCCAGGTAATTGATGTCATGGCCAGCGCGATCCTTGTAGGGACCGGTCTGGCCATAGCCGGTGATCGACACATAAATGAGCTTCGGATTGATCGCCTTCAAGGCCTCATAACCCAGGCCCAGGCGCTCCATGACGCCGGGGCGGAACTGCTCCAGCACGATGTCGTAGTCCTTGAGCAGCTGCTTGATCACCTCCAACGCCTCAGGTTGCTTGAGGTCCAGGGCCAGGCTGCGCTTGTTGCGATTGAGGTAGGCGTGGCTGGCCGATACGCCTTGATCATGGGGTGGCAGCACGCGCAGCAGGTCCATGCGGGTCGGCGATTCAATGCGCAGCACCTCGGCGCCCATGTCCGCCAGCAATAACGAGGCGAATGGCCCCGGCAGCAATGTCGAGAAATCCAGAACCTTGAGTGATGCCAGTGGACCGAGCATGAATGTTCCCCCTGAATGATGCCCCCAGACTAGGCAGCCCGGCGCACAGGAGCAATCACCTTATGTGCCAGTGACGCTGACAGTTGCGCTCACGTCGCAGGCAATAAAAAACCCGCCGAAGCGGGTTTTTCATGACATCAAGGCTTACTTGGCGTTCGACGGGGTTGCCCCTTCGACGTGGCCCAGAACATCGTCTTTAGGCTCGTCGGCAATGCCGCGACCGCCAGATGCCAGCTCCGCTTGCAGCACGTCGGTGTCCAGCTCCTTGACCCACTTGGCCACAACGATGGTGGCAACGGCGTTACCGATCAGGTTGGTCAGCGCGCGGGCTTCGGACATGAAGCGGTCGATACCCAGGATCAGCGCCAGGCCGGCAACCGGCAGGTGGCCAACGGCGGACAGGGTGGCCGCCAGAACGATGAAGCCCGAACCGGTCACGCCAGCGGCGCCTTTGGAGGACAGCAGCAGCACCACCAGCAGGGTGATCTGGTGGGTGATGTCCATGTGGGTGTCGGTGGCCTGGGCAATGAACACGGCCGCCATGGTCAGGTAGATCGCCGTACCGTCGAGGTTGAACGAGTAACCGGTCGGGATCACCAGACCCACGACGGATTTCTGCGCGCCCAGACGCTCCATCTTGATCAGCATGCGTGGCAGCACCGATTCCGAAGAAGAAGTACCCAGCACGATCAGCAGTTCTTCACGGATGTAGCGGATCATTTTCAGCACGCTGAAACCGTGCATGCGGGCAATGCCACCCAGCACGATCAGGATGAACAGCAGGCAGGTGATGTAGAAGCAGGCCATCAGTTGACCCAGTTGCACCAGCGAGCCGACACCGTAGGCACCGATGGTGAAGGCCATGGCACCGAAGGCACCGATGGGCGCTAGCTTCATGATCATGTTGATGATGTTGAACATCACGTGGGCGAAACGATCGATGAAGTCCAGGATCGGCTTGCCATAGGCGCCCAGGCGATGCAGGGCGAAACCGAAGATCACCGAGAACATCAGCACTTGCAGGATGTCGCCCGTGGCGAACGCACCGACGATGGTGCTCGGAATCACGTTCAGGAGGAATCCGACGACGCTCTGATCAGCACCGGCAGCGACATATTGAGCGACTTTCGAGGCATCGAGCGTGGTGACGTCGATATGCATGCCATTGCCCGGCTGCACGATGTTGACCACCACCAGACCGACCAGCAGGGCGATGGTGGAAACGATTTCGAAGTAAAGCAGCGCATAACCGCCGGTCTTGCCGACCGATTTCATGTCCTGCATGCCAGCGATACCGCTGACGACGGTGCAGAAGATGATCGGCGCGATGATCATTTTGATCAGCTTGATGAACCCGTCACCCAGCGGCTTTACGGCCACACCGAGTTGTGGATAGTAGTGACCGAGCAAGATACCGATGACAATTGCAACGATCACCTGGAAATACAGGGATTTGTACAGTGGCTGACGAGTCGTCATTGCAAAGTTCCTCAAGAGTGCACGCTGACAACATCCATCTGTTGCCCACGCCACCTCATTTGCGAACCCTCCTGCACTGGAGGGATTTGTTTTTTCGAGCTGCGCGACGGCAGGCATCTGCCAGTTGTATCGCAAAGCCCGTGCCACCTTCCGCGAATCCCCTGCAAGCCTTTTGATATCAGGGGTTACAGGTTTTCTCTTGCCACCGAACGGTCACGACGCAGTGGCGGATTTCCGCCCTTGAGCCAAAACACATCCTGCAATTTGGCGGATATCCGCCTTGTTCATCATCTGAAACCACGGCTACCATCCGTCGTTCAATGGACGGATTTGCCGGTTATGCGCGAACGCACCATCGCCAGTCATTTCGCCCGTGCTGTCCTGCGCGGCGCGCAACGCAAGGGCTACGATTATTCGGGTCTGTTACAGCAATTGGGGATCAGTCCCGAATTGCTCGACGAGCCGCGGGCGCGTATCGCACCGGAGCAGTTCACCCAACTGATCCAGGCACTTTGGCTGGCACTGGACGACGAATACCTGGGTTTTGGGCAAGCGCCGAGCAAAGCGGGTAGCTTCGCGATGATGTGCCATGCGGTGATTCACTGCCGCAATCTGGAGAAGGCACTCAAGCGCGGCATATTGTTTTATAGCCTATTCCCCGGCGCCCCGCGCCTGACCCTGACGCGCGAAGACGAAATGATTCGCCTGAGCCTGGACGATTCGCCGCTCTGGGACCCGGACCACTTCCTCACGGAATATCTGTTGGTGATCTGGCACCGTTTCGGCAGCTGGCTGATCGGCCAACGCATTCGCCTGGAGCAGGCCACATTCAGTTATCCGCGGCCTGAACACGGGGCGGAATACGATTTGCTGTTTTCCTGTCCGCTGTATTTTCTTACCGAGCAAAACACCACGACGCGCAGCAGCCTGCTGTTTCACAGTCGCTACCTTGATATGCCGCTGCTGCAGGACGAGCGCACCCTCAAGCATTACCTTGAGCGCTCGCCGGCCGATCTGCTGTCGCGACCGGATGACGGCCACAGCCTGAGCAGTCAGTTGCGGCGTTTACTCAGCCGCGACAGCTCGCCCTGGCCAGACCTGGAAGCCGTGGCCGCGCACCTGCACATCAGCCCACAGACATTGCGTCGGCATCTGCGCGAAGAAGGCACCAGTTTTCAAGAATTGAAGGATCATTTGCGCCGCGACATCGCGATCTACCACCTGAGTCGCAACGATCTGCCCTTGCAGCAGATCGCCGAGCAGCTGGGTTTTTCCGAGCCGTCGGCGTTTCATCGGGCGTTCAAGAAGTGGACGGGGCTGACACCGGGGGCTTACCGGGCGCAGGAAAGCTGAGATTTGCGGAGGATTGACGGGCCCCTTCGCGAGCAGGCTCGCTCCCACAGTAGATCTCCAGTGTTCACATATTTTGTGTTCACAGCAGATCAAATGTGGGAGCGAGCCTGCTCGCGAAGAGGCCAGTGAGAGCACAATCCATTCAGGATCACACCACCGGAAACTGAATCCGGAACGCCGCCCCGCCCATGGGTGAATCGCCCAACGTCAGTTTGGCGCTGTAGCTTTCGATGATGTCCTTGACCACCGCCAGGCCAATGCCTTGCCCGGGATGTTGCCGATCCAGCCGCTCACCTCGTTGCAGGATTCGCGCACGCTGGTCGGGCGGTACGCCGGGGCCGTCGTCTTCGACGCACAGCTCTATACCACTCATCGTCTGCCGCACGCTGATGCGCACTTCGCCCAGGCACAGGCGATAGGCGTTCTCCAGCAGGTTGCCCATCATCTCCAGCAAGGCGCCCTGCTCGATCGGCACGTAACACTCCTGCGGCAAATCCAGCGCCACGCGCACGCGCTTGTCACGGTAGACCTTGTCCAGCGTGTCGCACAGGCTTTGCAGCACCGGTTGCAGGCGTACCTGATGACGCACCAGACCGCTTTTACGCAGGCTGGCGCGCTGTAATTGGTAGCTGATCTGCTGGCTCATGCGCTCGATCTGGGTTTGCAGCACCCAGGCCTGATCGCGGTCTTCGGGGCGTTGCGCCATGTCTTCGCTGACACCCTGGAGCACCGCCAACGGAGTTTTCAGGCTGTGCGCCAGATCGTCCAGGGAATCACGGTAACGACTGCGCTGTTCGCGTTCACTGTGCAACAGGCGGTTCAGAGAGCCGGTCAGGCGCAGCAGTTCGCGGGGATGTTGTTCGCTGAGGCTTTCGCGGGCACCGCTTTCGATTTCGTCCAGTTCCTGGCTGAGCCGGCGCAATGCCTGCAAACCCCAGGTCAGGCCGATCCAAAGCAGCGCCAGCAGCACCAGCAACGCCGCGCCGAAGCCCAGATAAAGGTTTTCCCGCAGGCCCTCGAGGGTCTGTTCGTACTCGCGAACCGGTTGCAGCGCGACAATACTGAATGCCGCACTCTTGCCGCCCAGCAGCTTGACCTCGACGTCATAGACGAAGAATTCCTGCCCATTGGCTTCACTGATTCGCGCGAACTCATTACCGCGCCCGTCGTAACGCGGTTTGTAATTGATGTGCTCTTCCTGCGTGGCCTTTGAACGCCAGACCAGGTGACCTTCACGGTCGTAGATATAGCCGAGCAAACGACTGTCAGTGAGGTTGAAGCGTTCGTCGGGCAATTGCGCCGGCATCTGCAGGTGATTGTTCTCCACCCGGGCGGCAGAGATCAGGGTGGTCACGTCGGACGCCAGGCGCTGCTCGATGGAATCCTGCAACGCCAGGCTGAACGCACCCTGCATCGCCGGCAGCAACGCCAGCATGAACAACACCGCCAGGAGTGTGGCGGCGAGCATCAAGCGGACGCGAAGAGAACGAATCAAGTGCAGCGCTCATTGAACAGGTAGCCGAGGCCGCGAACGGTATCGATCGGCTTGAACCCGGCCGGCCCATCGAGTTTGCGCCGCAGGCGACCGACCAGCACTTCGATCACGTTCGGATCGCGCTCGTCGTCATCCGGGTACAACTGCTCCATCAGGCGGTCCTTGGCCACCACTTGCTGGTGATGACGCATCAGGTATTCGAGGATGCGATATTCATAGGCCGTCAGCGCCAACGGCTGATCGTCGAGGGACGCCTGTTTGCGATTGAGGTCGAGGACCAACGGCCCGGCGACGATAGTCGACTGGGTGAAGC
Source organism: Pseudomonas sp. C2B4 (assembly GCF_013359695.1). Classification (GTDB taxonomy): domain Bacteria; phylum Pseudomonadota; class Gammaproteobacteria; order Pseudomonadales; family Pseudomonadaceae; genus Aquipseudomonas. The sequence goes on from NZ_JABFMU010000014.1 coordinate 90,717, forward strand.
CACTGGAACGGCGCAACAGCGCATTAAGTCGAGCGTCGAGCTCCTCGAACTGAAACGGTTTGACCACGTAGTCGTCGGCCCCGGCGGCAAGGCCTTCAACCTTGTCCTGCCAGTTGCCGCGCGCGGTGAGGATCAGGATCGGAAAAGTCTTGCCCCGCGAACGCAACTGGCGGATCAGATCGAGGCCACTCATACCCGGCAGACCGAGATCGATCACCGCCAGGTCGTGGTTGAACTGCTCGGTCTGATACAACGCCTCCTCGGCATTGGCCACGGACTCGACCACATGACCGCTTTCCGTAAGGCGGGTTTGCAGGTGATGGCGCAACAGCGCTTCATCTTCGACGACCAGCAATTTCATAACGTTCTCCTGCAACCCAACCACGCCAGAGGCACACACGCTTCGGCGGTAAACATCACGACGGCTGGGTGACAGCTGTCGGGTAAGACACATCGTAGCGGCCCATGAGGTCCTCCTGAAGTTTAATGCCATTGTGCGAGACCGACACCTTGTCATAGGTGGCGCAGTAACTGTTCTGCCGGCTTTGTTGGGCCAGATGCACACCCCAGGGACTGTCATGAGCGACCACACCGCCCACGTTCGAATATTTCAGGACACCGGACTTTTTGACTTTATCGCCGGTCTGTCCAGATATAAGCCTGGGGTTATCGTCAGTCGCATGGGCGGCAACACTGACGCCCAGGACGGTGAACGCCAGAATCAGGTTTTTCAAGCCAGTCATAGGGAGTTACCTCATGCGCGGTTCGCTTTTTGGTAGCGCCAAGGTTACTGGCCCCGCCCTGAACTCCCCCTGAACGCAATCTGAACCTAAGCTGAATCAACCCGATCCGATTGTTCCGACTAGAATCAACAGGAGATCCAATCATGCGCATGTTCCTCGCTTTCCTCTTGCTGGCCTTGAGCGGGCTCAGCCAGGCCGCGATCAAAACCCAGGAAATCCCCTACCAGAGCGCCGACGGTACGAAGCTGATCGGCTATTACGCCTACGACGACGCGATCAAGGGTCAGCGTCCCGGTGTCGTGGTCGTGCATGAATGGTGGGGCCTCAACGACTACACCAAGCGCCGCGCCCGCGACCTGGCCGCCCTGGGCTACAGCGCCCTGGCCATCGATATGTATGGCGATGGCAAGAACACCGAACACCCCAAGGACGCCATGGCATTCATGCAGGCGGCCACAAAAGACAGTGCGGCATCCAGTGCGCGCTTTCTCGCGGGGCTCGATTTGCTGAAGAAACAACCGCAAACCGATCCGAACAAAGTGGCCGCCATCGGTTACTGCTTCGGCGGCGCGGTTGTACTGAATGCCGCGCGCCAAGGCGTGCCGCTGGCCGGGGTGGTGAGTTTCCATGGCGCGCTGGCGACCACTGCGCCGGCAACGCCGGGCAATGTGAAAGCGAAAATCCTGGTCGAACATGGCGCGCTGGACAGCATGGTGACGCCCGATAGCGTTGCCGCCTTCAAGGCCGAAATGGACAAGGCCGGCGCCGACTACAAGTTCGTCAGCCTCGACGGCGCCAAGCACGGTTTCAGCAACCCTGACGCCGATCGCTTGAGCCATGGCGATCATGGCGGGCCGGACATTGGTTACAACAAAGCGGCGGATGAAAAGTCGTGGGCGGATATGCAGGCGTTTTTCAAAAAGATCTTCAGTTGATTGGCTAAACCCTGTGGCGAGGGGATTTATCCCCGTTCGGCTGCGCAGCAGTCGTAAATCCGGCGATCGCAGTTTCCTTGCCAAAACGCGGTTGCAGGTTTTAGGGCTGCTTCGCAACCCAACGGGGATAAATCCCCTCGCCACAAAAGCTCTCAGTACTACCCAGTCTCAAGGCAACCCGGCAAAATGCCCGACATGAATTCCGTCCCCGCCCTGCCCGCCTGCTGCACGCCCCTCGATGCCCACTGGCCGCTGCCGTTTGTGCTGCCCGATACTGTGCTGTTGAGTACCCATTTCAATGCTTCGCAACTGCTCAGCGATGATTTCCAGCGCAGCGCCATCGAGGCGCCAGCGAGCATCCAGCGCTCCGTCGCCAAACGCCAGGCGGAATTCCTCGCCGGGCGAATCTGCGCCCGGGCCGCATTACAGCAGCTGGAAGGCCTGAACTTCAGCCCCGCCATCGGCGAGGACCGGGCCCCGCTCTGGCCTGCGCATATCACAGGGTCGATCACCCACAGCACCGGCCGCGCCGCCGCCATCGTCGCCAGGAAAAACCACTGGCGCGGCTTGGGCATGGACCTGGAAAACCTGCTCAACGCCGAACGCGCCGAACGCCTGACCGGGGAAATCCTCACACCGCCCGAGCTTGCGCGCATGTCCGCTGGCCGTCGCGATCAATTGGCGCTGCTGGTCACCCTGACCTTTTCAGTGAAGGAAAGCCTGTTCAAGGCGCTCTATCCGATCGTCCGGCAGCGGTTCTACTTTGAACATGCCGAAGTACTGGAATGGAGCGAGGCCGGTGAGGTGCGATTGCGACTGCTGACGGACCTGTCCAGTGAATGGCGCAACGGCACTGAGCTGGATGCGCAGTTTGGGGTCAAGGATGGGCAGTTGTTGAGTCTGGTCAGTATCAAGGCCTGAAAATCTTCAGTGTCCATTTCGGCCCCTTCGCGAGCAGGCTCGCTCCCACACACAATTCACTGTGGGAGCGAGCCTGCTCGCGAAGACGGCGGAACATTCACCGCACCTCTCAACGCCTCTCCTGATTCCTCGGCCAGCTCAAGCTGAAACAGGCCCCGCCCAGGCTTTTGCTCTTGCCGATCAACGCCCTTCCGTCATGCCAATGGATGATGCGGCGAACAATCGACAAGCCCAATCCGTGCCCACCTGAAGCGCGGGTGCGGCTGTCATCCAGGCGCAGGAATGGAGTGAAAATTTTTTCCCAGGCGATTTCCGGCACGCCCGGCCCATCATCCTCGACATCGACACGGCAACGCTGTTGTCCCACCTGGTAGCTGATGGTCACCCGTGACTGCGCGTGGCGCATGGCGTTGCTGACGAGGTTTTGCAGCGCCCGATGCAGGTAGCGCGGCTCGGCCTCGACCCAGGCATCGTCACAATCGGCGGCCGACAGACACAAGCCCCGCTGCACCGTGACATCGGCGCGCAACGGCGCCAGTTCCTCGATCACCTGATTGACCAGCGCATCCAGGTCGATACGCTGAAAATTCAAGGCCGGCGAGCCTTGCTCAAGTCGCGCATAGGTCAGCATCTCGTCCACCAGACGGTCGAGATCCTCGATGTCGTGATCCATGCCCTCGCAGTACTTTTCCAGGGCCTGTGGCGTGGTGGCCGAGCCGATCATCTCCAGGCCAAAGCGCAAGCGCGCCACCGGCGTGCGCAATTCGTGAGACACAGCGCGCACCAGTTCACGCTGGATCGCCAGCAGTTGCTGCAGGTGCTCGGCCATGCCGTTGAATGCCGACGCCAGGCGCCCCACGGAATCCGCGCCGCGCGTTGGCACGCGGGTTTCTAGGCTGCCCTTGGCGATGCGCGTGGCCGCGGCTTCCAGACCGCGCAAGCGGCGCTCCAATTGACGCACCAGCAGGTAGACAATCAAACCGATCAGGGTCAGGCCCAGCGCGGCGATCAGCACCAGCCACTCCGGCGGATAAGGATTCATCTGATACAGCGGGCCGATTTCCAGCACCCACGGCGTGCCAACCATGCCGGCGAACACCCGGATCGAGTCACCGCCCTTGCCCAGGGCCATCACCGTATCGCCTTCAGAGATCCGGCGACTCTGGTCTTCGTCCATGTCGGCGTCCTGCACCGTGACCAGCCGCAAGTCGAAACCAAAGCCCTTGTCCTGCTTCAATTGCGCCAGGCGCACCGGTTGCTCGCCCACCGGGTAACGCACCAGTTCGTCGGTCAGCAGGTAAATCGTCGCCCGGGCCAGTTGCTCGCTGATCTGCTGCACTTCCCCCGTGAGTACCAGCTGTTCCTTGTCGCTGACCAGGCGGTAAACCTTTGCCGCGTGCGGACCGGTCTGCTCCACCAAGGCCTGGCCACGCAGCACGCGGGTACGCTGGGTGAGATCGAGGTCGGTCTCGTTGAACGTCTTCAGCGCCAGCGGAATCCCCAGCAACCGCTCCCACACCAGCAGCGCCCGGTGGCGCTCGGTCTGGTTCATCGGTTGCAGGTTGTCGGCCATCAGCGAGAAGGTGCCGTGGGCCAGGCGCTCGCGATATTGTTCGCTGCGCACCTGGTTCAGCATGTGCAACGCCAGCACCCCGAGCACCGCCACCAGAATCAGCGCAGCACACATGCCGCCGTAAATACGCAGGAAGATCGAGTTCACAGGGACGGGTCTACGCAGGCCTCGGGAACAAACAGGTAGCCTTTGCTGCGCACGGTCTTGATCAGCCGCGGATGCTCCGGGTCATCGCCGATTTTCGGGCGGATGCGCGAAATGCGCACGTCGATGGAACGGTCCTGGCCGTCATAGCCGATGCCGCGCAATGCGGTGAAAATCTCTTCCCGCGACAGAATTCGCCCGGCGTTGGCCACCAGCAGCCACAGCAAATCGAATTCGGCGCTGGTCAGTTCGATGCCGTTGTCGTTCAGCCAGGCTTCGCGTAAAGCGTTGTCCACCACCAGCGGGCCGAACTGCAGGCGCCGTTGTTTTTCCGGGGCGGCTTCGGGCGCTTCGCTGCGTCGCAACAACGCCTGGATGCGTGCCAGCAACAAGCGCGGGCGCACCGGTTTGCATACGTAGTCGTCCGCGCCCAGGTCCAGGCCAAGGATCTGGTCGGTGTCGTCGCTGCGCGCGGTGAGCATCAGGATCGGGCCGTCATAACGATCGCGGACCTTGCGGCAAATGCTCAGGCCGTCTTCGCCGGGGAGCATCAGGTCGAGGATCACCAGGTCCGGTTGCTCCTTGATGATGCGCGCCGCCGCCAGGGCGCCATTGCCCTCGATCGACACACGCAGGCCATTGGCTTGCAGGTAATCACGGGTCAGTTCGGCCAGACGCTGGTCGTCTTCGACAATCAATACCTGCCAGGCTTCTTGCTCCACGGATGACCTCTGCTTGCCAATAACACTAATAAGGAAGGATCCACCCGTCTTTTTGTAATGATGGGGTGGTTAAATTGACTGAATGCTGGCCGATTGTATAAACGTCGCCCGCACAGAACACAAGCCGGTAAATGCGTTCGGACACCGTCGTTTTTTGTGATAGGGTTCGCGCCCTTAAAAATCCGTCCGGCCGTTTTCGATCGTTGAAAAATGATGAAAAAAGGCCCGGTCCAGCAGCATCGCGGCCTACACGCCGATTCGCTCTTTCACACACAATTTACGCACAGGTTTATCCACAGGTAGTACGTTGCAATCCCCCCCTAAAACGCATTATCTTGTAGCCCAGCGCCAAAAAAACCCTAGATGTAGGGTTTCGCGCAAAAAACCAAACACAAACCGAACACCAATTTCAAGCGCTTTTCTTGCCACTGTCCGGTTGAACCAAACGTATTTTCGAAAGACCAAACCGCGCGCGCGGATGGCTACTGTATTTCGGCCCTTAGCGGTGAAAACGGTACGGGTGTTGCAGTCCCAACTGTCACCTAAAAGGACCCCGGTCTCATGCCCCAGGCACGAGACCAAAGACTTCGGCATGGAAGCGGCGCCCAATAGCACCCCTTCCTACTGTCCCGAAGTTGTTATGCCCGGCATTTGCCGGTTGTAGTGCTTCAGGACGGAACGGTGGGCACCTCGATGGTGCCCAAACAAACATAGAGAACGTGGAGACACCCATGCAAACCGACACAACTCGCGAGAACCCGCAGGGCACCTTGCCGCAGGCCGCCGATTCGAATTCGGATCTGTCCGCCACCGCGCCTGGCCAACTGCGCGTGATCAAGCGTAACGGCACTGTCGTTCCTTACACCGATGACAAAATCACCGTCGCCATCACCAAAGCGTTTCTCGCAGTTGAGGGCGGCACCGCTGCCGCTTCGTCGCGAATCCACGACACCGTTGCCCGCCTGACCGAACAGGTCACTGCCACCTTCAAGCGTCGCATGCCATCGGGCGGCACCATCCACATCGAAGAAATCCAGGACCAGGTCGAACTGGCCCTGATGCGTGCCGGCGAGCAAAAAGTGGCTCGCGACTACGTGATCTACCGTGACTCCCGCGCCAAGGAACGTGCTGCGCACACTCCGGCCGAGGAAGCGGTCAACGCTCACCCTTCGATCCGCATCACCCGCGCCGACGGCAGCCTGGCGCCGCTGGACATGGGCCGCCTGAACACCATCGTCACCGAAGCGTGCGAAGGCCTGGAAGAAGTCGACGGCGAGCTGATCCAGCGCGAAACCCTGAAGAACCTGTACGACGGCGTGGCCCTGAACGACGTCAACACCGCCCTGGTGATGACTGCCCGTACCCTGGTCGAGCGTGAGCCGAACTACTCGTTCGTCACCGCCCGCCTGCTGATGGACACCCTGCGTGCCGAAGGCCTGGGCTTCCTCGGCGTCGCCGAAAGCGCTACCCACCACGAAATGGCCGACCTGTACGCCAAGGCCCTGCCTGCCTACGTCGCCAAGGGTGTGGAATACGAGCTGCTGAACCCTGAGCTGGCCAGCTTCGACCTGGAAAAACTCGGCAAGGCGATCAACCACGAGCGCGACCAGCAGTTCACCTACCTGGGCCTGCAAACCCTGTACGACCGTTACTTCATCCACAAGGATGGCGTGCGTTTCGAACTGCCGCAGATCTTCTTCATGCGCGTGGCCATGGGCCTGGCGATCGAAGAGAAAGACCGCGAAGCCCGTGCCATCGAGTTCTACAACCTGTTGTCGTCCTTCGACTACATGGCCTCGACTCCAACCCTGTTCAACGCCGGCACCCTGCGTCCACAGCTGTCGAGCTGCTACCTGACCACCGTGCCGGATGACCTGTCGGGCATCTACCACGCGATCCACGACAACGCCATGCTGTCGAAATTCGCCGGTGGCCTGGGCAACGACTGGACGCCGGTTCGTGCGCTGGGCTCGTACATCAAGGGCACCAACGGCAAATCCCAGGGCGTCGTGCCGTTCCTGAAAGTGGTGAACGACACCGCCGTTGCCGTTAACCAGGGTGGCAAGCGCAAAGGCGCTGTGTGTGCCTACCTGGAAACCTGGCACATGGACATCGAAGAGTTCATCGAGCTGCGCAAGAACACCGGTGACGATCGTCGTCGTACCCACGACATGAACACCGCCAACTGGATCCCTGACCTGTTCATGAAGCGTGTCTTCGATGACGGCAAGTGGACCCTGTTCTCGCCATCGGAAGTGCCGGACCTGCACGACCTGACCGGCAAGGCCTTCGAAGAGCGCTACGAGTACTACGAAGCCCTGACCGAATACCCGGGCAAGGTCAAGCTGTTCAAGACCATCCAGGCCAAAGACCTGTGGCGCAAAATGCTGTCCATGCTGTTTGAAACCGGCCACCCATGGCTGACCTTCAAAGACCCGTGCAACCTGCGCAGCCCGCAGCAGCACGTTGGCGTGGTCCACAGCTCGAACCTGTGCACCGAGATCACCTTGAACACCAACAAGGACGAGATCGCCGTTTGCAACCTGGGCTCGATCAACCTGCCGAACCACATCGTGGGCGGCAAGCTCGACACCGCCAAGCTGCAACGTACCGTGAACACCGCCGTGCGCATGCTCGATAACGTGATCGACATCAACTACTACTCGGTGCCGCAAGCGAAGAACTCCAACTTCAAGCACCGTCCGGTCGGTCTGGGCATCATGGGCTTCCAGGACGCGCTGTACCTGCAGCACATCCCTTACGGTTCCGATGCTGCCGTCGAGTTCGCCGACAAGTCGATGGAAGCGGTCAGCTACTTCGCGATCCAGGCTTCCTGCGACCTGGCCGACGAGCGCGGCTCGTACGAGACGTTCCAGGGTTCGCTGTGGTCCAAAGGCGTCCTGCCACTGGATTCGCAACAGATCCTGATCGAGGCCCGTGGCCAGAAGTACATCGATGTCGACCTCAACGAAACCCTGGACTGGGCACCTGTGCGCGCCCGTGTGCAGAAAGGCATTCGTAACTCGAACATCATGGCCATCGCACCGACCGCGACCATCGCCAACATCACCGGCGTTTCGCAGTCGATCGAACCGACCTACCAGAACCTCTACGTGAAATCGAACCTGTCGGGCGAATTCACCGTGATCAACCCGTACCTGGTTCGCGACCTCAAGGCTCGCGGCCTGTGGGACTCGGTCATGATCAACGACCTGAAGTACTACGACGGTTCCGTGCAGCAGATCGAGCGCATCCCGCAAGAGCTCAAAGCGCTCTACGCAACCGCGTTCGAAGTGGACACCAAGTGGATCGTCGACGCGGCAAGCCGTCGTCAGAAGTGGATCGACCAGGCTCAATCGCTGAACCTGTACATCGCTGGCGCATCGGGCAAGAAGCTGGACGTGACCTACCGCATGGCTTGGTACCGTGGCCTGAAAACCACTTACTACCTCCGTGCCCTGGCCGCGACCAGCACCGAGAAGTCGACCATCAACACCGGTAAGCTGAACGCTGTTTCCAGCGGCGGCAACCACGGTGACGACTCGGTCCTGGCTGCTCCAGCCGGTCCTGCTCCAGTGCCGAAGGCCTGTGCCATCGACGAGCCGGATTGCGAAGCTTGCCAATAAGCTGAGCCGGTAAGCGCTGAAAGGCGCTGCCCCCAACCCCCCGATGAGCCTTTGGCTGATCGGGGGTTTTCTTTTGCCTGTCGGAATGTGGTGTCTGCCCCCACATTTGTGAACGCCAGAGATCCACTGTGGGAGCGAGCCTGTTCGCGAAGAGGCCAGCACAGACAGCCGAAACCTCAGCCCCTGACAAAAATCACGACCATAAAAAAACCCCTCTTGCGAGGGGCTCTTTATGCAGCAGTACGAACCATCAAGTCATCTGAATGATGGTCTGCATGATGGTGCTCTGGGTGGAGATCGTCTTGGCGTTCGCCTGGTAGTTACTCTGCGCCTTGATCAGGTCGACCAGTTCATTGGTCACGTTGACGTTGGACTCTTCCAGGGAGTTGGACGCGATCGAACCCAGGGTGCCGGTTTCCGGGGCGTCGTAGCCCGGAATGCCCGACGCGTAAGTTTCTTTCCAACTGGTGCCGCCTACAGGCTGCAGACCCTGTTCGTTGGTGAAGCTGGCCAATGCCAGCTGACCGATCGGCTTGGTCTGGTAGTTGCTGAAGTTGGCCAGCATCACACCGCTGCCGTCGATGGTCAGGTTGGTGATCTGGCCTGTGGCGTAGCCGTTCTGCGCAGGAATCGAACGCGCGGTGTCGGCGTTGAACTGGGTGGTGTTGGCCATGGAAATGGTCACACCCGCCGGGTCGGCGGCGGCGCCGTTGGCTGCCCATACACCATTGGTCACTTTGCCCGGCGTCCAGTTCGTGATCTTCAAATCACTGCTGATTACCGGAGCACCCGGCGGGTTCGGCGTGCTGACCGATACCAGCTTACCGCTGGTATCGAAGGACATGGTCGACGCAACCGGCGGTGTTGCTACGGCCTTGGGATCGCTGCCATCGGGGTTGCGACCATCAATCAGGGTGTAGGTATCCCAAGTGTTCGGCCCCGTCTTGACCATGTATTGATCCATGGTGTGCTGGTTGCCCTGAGTGTCAAAAATCGGGGTGCTGAACTGGTGGGTGAAGGTTTCCTGCTTGGACGGATCAAACTTGTTGGCTGCAACGGTCTGATCGATGATCGGTGCCGTCGAGTTCAGGTTGATCGTCGACGAAACCGAGGTAGTGGATTTCGGCGCCAGGTTGGACGTGTCAATGCGCAGATCGGTCAACACGCCGTTGACGATCTTGCCATTGGCATCCACGCCATAACCTTGCAGGCGCGCGGTGCCGTCGGTGTTGGTGACGTAGCCTTCCTTGTCGACCTTGAACGTACCGGCACGGGTATAGGACAGCGAACCGTTGTTGTTCAGTACGAAGAAGCCCGAACCGTTGATGCCCATGTCCAGCACGTTGCCGGTGTTGCTGATGTCACCCTGGGTGAACTGCTGGGAAACGTTGGCCAGACGCACACCGCTACCGGTGGTCTTGCTGCCCGAACCCAGTTTGGTCGCCGAGTACACATCTTCGAATTCCGCACGGGACGACTTGAAACCGGTGGTCGCAACGTTGGCGATGTTGTTGCCGGTTACGTCCAGTTGTTTGTTGGCTGCATAGAGACCGCTAAGGCCGATGTTGAAAGACATATTCCACTCCTTTATGCCGCGTTAGTCGGCTCTATATACCAATGGTTTGCACTTTGGACAGGGCAACACTGCCCAGCCCGGCCAGATTGAGCATCAACTCACCGCCGGTCTGGCTGATGGTCACGCTGTTGACGGTCGCCGGCAGGTTAGTGACCAGCGCCACGCTCTGGTCATCGATGGTCGAGTTCGCTGCGAAGGTGTAGGTACCGGATGCCACCGGGTTGCCGGCATCGTCCTTGCCATCCCAGGTGAAGCTGGCATTGCCGGCTTTCTGGTCGGTCAGCTCGATGGTACGAACGACTTTGCCGTCCTTGTCCGTGATCTTCAGGGTGGTCGAGGCCACCGATTGCGGGATTGAGATCGACCCGGTCAGGCTCTTGCCACTTTCGATCACAGCCTTGTCGCCTGGCGCAATGACCGAACGGCCCACCAGCGACGAGGCCTGCAATGCCTGGGACGAGCCATAGTTGCTGGCGATGCCGGAGACAGTAGTGTTGAGCGTGGTAATGCCTTCCAGACTACTGAACTGCGCCAGCTGCGCCACGAACTCGCCGTTGCCCTGGGGCTCCAACGGGTTCTGGTTTTTCAGTTGCGTCACCAGCAATTGCAGGAACGCGTCCTTGCCCAGGGCCTTTTTGCCGGTGGCACTGTTCGCCGCCGAACCCAGGGCGTCAGTATCCTTGGTCGTCTTGATCGAGGAATTGGCCAGGATGTCGTTGAGGCTCAAGCCACTGGTGGTATCGGAAACACTCATCTGAGTCGCCCCTTATCACTGACCGAGGGTCAGGACTTTCTGCATCATGGTTTTGGCGGTGTTCATCATTTCGGCGTTGGTCTGGAACGAACGGCTCGCGGAAATCATGTCGGCCATTTCTTCCACCACATTGACGTTCGGGTAGTAGACGTAGCCCTTGGCATCGGCCGCCGGATGGTTCGGCTCGTAGCGCGCCTCAAGGTTGCTCTGGTCTTCGACCACGCCCAGCACCTGAACGCCTTGACCGGCCGCGTCCTGGTTCTGGAACAGCGAATCGCTGCCGCCACTCTGGCCGCCCTGGAACATGGTGGCGAATACCGGGTGACGCGCACGGTAGGTCTGGTCGATGCTCGACGAGACCGTCTCGGCGTTGGCAATGTTCGAAGCGACGGTGTTCAAGCGAGTGGTCTGGGCACTCATGCCGCTACCGGCAATGTTGAAAACACTGGATAGAGACATGACTCACTCTCCGCGAAGGGCCGATACCAGCCCTTTGAATTTGCTGTTGAGCAGGGTGAAGCTGGCCTGGAAGTTGACCGCGTTTTCCGCGTAGTTCGACTGTTCCAGCTGGGCGTCCACGGTGTTCTGGTCGATCGAAGGTTGCATCGGCGTGCGGTACATCAGCGACTCGTCGCCATTGCCCAGGCCTTCGGCTTCGATATGACGGCTGTTGGTCATGTTCAAGGCGAACGTGCCGTTTTTGGCTTTATCGCTCTGGGCCTCGAGCACTTTCGAGAATTCCAGATCCCGCGCCTTGTAGTTCGGGGTATCGGCGTTGGCAATGTTGTTGGCCAGGACTTCGGCACGCTGGGCGCGGAAGCCCAGCGCCTTTTCGTGAATGCCGAGCGCGTTATCGAAGCTGATGCTCATGTCGGGAAACCTTCGGGTGACCTGAATTTTCGTGCGATGAACATAGCAAGCGTCATGCCAAATAAAAGAAAGCCCGTAATCCGGGGCTTTGCGGGGAGTGGCAACGCGGCAATGCCAGAAAAGCGGCAACCGGTTTCCGCCAGATGCCGCTTTTCTGCCGCTTTACGCGTCCGACAGAACACCGTCCGCCCTGTGGGAGCGAGCCTGCTCGCGAATGCGTTGTGTCAGCCAACATTGATGTCGATGGGTATGCCGCTTTCGCGAGCAGGATCGCTCCTACAGGGGAGGAATTCACCAGGCATAAAAAAACGGGAGCCCTTGAGGGCTCCCGTTCTTCGATGACGCCAACCCGTCATTTAGCCTGGTAAATGATCCCCGGGCTGCACTGAACCATCTGGTAATGATCCGGTAATCCGTTCAGTGCTTCGGAAGCACCGAGGAACAGATACCCCCCCGGTTTCAACGTACTGTGAATGCGCAACAGAATGTCCTTCTTCACTTCGGCAGAGAAGTAGATCAGGACGTTGCGGCAGAACACGATGTCGAACTTGCCGAGGCTCGCGTAGCTGTCCAGCAGGTTGAAGGAACGGAACTCCACCCGGCTCTTGATCGGCGCCTTGACGGCCCACCGCCCCGGCCCTTTCGGGTCGAAATAACGTTGCAGGCGTTCCGGCGACAGGCCGCGACCGATGGCCAGGCTGTCGTACTCGCCGGTCTTGCAATTGGTCAGCATGGTGCCGGAGAGATCGGTGGCCACAATCTGCACCCCCATCCTCAATTGCCCGGCATTGGCTCGCTCGAACTCGTCGATGGACATCGACAGCGAGTAAGGTTCCTGACCCGACGAGCACGCCGCCGACCAGATCCGCAGACGCTGGCCGGGACTGGCCTTGATCGATTCAGGCAGCACCTTGTTCTTCAAGACTTCAAACGGATAGGTGTCACGAAACCACAGGGTTTCGTTGGTCGTCATCGCGTCCACCACCATCTCGCGCAACCCGCTGCGCGGCTGGGTCTGGATGCGTTGGACCAACTCACCCAGGGACTTGATGCCTTGTTGCTCCATCAGCTTGTTGAGACGGCTGGAGACCAGGTATTGCTTGTTTTCACCGAGCAAAATGCCACAGGCTTTTTCCAGGAACACCCGGAACTGTTCGAAATCCAAATTACCCGTAGACAATGCTGCCGCCTCTTAAATCGTGTTGAAAACCAGGGGCCAAACGCCCCTAGCTGATGTCTGCTGCTTTGATTCGGTCGACTACCCGGGACGCCAGGTCATCAGGGCGGAATTTGGCCAGGAAGTCATCGGCGCCGACTTTCTTGACCATCGCCTGATTGAACACGCCCGACAACGAAGTATGCAGAATGATATGAAGCTTCTGCATGCGAGGGTCGTTGCGAATTTCAGCCGTCAAAGTGTATCCGTCCATCTCCGGCATCTCGATGTCCGAGATCATCATCAGGAACTCTTCTTCCGGTTTCTTGCCCTCGTCGACCAGCTTGCGAAGGTAATCCAGCGCTTGCCGACCGTCGTTCAACGCCACCACTTCGACGCCGACCGTTTGCAGGCAACGCGTGACCTGCTTGCGCGCCACCGACGAGTCATCGACCGTCAGCACACGCAGCGAAAGCGCCTTGTGCTGGGTTTCAACGTCCACCACGCCCACGGAAATCGCTTCCGGTGTCGGCGCCACTTCCGCCAGCACCTTCTCGACGTCGATGATTTCGACCAACTGATTGTCGACCCGCGTCACGGCTGTCAGGTAGTGATCGCGACCGGTGCCCTTGGGTGGCGGATGAATCTCCTCCCAGTTCATGTTGACGATGCGTTCCACCGAGCGCACCAGGAATCCCTGGGTCTTGGTGTTGTACTCCGTGATGATCACGAAGGGGTTGTTCTTGTCCTTCAACGCACCGGAGCCGGTTGCCATTGCCAGATCCAGGATCGGAATGGTTGCTCCCCGAATATTTGCCACACCGCACACGACGGGACTGGACTTGGGCATCAGCGTCAGTTGAGGGCATTGCAGCACCTCACGCACCTTGAATACGTTGATCCCATACAGCTGCTGGCCGTCTAGACGGAACAACAACAGCTCAAGGCGATTCTGCCCCACCAGTTGCGTGCGCTGGTTCACCGAATCCATTACACCAGCCATGCCCAGACTCCTACACCAACGCTAAGTGTTGTTGCGACGCACATTCATCTCTAAACGGCACGGCGCTTGCTATTTACGTTCTCATGAACACAGAACCGACATTTTTTCGACGTCCGACCACACGCTGCCGTAAATGGCTGGGTGTCATGGCGGCCGTTTGCTTTTTCAACGCTGGCAGCTCTGCGTTTGCTGACACCGTTACCTTGCCTGACATGCTTATCGGCGTCACTCAGGGCTTTCTTGAATTCACCGTAGAGGACTATCTGGCCACCAGTCAAACGGAAGGTCGCTACGAAATCCAGGTCAACCAGCTTGACCCGCGCATGCGCATGCCGATGTGCGACAAGGAATTGACAGCCTCGCTGGAGAGCCCGGCCAAGCCGCTGGGCCGGGTCACGGTCAAGGTTCGTTGTGAAGGCAGCTCCCCCTGGACCGTCTTCGTACCCGCTCAAGTCCGCCTGTTTCGAGACGTCGTGACGACCTCGCGGCCGCTGCGGCGCGAGGGCATTGTCGAGCCTCAAGACGTGATCTTGCGCGAACGCGATATCAGTGCGATCAACCAGGGCTATCTGACCTCTCTGGATCAGGCCATCGGGCAACGACTTACCCGACCAATGGTCGCCGATCAGGTCATCACGCTGGTACACCTCGAACAGGCGGAAGTCATCCGCAAGGGCGATCAAGTGGTGATTACGGCTCGCAGCGGTACGCTCAGCGTGCGTATGCCCGGCGAAGCGCTGTCCAATGGCGGCATGAGCGAACAGATCCGGGTGAAAAACCTCAACTCCCAGCGGGTCATCAAGGCGCAAGTCACCGCGCCGGGACAGGTGGAAGTTTCCATGTAAGGGGAAAATGCAGAGATCTCTGTACGTGAAAATGTGGCGCCGACCATGGCTGTTCCCTAAACTGTGCCCCATGCAGGGCAAGCGCTGACGCGCGCGAGTTCATTGATAAATGGGCCTAAAGTTTTTTAGGGAATGGCCGAAAACATGGCAAGCGTCCAAATTCCCAGAGGTTTTTTATCATGGTCATCGATTTCAGCCGTTTGAACAGCTCCTCGTCACTTACGGGCAGTACACGTACCAGCGTTGCCAAGGAAACCGCCGATGCCGGCAAATCCGCGCCGCTGAATACCCCGGCCGAACAGGTCGGTACCGCTACAGTCGGGGAATCGGTACATCTCAGCAATGAGGCTCAACAGTTGCAGAAGGTCACTGATACGCTGCGCGATCAGCCTGTCGTCGACAAAGCCCGAGTGGCCGAGTTGAAAGCAGCGATTGCCGATGGCAGCTATAAAGTCGACAGCAACCGTGTAGCCAGCAAACTGCTCAACTTCGAAGCCCAGCGCTAGGCTACGGCCCGCGCCAGGCTTTTGGACGCTTAAAACCCAAGGCCAGCCATGCACGACACTAATTTACTGCAACTGATCACTGACGATTTTGCTCCAGCGCAACAACTGCTGGAGTTATTGCGTACCGAATCCCTCGCCTTGCATGGTCGCGACATGTACCTGCTGGAAGACATTCTGGCGCAGAAGCAGGCATTGATCATTTTGCTTGAACAGCATGGCCGCAAGCGCAGCGAACTCCTCGCCAGCCTCAACCTGCCAACCAACCGCAGCGGCCTGGAGCAACTGGCCAGCCAGTCGGGCGTGGGCGAAGCGCTGCTGGCGCAAAGCGATGTACTGACCGATCTTCTGGCCCAATGTCAGGCCGCCAATGCCAACAACGGCCAGTCGATTCGGGTGCAGCAGGCCGCTACGGCCACCCAGCTGAAAATCCTTACCGGCGGTGAACCTCCAGCACTCTATGACGCCAGCGGAACATTTTCCAAGCTTGTGAAACCGCGCCCGCTCAGTCAGGCTTGAGCCCGTCGATGAGCCCGCTCTATCAAGACTCGAAACATGCTGGCAAAATGCTGGCTAGCCGTAGTCAAAATTTGTCTGGAGATTGATTAACCGTGTCCAATGCCTTAAATGCGGACGATGCTCCGCAGCCACCCAAGGTGCTCAGCACGCCCCTGGAAATCTCCGGCAACCTTCGCCAACTGCAAGAAAGCCATGACCCGCTGATCATCACGTTCCACGAGCGCAGCCAGCGCTTCCAGAGTTATCTGGTGGACATTGACCGCGATAGCAACATGATTGCCCTGGACGAAATGATTCCCCGAGACGGCGAACGCTTCCTGCTGGCTGGCGAACCGTTCAAGGTTGAAGGCTTCCACGAAGGCGTTCGCATCGCCTGGGAAAGCAACGGCCCGCTGACCATCGATGAGTCCGGCGGAACTCGCTGCTACCGTGGCAAGTTGCCCGACGAAGTCGTCTACCACCAACGCCGCAACGCATTTCGTGCCGCGCTGAAGCTGGCACAGTTGGTCGACGTCGAGCTGGATGGCGATAAGCTCAAGGCATCGCTCAGCGGAAAACTGCTGGATATCTCGGCCACCGGTTGCAAGTTGCGCTTTTCCGGCGACATCACCGGCAGCCTGCAATTGGGTCAGGTGTATGAGCGCTTCATGGCCGCCCTGCCCTTCGGCAAGATGACGGCGCCGGTAGAACTGCGCTACCTGCACTTCGAAGAAAAAATCTCCACCACCTTCGCCGGTGTACGCTTCCATAACATGAGCGGACTGGTGCAACGGCAGGTCGAGCGGTTCGTCTATCAGCTGCAACGCGAAGCACGGCGCTTCGACAAAGACGACCTCTGATACAACGTCACAACAAAAAACGGGCAGTCCCTTGCGGTGACTGCCCGTTTTTTTATGCCTGGGGTTATGGCCTGGCCTCGGTGAAACCTTGCTCCCTACCCGAATCCGGGTCCTCAGGAGGCGTATCGGATTGCGCCTCCGGCTCGGGAGCCGGTTCAGAAGGTACCGGGTTCTGCATCTGATCCTGAACCACTTGCTCGTCGACCCGCGGATCAAGGCAAGCGACCAGCGGCGAACTCGACATGCTGTCCGGCATGGCCACGTGATGCAGCGGCGCATCGTCGACCTGATGCAGATTGGTGACCGCTTTCGGACGAATTCGCCACACAAGCACCAACGCAAAGAAACTGAAGAAGGCATACAGCATCTGGCTGCCGAACAACTTCATCAGCACCCCCGCCGCCAACGGCCCGACACTGGCACCGACGCCATAGGTGACCAACAGCATCGCCGTCAGCGACACCCGACGATCCGCCTCGACATGGTCATTGGAGAACGCGACCGCCAGCGGGTACAAGCAGAACTTCACCAGCGAACAGAGGAAACCGGCGATAAACAGCACCTCTAGCGGCACCTGCTTCAGGATCGCCAGTGGCAATGCAGCAAGCGCCAGAACCAAGGCAAAACAGCGGATCAACAGGGCCCGATCATAGCGGTCGGACAACCAGCCCAACGGCCACTGCACCACCAGCCCGGCGAAAATGCAGCTACCCATGAACAGACCGACCTGCTCCGTAGACAACCCTTGTTGCGAGGCATACAGCGGTGCCAGACCGTAGAACGAGCCAATGATCAGCCCCGCCCCCAGCACAGTGCTCAGGGACTGCGGCACGCGATTGATGAAGAATCGCGGCTCCATCGGCGCCGGATGCAGCGGCGCCGGGTGAATCCGTCGCGTCAGGGCCACTGGCACCAGACACAAGGCAAAGCACAGGGCCACCAGCATCAACAGCTCCAGGCCCAGCCCCGGATGCATGACCAGAATCAGCTGCCCCAACACCAGGCCCAGGTACGACGCGATCATGTACCCACTGAAAACCGTGCCGCGCTGCGAAGCTTCGGCCTGCTCGTTAAGCCAGCTCTCGATGACCATGTATTGGCACATCATGCCCAGACCGACGATAACCCGCAGAAATATCCAGGCCGGCAGCCAGTCCACCAAACCGTGACCAAGCACCGCCGCACCGACGATCCCGGCACAGGCCGAATAAGCGCGAATGTGCCCGACGCGGGCAATCAACCGGTGACCAATCTTGCCGCCCAGCACCAGGCCGAAATAGTTGGCAGCCATCAACGCACCGACCCACAGACTGTCGACGTGATCGGCCGCCAGACGCAAGCCCAGGTAGGTACTCAGCAAGCCGGAGCCGATCAACATCATCAGCGAGGCGAAATACAGCGCTCGAAAGGGTTTCCAGATTTGGCGCATCGGCGTTCCGAGCGGCTCCTTGCGGTGAGAAATCGGACTACCGAAACGATAGCCCGAGATGGATGATGCGTCAGGCCTGGGCGGCTAGAACACGCCGTTCCCAGGGAGTAATTTCATCATGGAAGCTGGTCAACTCCATGGTCTTCGAAGCAATGTAACCTTCGATGAACTCGTTGCTGAACAGTTCCTTCGCCAATTGGCTACGCTTCAGACGCTCAAGGGCAGCGTGCAAGGTACAGGGTAGTGAAAGATTATCCGGTACCTGAAATTCACCCTGAATCGGTTCGCTCGGATCCAGCTTGTTTTCAATGCCATACAACCCCGCGGCCAGGCTGGCGGCAATCGCCAGGTATGGATTGGCGTCAGCGCCTGGCAAGCGGTTCTCGACCCGACGAGCAACCGGCGAACTGGCTGGAATGCGCAAACCCGCTGCCCGGTTGTCATGGGACCAGCAGGCATTATTCGGTGATGCGTAGGGATGGCACAAGCGCTGATACGAATTTACGTTCGGCGCAAACAGTGCGGTGAAATCCGCCATGCAGGCCTGCTGACCACCGATGAAATGGCGGAAAGCCGCCGTGGGCTGGCCGGTCTCATCACTGAACACGTTACGTCCCGTTCCGGTGTCGACGATGCTCTGGTGAATATGCATCGAGCTGCCAGGTGTATGTGCCAACGGCTTGGCCATGCAGACCACCGTGAGGCCCTGCTTGAGTGCGACTTCTTTCAGTAAATGCTTGAACAGAAAAGTCTGGTCGGCCAGCAACAACGGATCGCCGTGCAACAGGTTGATCTCGAACTGGCTGACGCCCATCTCATGCATGAAGGTATCGCGAGGCAGGCCCAAGGCCGCCATGCATTCATAGACTTCGCTGAAAAACGGCCGCAGGCCGTTATTGGAACTGACGCTGAACGCCGAATGGCCGTCTTCGCGACGACCGTCCAGGCCAAGCGGCGGCTGGAAGGGTTGCGTCGGGTCGGTGTTGGGCGCGAAGACAAAGAACTCCAGCTCCGTCGCCACGACCGGTGCCAGGCCGAGAGCCTTGTAGCGCTTGATAACCGCCTTGAGTTGGCCGCGGGTCGACAGATTGGAGCTCACACCGCTCAACTCATCTGCGTCGCAAATGGCGAATGCACGTGGTGGCTTGCTCCAGGGCAAGCGATGGATTTGCTCCGGGTCTGGAACCAGTGCGAGGTCGCCGTCATCACTGCCGTAAAAACG
This sequence comes from Pseudomonas sp. C2B4, assembly GCF_013359695.1. Lineage (GTDB taxonomy): Bacteria > Pseudomonadota > Gammaproteobacteria > Pseudomonadales > Pseudomonadaceae > Aquipseudomonas. The sequence continues at coordinate 110,097 of NZ_JABFMU010000014.1, forward strand.
CGCTGGCGGATATCCGCCCATGATGCATTGCAGCAGCACACCCCGCGCCATCTGCAAACGCCGTCCCTCGAGGAAACCCTCGGCGGTCATCACTTTACCCCGTGGCACGCCATTCAAATCCGGCGTGACACATTCAATCTCATCAATGCCCGTCAAACGCTCCGCGAATGAACTCAGGCCATCGCTTGTCATGACGCAATCCTTGTTATTGTGCGAGCCGCGAACGGCGACCTGTACAAAATAGGCTCCGCGTGTTCGGAATATCAAGCAGCGTCAAACAAAAAGCTTCAAGTCCAAGCAATAACATCAGGGCAAATAGAGGCGGAAGACGCCACCGCCCAATGGGCCACCATTGCTGATTTCGGTACGCCCGCCAATGCCATTGCGCTGATGCAACGCCGCTATCCGACCGGCAAAATACAACCCCAGCCCAGTGCTGCCACTGCTGTGGTTGATGCCTTGCACATAGTCCGCCTGACGCTCGATCATTTCGGCAGGGTAACCTTCGCCATCGTCATTGATGGTCAACACCACTTGCCCAGCCTCGTCGCTGACGCTGATCAACACCGCATGACGGGCGTAACGGATGGCATTGTTGATGCTATTCGCAAGAACCGAAGCGATCAGCTCTCGATCGAAGAAACCCAAAGGGCTCAAGGGATCGACTTCGAAGGTCGCGGCAATACCGCGACTGGCAAAGACATCCTGATGACAAGCCAGCTGCGCTTCGATGAAGTCATCGAGCTCGTGATAAGCCGGTTGCAGCGGCATCTGATTGACACCGAGCTTATACAGGCCCAGCAACTGCACGAGCATGCCGTTGAGATGCGCAAACTCGAACTCGATCACGCCCTGCTCCGGCGTCTGCCGTGTCGGGTCGGGAAGGTTTGCCAACCATTGACTGTGGGCCTGCATCAGCATGGCTAACGAGTTCTTCATATCATGCACGGTGGATGCGATCACCGTAGAGAAATCCAGGCTCTGCTGATTGTCGTTCATTCGCCAAACGCCTTGCTTTTCAGCTTCTGATAACGCGGATAACGCGCATCGGTATCAGGCATCAAACCGACCATTTTCAGGCAGGTTCGACACTCCTCAAGTTCGGCCGACGGCACACTGGTATCCGTGCCATGCAGCAGTGCCTGTGCCATGTTCAACGCAATGCTGATGTTCTTCGGCTGCAGTGCCAAGGCTTTGCGGAACACGTCGCGGGCTTCGACCAGGTTGCCGGTCTTGTACACGCGAACGCCTTGCCGGTTGAGATCGGCGGCGGCGTTACCGGAGTTGAGGATGGTTGGGTCATCCGTGAGCTTGGCGATGTCCTTCATGACGGCCGGATCGTCACCGTAAATTTCCGCACAGTTTTTCAGCATTGAGGTGCCGGCTTCCGCCTGACCCAGCATTTGCAACTGCTTGGCCACCAATAGCGCCGCCTCGGCACTCATAAACTGCTCCATGCCGTCGAGACGCATCAACGCCTGCTCGGTGAGCTTTTCAGCGGTCTCGGCATCGTTGAGCAACAGACTGGTGGCCTTCATCAACCGTGCGCGGATTTGCAGTCCGGGGTCAGACGGATTCTCCTTGGCCACCGCACTAAGCGTTGTATTGATTTCCAGTCGGGTCCGGGTATCAAGGCCTTTTTCGCTACCTTTGCTGATCAAGGCATGGGCTAGCCCAAGGTTACTTTCAGCGTCCTTGAAACGCGATTGAGCGCCCTGGTTAACCGCCTGACGATAGGCTTTGGAAGCAGTGTCAAAATCTTCGTTAGTCATCGCCAACTTGCCCAACTGCGCCTGACGACGTACTGCCAACGGTGACAGACGAATCGCCTCTTCCAATACTTTCTGGGCAGCCCTGGTATCCCCTTCGGCGACCAATACATCCGCCATGCCATCGTAGAGCGCCGGCATCATGGGGAAAACTTTCAGCGCCTTCTCATAGACGCCCTTGGCCTGCGCAACCTGGCCACGCTTGAACAATAACTTGCCTAGCCCGGCAAATGCCCAAGGCAGAGGTCGATCAGCAATGATGCTGTCGTAAAGACGCTCCAGCGCTTCATTCTGATTAAGGTCGCGCAGCGCATCCGCGCGGTAGCGCAGGCACAAGGGCGAATAACGAATATCTTGCTTGCACAGCGCAATGCAGGCATTGAGCACTTCAACCGGTTTTCCACGGTCGAGGGCCTGCAGAATGGGCTTGAGCAAGGTCTTGCGCTGCTCCAGGCGCTCAAGGCGCTGGGCCAGCCCGGAACGGTTGAAGGGTTTGGTCAGATAAGCGTCGGGTTCGTGCTCCAACGCACTGAGCACCATAGCCTGGCTGGTTTCGGCGGTGACCATGACGAATACACTTTCATGGCTGATCAGCTTCTCAATCATCAGGTCTTCGAGCACCTGCTGACCGTTCTTCTTGCCATCGCCCAAATGGAAATCCTGCAGGATGAAATCGTAGGACTTCTGCGAACACATTTTCAGTGCCTGCTCGCCGGTGTCGGCCGTATCCACATCCTTGACACCCAACTCCCGCAACATGGACCTCACGGAACTGCGGAAATCCGAAAAATCATCGACGATCAGAAAACTCTTTTGGTGATACGACAGCATCGAAGATTTCCAGGCAATTTAAGAAGAAGTACCGAAAGGCAACTAAATGGACAAGATCAGCTTCACTGCCCCTTCACGCGCGCAGATGATAGCTAGTAGCCATATGCTATCAAGCGATTTCTCTTGAGCAGAGACTGCGAGAAATGAAGACCTTGTGACTGTATGGTTATCGGCCAGTGGTGGCGTTCTCTTGAAGCAAGAGATGCGTAATCGTGTTATTTGCCTTGCGATAGAGCCTTGGACATAGGGGGAGAAACCGAGCTTTCGACACGCCACTTTCCTGCGGGCAAAACAAAACCCCAACTGCTTTCGCAATTGGGGTTTCGGAA
>NZ_JABFMU010000015.1 GCF_013359695.1 Pseudomonas sp. C2B4
GGCTCGCTCCCACAGGGGAATGCATTTCAACTGTGGGAGCGAGCCTGCTCGCGAAAGCGGTCTATCTGGCGCCACTGCACTTTCTGGAAACACCCCATGCCCAACATCTTCCTGGTCGAAGACGACACCGCCCTAGCCGAACTGATCGCCAGTTACCTGGAACGCAACGGCTACTCCGTCAGCGTGATCGGTCGTGGCGACCAGGTGCGCGAACGGGCCCGGGTCAGTCCGCCGGACCTGGTGATCCTCGACCTGATGCTGCCCGGCCTCGACGGCTTGCAGGTTTGTCGCCTGCTGCGCGCCGATTCGGCGACGCTGCCGATCCTGATGCTCACCGCCCGTGACGACAGCCATGACCAGGTGCTGGGCCTGGAAATGGGCGCCGACGACTACGTCACCAAACCCTGCGAACCCCGGGTGCTGCTGGCCCGGGTGCGCACCTTGCTGCGCCGCAGCAGCCTCAGCGAACCGCAGACCGCCAACGACCGCATCCTCATGGGCAACCTGTGCATCGACCTGTCCGAGCGCACCGTGACCTGGCGCGATCAACCGGTGGAGCTGTCCAGTGGCGAGTACAACCTGTTGGTAGTGCTGGCCCGGCATGCCGGCGAAGTGCTGAGCCGCGACCAGATCCTGCAGCGCCTGCGCGGCATCGAGTTCAATGGCACCGATCGCTCGGTGGACGTGGCGATCTCCAAGCTGCGGCGCAAGTTCGACGACAACGCCGGCGAGGCGCGCAAGATCAAGACCGTGTGGGGCAAGGGCTATCTGTTCAGCCGTTCCGAGTGGGAATACTGAGGCCATGTTCAGACTCCTGTTTCGCCTGTACCTGGTGACGATCATTTCGTACAGCGCAGCGATCTACCTGGTGCCGGACCTGGTGATCAAGGTTTTCCACGAGCGTTTCCTGACCTACAACCTCGATTACTCCCGGGGACTGCAAACCCTGATCGTCAAACAGTTCAAGGCCGTCCCCACCGAACAGTGGCCGGCGCTGGCGGCGGAAATGGACAAGGATTTCCATCCGCTGCACATCGTGCTCAGCGCCAACGACGATCATGCGTTTTCCCTTGATGAACAGCAGCGATTGCAGCGTGGCGAGAACGTCGTGCGCATCGGTGACTGGGGCTGGCGCACCCTGGCGGTGGCGCCGCTGAACGAGCACGCGGTGGTGCAAATGGTGGTGCCGCCGGACCCGATGGACGTCAGCCTGCTGTACTGGAGCATCAACGTGCTGATCGGCGCGACCATGCTCGCGTGCCTGTTGCTGTGGTTGCGCCCGCACTGGCGCGACCTGGAACGACTTAAAGGCACCGCCGAGCGCTTCGGCAAGGGCCACTTGAGCGAACGCACGCAGATTGCCCCCAGCTCCAACATCGGCAGCCTGGCCAACGTGTTCGACACCATGGCCGGCGATATCGAGAACCTGTTGAACCAGCAGCGCGATCTGCTCAATGCCGTGTCCCACGAACTGCGCACACCGCTGACGCGCCTGGATTTCGGCCTGGCCCTTGCCCTGTCCGACGACTTGCCAGCCGCCAGTCGCGAACGCCTGCAAGGCCTGGTGGATCACATTCGCGAACTCGATGAACTGGTGCTGGAACTGCTGTCCTACAGCCGCCTGCAAAACCCGGCGCGGGTGCCAGAACAGGTCGAGGTGTCGCTGGACGAATTCATCGACAGCATTCTGGGCAGCGTCGATGAAGAACAATCACCGGACATCGTCATCGACGTGCTGCTGCACGGCCAGCTCGAACGTTTCACCCTCGACCCGCGCCTGACCGCCCGCGCCTTGCAGAACCTGCTGCGCAACGCCATGCGTTACTGCGAAAAGCGCATTCAGATCGGCGTGAAGGTGTGCCCCAAAGGGTGTGAAATCTGGGTCGACGATGACGGCATCGGCATACCGGATGACGAGCGGGAGCGGATTTTCGAGCCATTCTACCGCCTGGACCGCAGCCGCGATCGTGCCACGGGCGGCTTCGGTCTGGGGCTGGCGATCAGTCGCCGGGCGCTGGAGGCTCAGGGGGGGACGCTCACGGTCGAAGCGTCACCGTTGGGCGGGGCGCGGTTCCGGTTGTGGTTGGCTACAAAGTTGTAAAGGTAACTTTTGATTCGACCGACGGTATTGATTCATACCGGAAAAGTGCACTGACCTGTTACTTCTGACAGTAGTCCGAGTTGTTTGCCAGTGGTTCACTACACCCACAGTGTTTGGTCATTCAACCAAAGAACACTGATCGACAGGGAGTGTACCGATGGACATCAACGCCCGGTTCGCGACGATCGCTTTGCAGTGTTCTGTGATAGCGATTTTCCTTTCAAGCCTTGGGGCCTGTGCCAATCGGGTCGATAGCATGCCGGTGCCGGTCTCCAATCCAAAAGCATCAGCCAACGCCGGGATTGCACCCTTACTCTCAGTCAGCGCCCCCGGATCGGAACGGTTTTTTGCGGTGGGCAGATTGCACGGGACCAAAGGCGAGGGGTGGAATTGCACCGCCACGCTGTTTGCCAGCAGCGAAACCCCGAACGACAACCAACGTGCAAGAATTTTGTCTGCCGGACATTGCGCGAGAATGACGGGTGACAATGAGGTTGTTATCGATCAACCCATGGGCGAAGGTTGGAAGTTCACCGCCAAATATTTTCATGACAACAAAGATGAGCACGTGCAGGTGCCGATCGAACGGATTGTGTATTCCACGATGAAATCGACTGATGTTGCGGTCATGGAACTTGGGGTGACTTATGGCTTTATGAAGTCGCTAGGAATAAAACCGCTGTTATTGGAGGAGTTGAAGACTACGGATAGCACGAACGAAGCGGTACACATACCAATGGGCTTATTCCCCGGAGGGTTTTTCCTTCGTCATTCGATCTGCCAGGCCCTGTCGCCTCAAGCCGTTTTCGAAGGGTTTCAACCCATTCGTGAAGATACACCCTGGTTTTTTCCGCAAGCCATACCTACCGATTGCATCGGAGTGTACGGGGGATCTTCAGGGGCCCCAGTCTTCGCGAAGGACGGCACCCGCGTGATCGGCGTATTGTCCACGGCCGTAACGCCCAACTTCAATGGCTGTGGATGGGGACGCCCTTGTGAAGTCAACGCAAACGGCGTCATCAGTCGTCCGGAAGCGGTTTATTTTGTTTCGGTTGGCTCCATCCTCAAGGCGCTTGAAAGTGACAATACCCTTGATCTGAGCAAACTGGATCCTGGTACCGGGGTAGCCCTGGAGCGAACGGGGTCGTGGTCCACCCAAGCTCAAATCAAGGGTGAAGACGGCAATGTGCAACCTGCCAAATGGAACTTGAAGATTAACGATGGTTTTGAGTTCATTCGCTACAAAACTGGTCCCGCCTACTCAACTCGATGTGAACTGGCCAAAGGATATGGTGCGCCCTTGAGAGCGGCAGACCAGCCGCTTATCGAACTTCCCGTCGGTCCGGAGGAGGGGGTCAGGTCCATGTGCGTGATTGGTATCAAACCTGATGAAACTGCTTCGCAACCCATGCCATATGCCACGGTTAAATTGCGTGAAATTGATAACACTCCCCCTGTCCATGTACCCGAGATCGCAGTGCAGGAAAATGGCGATAGGTGGGGGGTGTTATTGCAGCTCACAGCGAATGAAAACGCGCGCGCCAACATCAAATACGGTCCGCAGTCCACGACAGAATGCGCAAATATGGACGGATACCAGGCATACGACGTTAGCTTCTATTTATCAAAGGATAGGCAGTGGCGTGTCTGCGCGTTTGGAGAAGACGAGGCGGGCAATCCGGGGCCCATCGTCAGCAAAGACATTTAAAGGTGAGTCTGGCTGCCGCCACGGAAGGCAGGCGTCAGCCTGATCATCAGGTGTTCAGCCGGGTGCGCAGCGCTTTGGCCATTTCTTCCAGATTCGCCATCGGATTACGCCCGATCAACATCCACGCATGCTCCAGGTCGGCCCAATAGACAATGTTCATCTCGTGTCGGCGTTCCCGGGCGAAATGCCGGTTGCCACCGTTGGAGCGCGTGACGCAAAGCGCCATCGGGCCATGAACGAGATCGAGGTAGCTGATCTGGGCGATCGGCACGCCGTCGTACTCGAGGATTTGTGCGCGTTTGAGTTCGGCACGGGGCAAGGCCAACTGCGCGGGCGCGAGGTTCAGGCCCAGGCGCGCATCGATGGTGCGCAGTTGCGAGCGTTGGGTGGCTTCGTCGCTGGGCAGGTGGTCGAGGGTTTCCGGCACGTAAAGCACCATGTAGTCCGCCACCAATTGGCGCCAGTTGCTTTTCTGCTGGCTGGTTTGCCAGCCGAGGAACAAACGGTCCGCCAGCACGCCGCTGAATACCAACCCCGCGGCCGCCGCGAGGAACCAGCGGCGATTGAGTGCAGGCCGGGCTGGCGAGGGCAGGGTGTCGAGCATGGCTTGCAGGCGAATCACCGGCGCCTGGCGTCCCAGTTCGTCATAGGCCGCCTTGAACGGCAGGCTGCTGCGGTTCAACCATTGCAGGCGCAGGCCCAGCATCGGGTCTTCGGCGATGGCGTCGTCGATACGCTGGCGCTGTTCGCTGTCGAGTTGGTCGTCCAGATAAGCCACCAGTTGCTCATCCGGGATTCGCGCGTTCATCGACGTTCTCCGCTGGAGGGATTCGGCACGCAATGCAGGGGCGGGTATTCGGCGAGTTTGCCCCGGGCGGCGGCCAGGCGGCTCATCACGGTGCCGATGGGGACTTGCAGCACCTCGGCCACTTCGCGGTAGGACAATCCCTCGACGTAGGCCAGAAATACCGTTTCGCGCTGGGCTTCGGGCAACGCATCGACACGGCGGATGACTTGTGCCGCCAGGACATGGGTTTGCGCTGCGTACTCACCGTCGAACGACAACACTTCTTCGCCCTCTATCGTGCCTTGACCTTGACGCACCCGCCGGGCGCGCACTTCGTTGAGCCAGACCGAATGCAGAATGCTCATCAGCCAGCGGTCCATGCGCGTCCCCGACTCGAATTGCCCGGCCCGTTCCAGTGCCCGCACACAGGTGGCTTGCACCAGGTCTTCGGCGACATGTCTTTGCCTGGACAACAGCAGCCCGTAACGCCACAAACGCGCCAGGTGCTGACCCAATTCTGCCCGTATTGCCTGATCGCTGGCGATAACGGCCTCCGTTATTTCGGGGTATCAGGTTTTCGATGAGTCGTTGATGGCTTCAGCCAGGTCCTGGTATTCCTCGCAGGCGGTGCCGCCGCAAATCGATTTGATCTGTTGCAACTGCTCCTGGGCGAGATCCAGCCGACCCTTGATCACATAGGCTTCGCCCAGGTATTCGCGGACCTTGGCGTAGTGTGGATCGAGTTTGACCGATTGCAGGTAATAACTGATGCCTTCGTCGGTACGCCCCAGTTTACGCGTCGCGTAGCCACGATAGTTCAAGGCTTTGGCGGTATTGGGGTCTTTGAGCGTATCGAGCAGCGCCAAGGCCTCTTCGTAGCGCCCGTGCTTGGCCAGTTGATACGCGTAATCGGTGCGGTCGGCGTCCGGCACCAACTTGCTGGTCTGCACCACGCATTTGCGGGCCTTCTTGTCGAAGACCTGTCCTCTGGGGCACTGGGGTTTGGCGGGCGTCTCTTCCTCGCCGTTGGCCCATGCCTGTGAGCCGGCCAACACGACAGCGAATATCAGCGGTGCGGTGAAAATCGAAAAACGGCTATTCATGGGCATGCTCCACGGAAGTCGGCGGCCAGCAATCTATGAACACCACAGTGTGAACAATTATTCATTTTTTTGCGGCGTTCTGCTTAAGGAAAGCTCAAATCGACGGGTTATGCTCGTTGTCATCCATCATTGAACTGGAGATCCGCCATGAACGATCAGGTTCACCACGCCGCGGCCGCGGGTTACAAGACGGGCGCCGATACTTACGTACGCGGTCGCCCGGATTACCCGCCGCAGGTGGCCGATTGGTTGACGGGCACCCTTGGGCTGAACGCGCAGGCCGCCGTGGTCGACCTGGGAGCCGGTACCGGCAAATTCACGGGGCGTCTGGTGGCAACCGGCGCGCAGGTGATCGCCGTGGAGCCCGTGGCGCAGATGCTGGAAAAACTCTCCACGGCGTTTCCCGACGTGTTGGCCGTAAACGGCACCGCGACGGACCTGCCGCTTCCGGACGAATCGGTGGACGTGGTGGTCTGCGCCCAGGCGTTCCACTGGTTCGCGAGCAAGGACGCCCTCGACGAAATCGCCCGTGTGCTCAAGCCCGGCGGCCGGTTGGGGCTGGTGTGGAACCTGCGTGACACCCGCGTCGGTTGGGTGCCAAAACTGGATGCGATCGTCAACGCGCATGAAGGCGATACGCCGCGTTATTACACCGGTGCCTGGCGCACGGCCTTCCCGCACCCGGCGTTCGGGCCGTTACAGGGGCAGCGCTTCAGCCATGGCCACACCGGCTCGCCGGAAGATGTGATCTTCAATCGGGCGCGCTCGACCAGTTTCATTGCGGCGCTGCCGGAGGTTGAGCGGGCGAAGGTTGATGAGCAGATCCGGGCGATGATTGCGGGCGAGCCAGAGTTGAGGGGGCGGGAAGTGGTGACCGTGCCTTATGAGACGGCGGTGTTTGTGGCGGTGAAGGCCAGTTGAATCGACGGCGCGGCCTTCGCGAGCAGGCTCGCTCCCACAGGGGATTGCATTTCAAATGTGGGAGCGAGCCTGCTCGCGAAGGGGCCAGCCCAGACACCCGATGTCTAAGAGCAGTCCCGCATTTGGCCGAACCACGGCCTTACTGCAACCCATCCTGCCTTGTTATAGTCGGGCCTCTTTTTTGCCCGCTAAAAGGATCACCGGCATGTCTCAATACACCGCGTTCAGCGTCGAACTGGTCGATAAAATCGCTCATGTGCAGATCAATCGCCCGGAGAAAATCAACTCGATGAACGCCGCGTTCTGGAGCGAAATCGTCGAGATTTTCCAGTGGATCGACGACACCGACGAAGTGCGCGTGGTGGTGCTCAGCGGTGCCGGCAAGCATTTCTCCTCGGGCATCGACCTGATGATGCTGGCCAACGTAGCCAATGAGCTGGGCAAGGACGTCGGACGCAATGCGCGTCTGCTGCGCCGCAAGATCCTCAACCTGCAAGCCTCCTTCAACGCCGTCGACAACTGCCGCAAACCGGTGCTGGCGGCCATTCAGGGGTATTGCCTGGGCGGTGCCATCGACCTGATCGCTGCGTGCGACATGCGCTACGCGGCCGAAGATGCGCAGTTCTCGATCAAGGAAATCGACATCGGCATGGCCGCCGACGTTGGCACGCTGCAACGCTTGCCGCGAATCATTGGTGACGGCATGCTGCGTGAACTGGCTTACACTGGTCGCACCTTTGGCGCCGAAGAAGCCCGTGGCATGGGCCTGGTCAATCGCGTCTACAGCGACACCGCCAGCCTGCTCGATGGCGTCATGGGCATTGCCCGCGAGATCGCGAGCAAGTCACCGATCGCCGTCACCGGCACCAAGGAAATGATCAGCTACATGCGCGATCATCGCATCGACGACGGCCTGGAATACGTTGCCACCTGGAACGCCGCCATGCTGCAATCCACCGATTTGCGCGTGGCCATGGCCGCCCATATGAGCAAACAGAAACCCGAATTTCTGGATTGATTGAAAAATGACTTCACGCTGGACCACTGCAGTTCTGGACACCGATCAACCTGGCGGCTGGGCCGTGGCACGCAGCCCCGAAGGCTTTCTGTTCGATGACAATGGCGCGCTGTTCCCCCGTGAATGGCTCAAGCGCCAGGAACTGTCGGTGCTCGCCGAGCATGGCATCGGTCACCTCGACGGCGAGCCGGTGTACCTGCTGGAGTTGCGCAATCCCGGCGAAGTGCCGGGCTGCAACTGGAAAGGCTTGCGGGCGTTCATGCTCGAAGGCGATCACACGCTCTACAAGGTCCTGGGTTATGCCGCGCAGATCGGTACCTGGGCCCGTGAGCACCGCTTTTGCGGTAACTGCGGCCAGGCGATGATCCAGGTGCCGCGGGAGCGGGCGATGTACTGCCAGCCGTGCGATTTGCGCAGTTATCCGCGCATTTCGCCGAGCATGATCGTGCTGGTGACCCGTGGCGATGAAGTGCTGCTGGCACGCTCGCCGCGTTTCGTCACCGGGGTCTACAGCACGTTGGCGGGGTTTGCCGAACCTGGCGAATCGGCCGAGGATTGCCTGATTCGCGAGGTGCGTGAAGAAGTGCGGATCGAGGTGAAGAACATCCAATACATGGGCAGCCAGTGCTGGCCGTTCCCGCATTCGATGATGCTCGGCTTCCATGCCGAATACGCCGGTGGCGAGATCGTCTGCCAGGAAGACGAGATCGAAGACGCCCAGTGGTTCAACGTCCACGCGCTGCCGCCGTTGCCGGCGTCGCGCTCGATTGCCCGTTACCTGATCGACATCTATGTGGCGCGGCGTTTAGGCCACGCTGAACCAGTGTTGCCAGGCTAGCCGCACGGTCAGCCCCAGCACCACGGTGATGAACACCGGACGGATGAACTTCGCGCCGCCACTGATGGCGGTGCGAGCGCCGAAGAACGCCCCGACCATCACCGACAGGCCCATGCACAGGCCGATGATCCAGTCCACTTGCCCTGAAAATATGAATACCGACAGCGCCGCGATGTTGCTGACGAAGTTCATGCTGCGCGCCACGCCGCTGGCCTTGACCAGATCAATGGGGTAGAGCAGCAGGCTGCTGACGGTCCAGAACGCTCCGGTGCCGGGACCGGCCACGCCATCGTAGAAACCGAGGCTGAAGCCCTGGCTCGATTGCCACTTCTTCTTGATCGGCGCATCGCTGTCCAGCGGCGCTTTCGGTGTACCGCCAAACAGCAGGTAAAGTCCGCAGGCGAAGACGATCACCGGCAGCATCTTGTTCAGCCATTCGGCCGGCAGGTAATGCGCGACCACCGCACCGGTCAGCGCGCCGACCAGGGTGCCGACGATGGCGTGCATCCACTGTTTGGGGTGGAACAGCTTGCGACGGTAGAAGGTGAAGCTGGCGGTCGCCGAGCCGAAGGTCGAACTGAGTTTGTTGGTGCCCAGCACCAGATGGGGCGGAAGACCCGCCGTGAGCAACGCCGGGGTGGTCAACAGGCCACCACCGCCGGCAATGGCATCGATGAAACCGGCAATGAAAGCGACAAGGGCCAGAATGGCCAGGGTGGTGAGGTCAACGCTGAGTTCGAAAGGCATGGAATCGGCTTAATCGGCAGGGTGCAGCAAGGGGCTGCGGGGAAGGGCAGGTATCTTACCGATATCCACGATCTGCGGCGACCTGTGTGGCCTCTTCGCGAGCAGGCTCGCTCCCACATTGGTTAACGCACTTCCCCCCTGTGGGAGCGAGCCTGCTCGCGAAAGCGGTGCATCAGTCAACATGGATGTTGAATCTGACGGCCCCTTCGCGAGCAGGCTCGCTCCCACAGGTTGGACAGTGTGAAATTACAGGCCCAGGTCCGACAGCCCCGGATGATCATCCGGACGACGCCCCAGCGGCCAGTGGAACTTGCGGTCGCTTTCCTTGATCGGCATGTCGTTGATGCAGGCAAACCGGTTGGCCATCAAGCCGTTCTCGTCGAACTCCCAGTTTTCGTTGCCATAGGAACGGAACCAGTTGCCCGAATCGTCGTGCCATTCATAGGCATAGCGCACCGCGATGCGGTTATCGGTAAAGGCCCACAGTTCCTTGATCAGTCGATAGTCCAGTTCCTTGGCCCATTTACGGGTCAGGAAGCCCTTGGCTTCTTCACGGTTGTAGGCGAACTCGGCGCGGTTACGCCATTTGGTGTCCAGGGTGTAGGCCAGCGATACGCGTTCCGGATCGCGGGAGTTCCAGCCGTCTTCGGCCAGGCGGACTTTTTCGATAGCCGATTCACGGGTGAAGGGCGGCAATGGCGGACGAACTTCGGCGTTAGACATTTCAAGTCTCCGTAAAATTAAAGTTCAAGCTAGTTGAAGGGCTTGATTAAGTTATTACAGGTCCAATAACTTTCGCGCCATGCATTGCGCATTATCGGCGGCACTGTGATCACCCATTACAAGCGCCACGGTTATGGCGCCGTCAATCAGGATCAGCAGCTGTTTGGCCAGCAGTTGCGGATCCTCGGCGCCATGTTCGGTACACAGCTCGCACACGTAGTCGAGCAGTTTCTGTTTATGCTCTTTGGCAACCAGGCGAACCGGATCTTGCGGGTCGCCGGTTTCGCCGCTGGTGTTGATGAACGCACAGCCGCGAAAGCCTTCGGAAACGAACCAGGACTTGAGCACGGTGAACAGGTTGAGCAGGCGATCGGCCGGGGTTTCGGCCTGGTCGACTGCGCTTCTGTACCAGTGCATCCAGCGTTGGTCCCGGCGTTGCAAGGCCGCGACGGTGAGCTCCTCCTTGTTGGCGAAGTAGCGGTAGATGCTTTTTCTGGAGACGCCGGCGGTTTTCACCAGAAGATCCATGCCGGTGGCAGCGATGCCACTTTTGTAGATCAACTTTTCGGTGACATCCAGAATGATGTCGCGTGTGTCGTTGCTAGTAATGTCGTTCATGTGGCTAACAGTAGAACGATCGTTCTCCTTGGTCAAGAAAATATTTTTTGTCAGTGAAATGGCCTTCGCGAGCAGGCTCGCTCCCACAGAGGGAATGCATGTCAAATGTGGGAGCGAGCCTGCTCGCGAAGAGGCCATTACAGACGCTGACAAGACCGAAGCCCATCCATGGTGTAAGCTCTCAAACTCTCTGGATTCGACCCGATTGCGAGCCCTATGCCGTTGCTTTTCAAACGTTCCCTGCTGCCCAAACTGCGCAGTTTTCCGCTGACCGCCGAAGCCGTCACCATCCTCTCTGGCGCTGCCGAGTTCCGTCGTTGCCTGCTGGAGAAAATCGCCAGCGCCACCCAGCGCATCTATATCGTCGCCCTGTACCTGCAACAGGATGAGGCCGGCCAGGAAATTCTCGATGCCTTGCACGCCGCCAAACTGGCGCGTCCGCAACTGGACGTGGTGGTGGTCGTTGACTGGCTGCGTGCCCAGCGCGGCCTGATCGGTGCCGGCAAGCAACCGGGCAACGCCGCCTGGTATCAGGAAATGACCCGCACCCATGAAAGCGTGGTGCCGGTGTACGGCGTCCCGGTGCAGACCCGCGAATTGTTCGGGGTGCTGCACCTGAAGGGCTTCGTGATCGATGACTGCGTGATCTACAGCGGTGCCAGCCTGAACAATGTGTATCTGCACAAGTTCGACAAATACCGCTACGACCGCTATCACCTGCTGCACAACCGTGACCTGGCCGATTCCATGCAGCACCTGGTCCAGCATGGCCTGGTGGCTTCCAAAGCAGTGCATCGCCTGGATCTGCCGAACCTGCCGACCACCCGCAGCCTGCGCAACGACATCGGCGACCTGCGCAGTCGCCTCAAGCATGCCGCCTACGACACCACGCAAGGCACCACGGACAGGGGCGGCCTGTCGGTCTGCCCATTGCTCGGCGTGGGCAAAAACAACCCGCTGAACCGGGCGATTTGCGAGCTGATCGCCAGCACCCAGCAGCAACTGACTATCTGCACGCCGTACTTCAACCTGCCGCTGGCGATTATCCGCGAAGTCAACCGGGCACTCGCCCGAGGCGTGAAGATCGACATCGTGGTCGGCGACAAGACCGCCAACGACTTCTACATCCCGCCGAGCGAACCGTTCAAGGTCATTTCGGCGCTGCCATATCTCTACGAAATCAGCCTGCGCCGCTTCGCCAAGCGCCATCAGCGCAACATCGACAGCGGCCAGTTGAACCTGCACCTGTGGAAGGACGGCGATCACACCTACCACCTCAAGGGCATGTGGATCGACAAGCGCTACACCTTGCTGACCGGCAACAACCTCAATCCGCGGGCGTTCCGCCTCGATCTGGAAAACGCCTTGCTGATCGACGATCCGAAAGGCGAACTGCTCGAGCCGCGTCGCAGGGAACTGAAAGAGATCTTCCAGCACACGACGCGCATAGAGCGGTATCAGGATCTGGAAACATTGCCGGAGTACCCTGCGGGTGTGGCGAAGTTTCTCAAGCGTGTGAGTCGGGTGCGGATCGAGCGGTTGCTCTACCGCATTTTGTAAGAAAGCATTCGCGAGCAGGCTCGCTCCCACAGTGGATTTGTGCTCGGCACATCACCCTTGTGGGAGCGAGCCTGCTCGCGAAGAGGCCCGCCAAAGCGCTACAAAAACTCAGTTCAAACCCAGCTTCCCACGCAAGGTCGACAAGTCCTCAGCCAGCGTATTGACCGGCCCGACCAGCGCCTTGCGGTCGTTTTCCTTCACTTTGTCATAGGTCTCGAAACCGCCGCCCGGTGTCTTGTACTTGGCCAGAATCGTGTTCACCGTGGCAAAGTTCTTGTCCACTTTGGCGACGAACGCCGCGTCCTGTTTCTCGATTTGCGGACGGAACAGGTCGACGATTTTCTTCGCGCCGTCGATGTTGCCCTGGAAGTCGTAGAGGTCGGTGTGGCTGTAGCGATCCTCTTCGCCGGAGATCTTGGTCGCAGCCACTTCTTCCAGCAGGGCCGCGGCACCGCCGACGACTTTTTCCGGCGGGAAGGTCAGGCCGGCGACGCGGGTTTGCAGGTCCTGGACGTCTTTGTCCAGGCCGTCCGCCAGTTCACCGAGTCCTTTGGTGCTGTTTTCCGAGAACAGCGAGTACTCGATGCGGTGGAAGCCGGTGAAGTCTTCAGCCTTCACGCCTTTTTCGTGGTCGTCCACACGGGAGTCGATGGATGCATCCAGGTCACTGAACAGCTCGGCAATCGGCTCGATCGACTCGTAGTACACCCGGGTCGGCGCGTAGAGTTTTTTCGCGGTGGCCAGGTCGCCTTTCTTCACCGCGTCGGTGAACTGCCGGGTGTGGCTGGCCAGCTCATCCAGTTGTTCGGTGACGTAGATCTTGTAGTCGGAAATCGGCTGCACCAACTCCAGCGGCGCCGTCGCCGCGAAAGCCGAAAGCGGGGTGTTGAGCAAGCCTAGGGTCAGCATGAGTGCCAGTGGCGACTTTTTCATGGAAGGGCTCCGTTGTGGATCAGGTTGTTGTTTTTGGTTGAGTAGCGTTGAGCAGTGAACGACCGAGAAAGTCCTGGGCGTCGACGACACCGGGCAAGGTGAAGAAGTACCCGCCGCCGACTGGCTTGAGGTATTCCTCCAGCGGTTCGCCGTTGAGCCTCGTTTGCACGGTGATGAAGCCTTTTTCCAGATCCGCCTGGTAGCAGATGAACAACAGGCCCATGTCCAGCTGACCGTTCTTGTTCACCCCGTTGGAGTAGTTGAACGGCCGGCGCAGGATCAAGTTGGCCTGGGTCGCGGCGGTGCGCGGGTTGGCCAGGCGGATGTGGGCGTCGAGTTTGGTCAACTTGCCTTGCGGATCCTTGGCGTAGTCGGGCACCTCGGTTTCATGGCTGCCGCCCATCGGTGCGCCGGTGCTTTTGACCCGGCCGAGAATGCTTTCCTGTTCCTGCAGGGGCGTGCGGTCCCAGCGCTCGACAAAATTACGGATGATCCGCACGGCCTGATAGCTGCCATGAGCGGCCCAGGCCGGTTCATCGCTGCCGGGCTGGACCCAGACGATGCGGTCCATGGCGTTGCCATCGTTGGAATTGGGGTTGGCCGAACCGTCGCGAAAACCGAGGAAGTTGCGTGCGCTTTGCGCGGGTACGCCGGGTTTCGCCGGGGCCTGGGGTGGCACGCTGCCTTCCTGTTTCCAGCGCACCAGCAGCAAGTCCGGCAGGTTTTTCACGATGTCGCGCAGGGCATGGATGTTGGTGTCGGCGGTGTTGGCGCAGAACTGCAGACTCAGGTCGCCGTGGCAGCAATCGGCCTCCAGCGCGTCATTGGGAAAGCCGACCATGCGGGTCAGGCGCTTGGGTTTGACGTCCGCCAGACTGAAACGCTCATCGAACAGAGAGGCACCCACCGAGACGGTGATGGTCAGGTTATCGGGCGTGACGATCGGGCCGAGAATCCCCGAATCCACCGGCGGCAGTTTCGGATCGACCTGGGGCACCGGGCCGCCTTTCATCAGAAACGCGATGCGCTCGTTGAGCGTGCGAAACAGTCGCTCCAGGTCTTCACGGTTACTGGCCAAGACATCAAATGCCACCAACATGCCCGACGCCGGGCGCGGGGTGACGATGCCGCTCTGGTGTTTGCCGTGGAAGTCGTGATGATCTTCGGTGCGGTCGCTGCTGGGAGCTTCGGTGACCTGTGCGGGGCTGGCCGCCATGGCCGGGCAGCTCAGCGCCGAACCGGCCAAGGCGACGCCGGCGGCGCCCATGCCCATCAATACACGACGGCGCTGGGGGTTGAATGACTCAGAATCGTTCATTTGAAACTCGTCTTCTGCTTACAGGCCGGAAAGGCCAAGGGCGGGATCGATACCATCGAGTGCAGCGGCCAACACCTTGGCCTTGCCGGCGATCTGTTGGCGTTGTTCGGTGCTGACGCTGTCGTAGCTGGCGTAACCGTCGTTGACCTTGAAACCCTTGAGCTCGGCATCGAACGCTGTGAGGGCGTGGTCGATCTTCGGCAACAGGTCGGCGGCGGACTTGGCCAGCAGCGGACGCAGCAGTTCGACGACCTTGTGCGCGGCGTCGAGGTTGCCGGCGAAACCGTTCAGGTCGGTGTGGCTGTAGCGTTCCTCCTCGCCGCTGCTGGCGCGAACGTCGGCGAGGCTGTTGAGGTTGCGCACCACGCTGCTCACCAGTTGCTCCGGCGGCAACGACTGGGCCAGCAGCTGTTGCTTGAGGCTGGCGGCATCCGCGAGCAGGCGCTGGGCGACCGGTGCCAGACCGTCGAGGTTGCGTTGCTGGAACAATGCGTATTCGAGTCGGTGGAAACCGGTGAAGGCCGGGTCCTGCTCGCGTTTTTCGAAGTAATCGGCGCGGGCGTTGATGGCGTTGTCCAGCTCGGCCAGGCGTTGCGCCGCCGGGGCCAGCCGCTGGTAAGCGACGCGGGCCGGCACGTACAACGCTTGTGCCTGGCCCAAGTCGCCGGTTTCGATGGCGTGATCGAGGGCGCTGACGGCGTTGATCAGGGCGGTGCCCTGGCTGCTCAGGTACACGCGAAATTCCGATAACGGCCCGACGAAGGCCACCATTGAGGGTTTGGCCCTGGCGGCCGCATCCGACGCTGCCGTCGGGGTGACGTGCAGGGTGCCGCGCGGGTTGCTCAACAGGCCGCAGGTGATCGCGTAATCGCCGGGCAACAGGTTGGCGTTGATTACCTGGCTCAGGCCGGGGGCGATGTTTTCCCGCTCTTCGACCACCAGCACGCCGTCGAGGATTTCCCATTCCACGGCGCGATCGGAACGGTTGACGATCCGAAAGCTGGCGCGGCCGGCCGGCACCGTCAGCGCATTGGGTTCGCAACTGTGCGGGTGAATGGTCACCAGCACTTCGTCATGGTTGGCCTGGCGCTTGGCTGCGGCCATTTTCGAGGCGTAATAGAAGAGGCCGCCGGCGGCGATCATCACGATCACCGAACCGGCCACCGCCCAGCGCAAGGCGCGGGGAGGGGAAGCCTGGGTTGGGGCTTGATTTGGCATGGTTGCCCTTACTGACTGGAAACTGGAATGTGCTGGCCCGTGACCCTGTAGGAGCGAGCTTGCTCGCGATGAACCCACAGACGCCGCGGGGTATCAGGCACTACGCGTTATCGTTGACGACCATCGCGAGCAGGCTCGCTCCTACAGGGAGTGGTGGTGTTGGGGGCAGGAGCCGGGAGAAAGAACATCACCAACGCCACCAGCAGATAAATCAGATAGGCGCCGAGGGTGCTGACGGTCGGAGCATCCTGGTAACCGAACATCCCGGCCAGCACCGAGCCCAGTGGGCCGTCCATCGGCAGTGTCGCGCTGATGTCGAAGAGTACGGTTTGCAGGTGATTCCACACGCCGGCCTCATGCAGCGCCTGTACCGAGTTGGCGAGGATGCCGGCGGCCACGACGAGGATGAACAGGCCGGTCCAGCGGAAAAACGCGCCGAGGTTCAGGCGCATGCTGCCGGTGTAGATCAGGAAGCCGATGACGATCGCCAGGATCAGGCCGAGCAGGGCGCCCATCGGTGCCGCCGGGCCTTCGCTTTGCTGGAATACCGCGAGCAGGAAGAACACCGTTTCCAGGCCTTCCCGGGCCACGGCGAAAAACACCATGGCGATCAGCGCGGTCACCTGATGCCTGGAACCGGTCAGCGCCTGATCGAGGGACGCCTGCAGCGAATGCTTGATCGAACGCGCCACCTTGCGCATCCAGAACACCATGGAACTGAGGATGCCGACCGCCACCAGGCCCACCACGCCTTCAAACAGTTCCTGTTGTTTCTGCGGAAACTCGGCGCTCACCCACTCCAGGCCGCCACCGACCAGCAGGGCAAGGGCGGCGGCGAGGAATACGCCGATCCAGACCGCCGGCATCCACTGGCCACGACCGGTCTGTTTGAGGTAGCTGGCGATGATGCCGACGATCAACGCGGCCTCGATGCCTTCGCGCAGCATGATCAGAAAGGGAACGAGCATTCAGCACCGTGTCACGAATAGATAGGGAGCTAAGTTGTAACATAATGACACTCATTCCCAAATGGCAATCATTGACATTTACCTGAACCTAAGCTGAACAACTCTGAATATCCCCCAAATCCCTGTGGGAGCGAGCCTGCTCGCGAAAGCGCAGTGTCAGTCACCCCTTTATCGAGCTCGGAGCCCTCTTCGCGAGCAGGCTCGCTCCCACAAGGATTGGCTTGCCCACCGGCATCTGCGATGAGGTTTCAGCTACTATGCCCACCACCCAAAACAAGATCAGGGCACACCTCGCTCAATGTCGGAAAAAGACACCATCTCCATTCAACTGGTGCGTGAAGCGCTGTTGCAGAGTTGCCCCCCGGGCGTCGCCACCGAAGAGGTGCTCGACAAAGTGGGCATCGATCCAGCCTTGCTGCACAGCAGCGTCGCCCGCGTACCGGCCACTGCCTATGCACGGCTCTGGCGGTTGCTGGCGCGGCGGGGGGACGATGAGTTTTTCGGCATGGACCCGCGCAAGCTCAAGTCCGGCAGTCTCGAGTTTCTTTGCCGCTGTGCCATGGTCCAGCCGAGCCTGGCGGCGGGGCTGGCCAGCGGGCTGGAGTTCCTTTCGCTGATGCTCGAACGCATGCCTGCCGAACTGGTTCGCCAGCAAAGCCTGGCGGAAATCGTGCTGGCGGAGGATGACCACGAGCCGCGCCGTGCTTTTACCTATTTCACCTACTGGATGATCGTGCACGGGGTTGCGTGCTGGCTGGCCGGGCGACGGATACCGATCCTGGCCATCGAATTGCGTTGCCCAAGGCCGGATTTCTGCGATGACTACCAGGTGATGTTTTCCGAGAACCTGCGTTTCGATCGGCCGCGCACGCGGATGATTTTCTCCGCCGATTGCCTGGACCTGCCGATCAAGCGCACTGCCGAAGAGCTCAAGCGCTTCCTGGCCCATGCGCCAGCGAACATTCTGGTGAAATATCGTGATCCAGAGAGCCTGGCCAGCCGGATCAAGCACGATCTGCGGCAGCTGCCCGCCCAGCAGTGGCCGGAAACCGAAGCCCTGGCGCAACGCTTGTGCATGTCGGCGTCGACCCTGCGCCGCCGACTGGCCGAGGAGGGTCAGACCTACCAGGGGCTAAAGGACAGCGTGCGCAAGGAGCTGGCGATTGTCTGGCTGGGGGAGCCGAGCATCAGCTTCGTCGAAATCGCTTCCCGATTGGGATTTGCCGATGCGAGTTCGTTCTACAAGGCGTTTCGCAAGTGGTCGGGGTCCAATCCGGGGCATTACCGCAGTTTGATCCTCAACGAAGCGACCTGATCCGGATTTTGTACTGAAGCAGCCGGCCCCTTCGCGAGCAGGCTCGCTCCCACAGGGGACTGCATTTCAATTGTGGGAGCGAGCCTGCTCGCGAAGAGGCCCTCACAGACGCTAAGTCTCTCGAAACCTTGGCCAAACCAGTCAAGCAACTTGATAACTTTGACCATTGCCCGTCACCCCGCGCGGAGCGAGTATTTCTCTGTTGGATAAGGTTCCCCAACCTAATAAAAAACATAGAGGGATTCTGGCAATGCGCGATTACTTGTCTGCTGTTTCACAGTTCAATTATCAGCACACCGTCGACGCCGCACTCGCAGGCGATCTGACTGCCCTCAACGCCTGTATCGAGTGTTGCGACCGGCATGCCTTGCCGGGGCGCATCGCGCTGTTCTGGGAAGGTCGTGATGGCACTAGCGCCACGTATACCTTCAGCGACCTGCAGGACAAGGCCGCGCGTTTCGCCAATTTCCTCTTGAGCCAGGGCGTGCAGAAGGGCGACAAGGTCGCCGGCCTGCTGCCACGCAACATCGAATTATTGATCACCGTGTTTGCCACCTGGCGCATCGGTGCGGTTTATCAGCCACTGTTTACGGCCTTCGGCCCGAAAGCCATCGAGCACCGCCTGGGCAGCTCGGGTGCCAAAGTGGTGGTCACCGATGCGGTCAACCGCTCAAAACTCGACGAAGTCGCCGATTGCCCGACCATCGTCACCGTCGCCGGCCCCAAAGGGCAGGGCATTGTGCGGGGCGACTACAGCTTCTGGGCCGAACTGGCCAACTATTCCAACGTCTGCGAACCGGTGCTGCTGACCGGCGAAGATCCGTTCCTGCTGATGTTCACCTCCGGCACCACCGGCCCGTCGAAAGCGCTGTCGGTGCCGCTCAAGGCCATCGTCGCGTTCGAGAGTTACACCCGCGACGCCGTGGATCTGCGTCCCGAAGACGCGTTCTGGAACGTGGCTGATCCGGGTTGGGCCTACGGCATCTATTTCGGCGTCACCGGCCCGATGGCCATGGGGCACCCGATCACCTTCTACGATGGCCCGTTCACCCTTGAAAGCACCTGCCGGGTGATCAACAAATACGGCATCACCAACCTCACCGGTTCACCGACTGCCTATCGCCTGTTGATTGCGGGCGGCGACGAGTTCGCCAAATCGATCAAAGGCAAACTGCGCATCGTCAGCAGCGCTGGCGAACCGTTGAACCCGGAAGTGATTCGCTGGTTTGCCGACAACCTGGGTGTGGTGATCCATGACCACTATGGCCAGACTGAACTGGGCATGGTCCTGTGCAACCACCATGGCCTGGAGCACCCGATCCACATGGGCGCCGCCGGTTTTGCCTCGCCCGGCCACCGCATTGTGGTGCTGGACGATGAATACAAGGAACTGGGTGTCGGTCAACCGGGCATCCTGGCCATCGACCGCACCCAGTCGCCGATGTGCTGGTTCGCCGGTTACGAAGGCGCGCCGACCAAGGCGTTCGTCGGCAACTACTACCTGAGCGGCGACACTGTCGAATGGAATCCGGACGGCAGCATCAGCTTCGTCGGTCGCAGTGACGACGTGATCACCACATCTGGCTACCGCGTCGGTCCGTTCGATGTGGAAAGTGCCCTGATCGAACACCCGGCGGTGGTGGAAGCGGCAGTGGTCGGCAAGCCCGATCCGGAGCGCACCGAACTGGTCAAGGCCTTCGTGGTGCTTGGCGCGCAATACCGCGCGGCGCCGGAACTGGCCGAAGAACTGCGCCAGCACGTGCGCAAGCGCCTGGCCGCACACTCGTACCCCCGTGAAATCGAATTTGTCAGTGAGTTGCCGAAAACCCCAAGCGGCAAATTGCAGCGCTTTATCTTGCGCAACCAGGAAATCGCCAAGGCTCAAGAGGCTGCGGCGAAGAACGTTTCAGCTTGAATCCAAGGAAACAATGATGCAGATCGAAAACAAGGTTTTTCTCGTCACCGGCGGTGCTTCCGGTCTGGGTGCGGCCACCGCTGAAATGCTGGTCGACGCGGGCGCCAAAGTGATGCTGGTGGACATGAATGCCGAGGCTGTCGCGGCGCAGGCCCAGCGTCTGGGCGCGCAAAGCGTGGTGGCGGACATCAGCGACGAAGCGGCGGCCGAAGCGGCGGTGCAGGCTACGGTCAAGGCCTTTGGCGGCCTCAATGGCCTGGTCAACTGCGCGGGCATCGTGCGTGGCGAGAAGATCCTCGGCAAGAACGGTCCGCACACGCTGGGCAGCTTCAGCCAGGTGATCAACGTCAACTTGATTGGCAGCTTCAACATGCTACGCCTGGCGTCGGCGGCGATTGCCGAAACCGAAGCGGACGCCGGTGGCGAGCGCGGCGTGATCATCAACACGGCATCGGCGGCGGCCTATGACGGCCAGATTGGCCAAGCGGCGTATGCGGCTTCCAAGGGCGCCATTGTCAGCCTGACCTTGCCGGCGGCCCGTGAGCTGGCGCGTTTCGGCATCCGCGTGATGACCATCGCCCCGGGCATTTTCGAAACGCCGATGATGGCCGGCATGACCCCGGAAGTGCGCGACTCCCTGGCCGCCGGCGTGCCATTCCCGCCGCGCCTGGGCAAACCGGCCGAGTACGCGTCGCTGGTCCGGCATATCATTGAAAACAGCATGCTCAATGGCGAGGTGATCCGTCTCGACGGCGCCTTGCGCATGGCGGCCAAATAAGGAGGATTTGTCATGACTATTGCCAACGATCCAATCGTTATCGTCAGCGCCGTCCGCACCCCGATGGGTGGTTTCCAGGGCGAACTGAAAAGCCTGACCGCGCCGCAACTGGGTGCTGCTGCGATCAAGGCTGCTGTGGAGCGTGCCGGTGTTGCGCCGGATGCGGTCGATGAAGTGCTGGTCGGTTGCGTATTGCCGGCCGGCCTTGGCCAGGCCCCTGCGCGTCAGGCGGCGCTGGGTGCGGGGCTGGACAAGTCGACCCGCTGTACCACCGTGAACAAGATGTGCGGCTCCGGCATGGAAACCGCCATCCTGGCCCATGACATGCTGTTGGCCGGCAGTGCCGAGGTGGTGATTGCCGGCGGCATGGAAAGCATGTCCAACGCGCCGTACCTGCTGGACCGCGCCCGTGCCGGTTACCGCATGGGCCACGGCCGCGTTCTGGACTCGATGTTCCTCGACGGCCTGGAAGACGCCTACGACAAGGGCCGCCTGATGGGCACCTTTGCCGAAGACTGTGCCGAAACCAACGACTTCAGCCGCGAAGCCCAGGATGCATTTGCCATTGCCTCGACCACCCGTGCACAACAGGCGATCAAGGACGGCAGCTTCAAGGACGAGATCGTGCCGTTGACCGTCACCGTCGGCAAGGAACAGGTGATCATCAGCCACGACGAACAACCGCCGAAAGCCAAGCTGGACAAGATCGCCTCGCTGAAACCGGCGTTCCGCGAAGGCGGCACCGTGACGGCGGCCAACTCCAGCTCGATCTCCGACGGTGCAGCGGCGCTGGTGCTGATGCGCCGCTCCGAAGCCGACAAGCGCGGCCTCAAACCGCTGGCGGTGATCCATGGCCACGCAGCATTCGCCGATACCCCGGGCCTGTTCCCGGTGGCACCGATTGGCGCGATCAAGAAACTGATGAAAAAAACCGGCTGGTCCCTGGATCAGGTGGACCTGGTCGAAGTCAACGAAGCCTTCGCCGTGGTTGGCATGGCTGCGATGACCCACCTGGAAATCCCCCACGAGAAGCTCAACGTGCACGGCGGCGCTTGTGCCCTGGGCCACCCGATCGGTGCGTCTGGTGCGCGAATCCTCGTGACCTTGCTCTCGGCCCTGCGCCAGAAAGGCCTGAAGCGTGGCGTGGCGGCGATCTGCATTGGCGGTGGCGAGGCGACGGCGATGGCCGTGGAGTGCCTGTACTGAAACTGATGCAGGCCCATGTGGGAGCGAGCCTGCTCGCGAAGAGGCCATGTCAGTCAACATTGATGTTGAATGACACACCGCTTTCGCGAGCAGGCTCGCTCCCACAGGTTAAATTGTATTAAGGCTCAAATTTATGATCCCCAATGACGAACAACAACAGATCAGCGACGCGGCCCGGCAATTTGCCCAGGAACGGCTGAAACCCTTCGCCGCCGAATGGGACCGCGAGCACCGTTTCCCCAAGGAAGCCATCGGCGAGATGGCCGACCTGGGCTTCTTCGGCATGCTGGTGCCGGAGCAGTGGGGCGGTTGCGACACCGGTTACCTGGCCTATGCCATGGCCCTGGAAGAAATCGCCGCCGGCGATGGCGCCTGCTCGACCATCATGAGCGTGCACAACTCGGTGGGTTGCGTGCCGATCCTCCACTACGGCAACGACGACCAGAAAGAACGCTTCCTCAAACCGCTGGCCAGCGGGGCGATGCTCGGTGCTTTCGCCTTGACCGAACCCCAGGCGGGTTCCGACGCCAGCGGCCTGAAAACCCGCGCGCGTCTTGAGGGCGATCACTACGTGCTCAACGGTTGCAAGCAATTCATCACCTCCGGGCAGAACGCCGGGGTGGTGATTGTGTTTGCGGTGACCGATCCGAGTGCTGGCAAACGCGGTATCACCGCCCTGATCGTGCCGACCGACTCGCCCGGCTACAAAGTGGCCCGGGTCGAGGACAAGCTCGGCCAGCATGCGTCCGACACCTGCCAGATTCTGTTTGAAGACGTGAAAGTCCCGGTGGCCAACCGCTTGGGCGAAGAGGGCGAGGGCTACAAGATCGCGTTGGCCAACCTTGAAGGCGGCCGCGTCGGCATTGCCTCGCAATCGGTGGGCATGGCCCGCGCCGCCTTCGAAGCGGCCCGCGACTACGCCCGTGAGCGCGAAAGCTTTGGCAAGCCGATCATTGAGCATCAAGCGGTCGCGTTCCGCCTGGCGGACATGGCGACCCAAATCGCGGTGGCCCGGCAAATGGTGCACTACGCCGCCGCCCTGCGTGACAGCGGCCAACCGGCCCTGGTCGCCGCCTCGATGGCCAAGCTGTTCGCCTCGGAAATGGCCGAGAAGGTCTGTTCTTCGGCGTTGCAAACCCTGGGCGGTTACGGTTACTTGAACGATTTCCCGCTGGAGCGGATCTACCGCGACGTGCGGGTCTGCCAGATCTACGAAGGCACCAGCGATATTCAGCGCATGGTCATTTCGCGCAATCTTTGAGAGAAGGAAAAAACTCGTGAACTACGAAACGATTTTGCTGGAAACCCATGGCCGCGTGGGCCTGATTACCCTGAACCGTCCGCAGGCGCTGAATGCGTTGAACGCGCAGATCGTCAGCGAACTCAACCACGCCCTCGATGGTTTTGAGGCCGACTCGAACATCGGCTGCATCGTGCTGACCGGCTCGAAAAAAGCCTTTGCCGCCGGTGCCGATATCAAGGAAATGGCTGAGCTGACTTACCCGCAGATCTACCTCGACGACCTGTTCAGCGACAGCGATCGCGTGGCCAACCGCCGCACGCCGATCATCGCCGCGGTCAACGGCTTTGCCCTGGGCGGTGGCTGTGAACTGGCATTGATGTGCGATTTCATTCTGGCCGGCGACAACGCGAAGTTCGGTCAGCCGGAAATCAACCTCGGCGTGCTGCCGGGCATGGGCGGCACCCAGCGCCTGACCCGTGCCGTGGGCAAGGCCAAGGCCATGGAAATGTGCCTGAGCGGACGCCTGATCGGTGCCGAGGAAGCGGAGCGTTGCGGCATCGTGGCGCGGATCGTGCCGAGCGATGAACTGCTGGACGAAGCGTTGAAAGTCGCGGCGTTGATTGCCAGTAAGTCCCTGCCGATTGCGATGATGGTCAAGGAAAGCGTCAATCGCGCCTTTGAAGTGAGCCTGTCCGAAGGCGTGCGTTTCGAACGCCGGGTGTTCCATGCGGCGTTTGCGACGCAGGATCAGAAGGAAGGGATGGCGGCGTTCATTGCCAAG
The DNA here is from genome assembly GCF_013359695.1 of Pseudomonas sp. C2B4. Classification (GTDB taxonomy): domain Bacteria; phylum Pseudomonadota; class Gammaproteobacteria; order Pseudomonadales; family Pseudomonadaceae; genus Aquipseudomonas. Next base: position 23,800 of record NZ_JABFMU010000015.1, read on the forward strand.
CGTGAGGCTGAATTCCAAGGGAAGTGATGTAGCGTTTTTGCGGGCCTCTTCGCGAGCAGGCTCGCTCCCACAAAGGATCTCATGAACACCAGAGATCCACTGTGGGAGCGAGCCTGCTCGCGAAGCTTTTTTGTTTATTTGTAGGAGCGAGCCTGCTCGCGAAAAACCTGAGGGCGCGGAGTCGATTCAGGCCCCCCGCGTCATTCAGGGCATCACACCAGGTAGTTTTTCAACTCCCGGGCAATCACCATCCGCTGTATCTCGCTCGACCCTTCATAAATCTGCGTGATCCGCGCATCCCGGTAGTACTTCTCTACGGGATAGTCTTCCAGATACCCATACCCGCCATGAATCTGGATCGCTGACGAACAGACCTTCTCGGCCATTTCCGAGGCGAACAGCTTGGCCTGCGATGCCTCCGACAGGCATGGCTTGCCGGCGCTGCGCAACCGGGCGGCATGCAGGATCATCAGGCGCGCTGCGTTGAGTTGCATGTGCATGTCCGCCAGCAGGTTGGCGATGCTCTGGTGCTCGATGATCGGCTTGTTGAACTGCACGCGGTCCCGGGCGTAGGCCAGTGCCGCTTCAAACGCGGCGCGGGCGATGCCCAGTGCCTGGGCGGCGATGCCGATGCGGCCGCCTTCGAGGTTGGACAGGGCGATGGCCAGGCCCTTGCCGCGTTCACCCAGCAGGTTGGCTTCGGCAATGGTGCAGTTGTTCAGGGTGACCGCGCAGGTGTCGGAGGCGCGGATGCCCATCTTGTGTTCGCTGCGGTCGACGGTAAACCCAGGCGTGCTGGTGGGCACCAGGAACGCCGAGATGCCACGCTTGCCCAGATCCGGATCGGTCACGGCAAACACGATCGCCAGTGTTGCCCGTTTGCCATTGCTGACAAATTGCTTGGCGCCGTTGATCACCCATTGGCCGTCGCGCAGTTCGGCGCGGGTGCGCAGGTTGTGCGCTTCGGAACCGGCCTGGGGTTCGGTCAGGCAGAAGCAACCGATGGCCTGGCCGCTGGCCAGATCCGCCAGCCAGGTCTGTTTCTGTTCTTCGGTGCCGTAGTTGAGCACCGGCCCGCAGCCCACGGAGTTGTGGATGCTCATCAGCGCGCCGGTGGCGCCGTCGCCTGCCGAGATTTCTTCCACCGCCAGGGCATAGGCCACGTAGTCGACATAGGTGCCGCCCCATTCCTCGGGCACGACCATGCCGAGCAGACCCAGCTCGCCCATCTTCGCCACCAGCGCATCGTCGATCCAGCCGGCCTTTTCCCAGGCCTGGGCGTGGGGGGCGATTTCGCCACGGGCAAAGTCCCGGGCCATGTCGCGGATCATGACTTGCTCTTCGCTCAATTCGATATCGTGCATGGCTCAGCTCCCGCTTTGATCAAACCCGGTGAAGAAACTCGCCACGTGCTCGGCGTCCAGCGCCTGCAGGGTGGGCGGGTTCCAGCGCGGGTTCTTGTCTTTGTCGATCAGCAAGGCGCGCACGCCTTCGATCAGGTCGCCGCGCTCGAACCACTGGCGGTCCAGGTGCAGCTCAAGGGCGAAGCAGCGTTCCAGGCTCAGGTGCCGGCCGCGTCGCAGCATCTCCAGGGTCACACCCATGGCCAGTGGCGAGCGGGTCAGCAGCAGGTCGGCGGTGGTCGCGGCCCACTCATGACTGTCGGCAACCGTCACTTCGCGCAATTGTTCAACAATACTCGGCACATCGGGCAGGGCGAAGAAGTGGTCGATGGCCGGGCGCAGCGCTTTGAGTGGTGCGTCGGGCAGCTGCTGCACCGCGAGTTTGGCCAGCAAGCTCTGCAAGTCTTTCAGCGGCGTGTCGTGCCATTCCAATTGATCGAGTTTCTCGTCCAGCTCGGCCAGTTTGCTACTGTCCAGATACCAGTCGGCGAGACCGCAATACAGCGCATCCGCCGCACGGATCTGCACGCCGCTGACGCCCAGGTAAATCCCCAATTCACCGGGAATGCGCGGCAGGAAGTAACTGCCACCGACGTCAGGGAAATAGCCGATGCCGACTTCCGGCATCGCTAGGCGGCTCTTTTCGGTGACCACCCGCAAGTCGGCGCCTTGCACCAGCCCCATGCCGCCGCCCAGGACAAAACCGTCCATCAAGGCCAGCACGGGTTTGCGGTAATGATGGATCGCCAGGTCGAGGGCGTATTCCTCGACGAAGAAATCTTCGTGCAGTGTGTCGCCGTTTTTGAAGCTGTCATGCAGCGAGCGAATGTCACCGCCGGCACAGAAGGCTTTTTCCCCGGCGCCGCGCAGCACGACCGCATGCACCTGCGGATCCTGTGCCCAGGCATCGAGCTGGCGTTGCAGGCTGCGGACCATGTCGAGGGTCAGCGCGTTGAGCCCGGCGGGGCGGTTGAGGGTCAGGTGACCGATGTGGTTGCGAACCTCGGCCAGCACTTCATTTTGCGTGGCATCCATGGACCGGGCCCCTGGAGAAGAAACCTGAGCAGTCATCACTAACTCCCTGCTTTTATTGTTCTTTATAGAGAAGCTCGCGCGCGAGCGATGCTGGATCGTAACAGTGCAAATTTGTGATGTACAACGGGGATATGTGCAGGGTCTCCCTGCATATTTGCAATGACGATCACATACACCCAATGTGGGAGCGAGCCTGCTCGCGAAGGCGGTATGTCATTCAACATTGATGTTGTCGGATATGGCCTCTTCGCGAGCAGGCTCGCTCCCACAGTGGGCTGTGTTGTGTCAGGTTCTGCGGCTCAGCACTTCACCAATACTGCGACGTTTGGCATGTAACTCACTGGCGTGAATCAATTGTTCCAGGTCTTCAGGGGTGACGTCGAAAAAGGCCTCCATGTCGGCCAACGCCAGTTTCAGGTCCTGGGCGGTGATGGCCAGGCTGTCGGTGGGCGGATGATCGGCGGGCACCACGGCCACCGGCTCTGCCGGGCGCTTGGGGTAGCGGATGCGCGTGAGGTTGTTGTAGGCCAGGGCGCTGAGCAGCATGATCGACGCGCCGAGCATGACCGGGCCCAGGGCTTTCCAGTCCATGGCAACGGTGGCCGGGTCGGCCAGCACCAGGGTCAGCGCCAGTGCGCCGGCCGGTGGATGCAGGCAGCGCAGCCAGCACATCAGGATCAGCGCCATGCCCGCCGCCAGGCACGCACTGCCCAGCGTCCGGCCCAGCACATGGGCCACCAGCAGCGCCACCACGCCGGCACTCAAGTAGCCGCCCAGAATCGACCAAGGCTGCGCCAATGCGCCGGAAGACACCGCGAACAACAGCACCGCCGAGGCACCCAGCGGGCCGATCAAATGCTGCGCCACTTCGATGCCGAAGACCTGACCGCATAGCCACACGCTGAGCAGGGTGCCGAAGGCCATGCCGATAGCGGCGCGACTCCATTCGGAGGGGCGGGTGTTGATGGCGGCGGGCAACCAGCGAGCGAGCATGATGAAAAGTATTTCCTTGATAAAAACCTGAGGAAAAAAAAAGGCTTGCCGGGGATACCCAGAAAGCCCTTGAAGTTGTTCCAACTATTGGGGGAGGAACGACGACAGTTTGCCGATCCTTGCTGATGCTGACAAATTCATATTAATGAAGCTTCAGTTCATTAATTCTGATGTAAAGCCACGCGCCGGCCACTCATGAAACACAGTGCTCCGCCCAACGCTGCCAGTGCACTCAGCGCGTAAAACATGGTCGGTGCCGGCGTGTGCATCAACAGGAAACCAGAAATAACCGGGCTCAGGGCGCCGCCGAGGGCGGCCAGGTTCTGCGCGCCGTAGTAACTGCCGCGCAGCGCTTCGGGGGCCAGGGTGTCGACGAAGAGAAACTCGGCGGGATAAATGATCATTTCCCCGAGGGTGAAGATGAACATCGCCACGCACCAACTGATCAGGCTGTCCGCCAGGCTGAAGCCGATCAACCCGAGGATGAACAGGCTGGTACCCCCAGCGATCCAGTAGCGCAAATGCTCGCGCCTGAGAAACCGCCCGATCTGGTACTGCAACAGGATCACGCTGATGGCGTTGCAGGCGAGCAGGGCGGCCATGACTTTCAGTGTGTGCTGGTCGTCGCTGGTGACCAACAGGTACTGCGACAGGTAAAAGGTAAAACGGCCGTGCACCACGGTACTGAGCAGGCATCCGCAGGTGAACATGATCAGGGTGCGGTCGTTTTTTAGCGTAATCAGTGTTTTCAGGAAGCTTTGTGCCTGACCGATTACCGGCGCCAACGCCGGGTCCCTGGCAATGCCGGTCATCAAAAAGATGCTGAAAAACGCAATGCCGCCCGCCAGCAGAAACGGTGCTAACGGGTAGATGCCGGCAATGATCACGCCGAGCATAGGGCCGACGGCATAGCCGATATTGGTCAAGGTATAAGTCAGTGAAAACGCCTTGGCGCGTTGGCTTATCGGCAGGTTTTCACTGAGGATCGCTTTGGAACCGATGAGAAACAGCGCCGAGGCGGTTTCGGTGACCACCAGGATGACGGTGGTCAGGTAAAGATTTTCCGCGAACGTCAGCAGCACCAGGCCGATTGCGCTGGAAAGCATGGTCAGAATCAGCAGCCGGCGTTTTTCCAGGCGATCGATGATGTAACCGCCATAGAGTGCGAGCAGGGTAGCGATAAACACTGCGATGCCCAGCAGCAAGCCAACATCCTGTTGGTTGAGGCCAAGCTTGTTGCTCAGAAACAGTGTCAGCATGGGGCTGGTGATGGCGCGGCTGACGACGATGGTCAGCGAGCAGATCAGCAGCCGGCGAATAACGAGCGAGTAAGTGGCCACGAGGGGGGCAAATGTCCTTATTCAGATTCCGTAGTGTTCGGCACTATATCGGATCACGGCCATTCGCGAGCGGGCTCGCTCCCACATTTCAACGGCGTCGGATACAAAACTTGCAGCCACTGGATAACTCATGTGGGAGCGAGCCTGCTCGCGAATAGGGAGTGTCAGACCATCTGTTTGTCACCTGACAGCCGCTTTCGCGAGCAGGCTCGCTCCCACAGAGTCTGTGCTTGGCTGACGACCTCAAGCCACCGAAACAGCAGACCAGCTCTGCAATGGAATCGGCAACTTGCGCGACTCGCCACGCCCCATCGGGAAGTACATGAAACCCTTTTGGGCCAGGCGGTCGGCGTCGTAGAGATTGCGCCCGTCAAAGATCACCGGCGCATGGAGCCGCTGACGGATCAGGTCGAAATCCGGGGCCTTGAACTGCTGCCATTCGGTGCAGATGATCAGGGCGTCGGCACCGTTGAGCACCGATTCCGGTGTGCCCATGAGCATCAGTTTCGCTTCGTCGGGGTACAGGTTCTGGGTTTCCTGCATGGCTTCCGGGTCGAACGCCCGTACGTTCGCACCCGCGGCCCACAGCGCTTCGAGCAATACCCGGCTCGGCGCGTCGCGCATGTCGTCGGTATTGGGTTTGAAGGCCAGGCCCCAGACGGCAAAGGTCTTGCCGCGCAAATCGCCCTTGTAGAAGGCTTTGATGCGTTCGAACAACTTGTGTTTTTGTCGCTGGTTGATGGCCTCCACCGCTTGCAGCAGGTCGCTGGAGCAGTGGGCCTCTTCGGCGCTGTGGATCAGGGCGCGCATGTCCTTGGGAAAGCACGAGCCGCCGTAGCCGCAACCGGGGTAGATGAAGTGGTAGCCGATGCGTGAATCGGCCCCGATGCCCAGGCGCACCGATTCGATGTCGGCACCCAGGTGTTCGGCCAGTTCGGCCATCTGGTTGATGAAGCTGATCTTGGTCGCCAGCATGCAGTTGGCGGCGTATTTGGTCAGTTCGGCGCTGCGCAGGTCCATGAACATGACGCGGTCATGGTTGCGGTTGAACGGCGCGTACAACTCACGCATCACATCACGAACTTCGTCGCGCTCGCAGCCGATGACGATGCGGTCCGGGCGCCGGCAATCGGCCACGGCCGAGCCTTCCTTGAGAAACTCGGGGTTGGAGACGATATCGAACTGCAGCAACCGACCCACCTTGATCAGGCATTTGTCGATGTGCGTACGCAAGGCATCGCCTGTACCCACCGGCACCGTGGATTTCTCCACCAGGATCACCGGTTGTTCACGGTGCCGCGCCACGGCTTCACCCACTGCCAGTACGTAGCGCAAGTCCGCCGAGCCATCGTCTCGGGACGGCGTACCTACCGCGATGAACAACACCTGGCCATGTTGCACGGCGAGCTTTTCGTCCGTGGTGAACTGCAGCCGTTTGGCGTCCAGGCTTTCGCGCACCAGGCTGGCCAGCCCGGGTTCGAAAATGCTCACGTGGCCTTGTTGCAGCAGCTCGACCTTTTTCGGGTCAATGTCCATGCACACCACGTCATGGCCGACTTCAGCCAGAACGGCCGCCTGGACCAGGCCAACATAACCGCTACCAAATACACTGATCTTCATGGGGCACTCCTGAGTTCGGGCGCGTAAGCAGGTCGAGAGTTGATGGTGATGACGCCGAGGATGACCAGGGCCACCCCGAGGCTTTTGGAAAGACTGAAGTCTTCATGGAAGAACGGCAGGCTGGCAGCGGCCAGATACACCAGCGCGTAGCTGATGCTCAGCAGCGAGTAGGCGCGACCGAGGGGCAGATCGCGCAGGGCGACGAGCCAGCAGAGCATCGACAGGGCGTAGGCCAGGATGGCGACCAGCACCACGGCGATGGCCGCGGGATCAATGCCGCCGCCAAGCCAGTGCTCCGGCAGCGGCAGGCGACTCATGCTCCAGCGCATGCCCAGTTGTGCAGCACTGACCAGCAGCACGCTGCCCAGCGCAAAGGTGATGCCGCGATACCGAGTCATGCGTGTTGCCCCAGCAAAGCCACACCGCCGATCACCAGCGCCACGCCCAGCCAATGGCGACTGTCGACGGTTTCCTGGAACACGAAGCGCGCCACCAGGGTGATCAGCACGAAATTGAGGCTCAGCATCGGGTAGGCAATGCCCACTTCGAGGCGCTGCAGCACCAGCAGCCACACCAGCAAGCCGAGCCCCAACGAGACCAGCGCCAGCCACAACCATGGCGAGCGCAGTTTCGTGCTCAAGTTCGACGCCTGGCCACGCCAGCTTTCCACGGCGTACTTCTGGGCGATCTGACCCAGGCAGGTGAGCAGGCAGGCGGCCAGCAACAGAAGCAGGCTCATGGCGCCGTCCGGGGAATGATCAGAATCACGATGTTGCCTTGTTCATAGCGCTTGCCGTCCTTGGGCAGCCGTTCAAGTTCGCGCAGCTCGTCGTCGCCCTTGACCCGCATCACCACGCCCACCGAGCCTTGCTGGCGGGCGTCGTGCATCCACTGCTGGACCTGGCCGGGATCGACGCGCTGCTGTACGCCCTCAGGATAAGCAAGGCCATATTTCAGTTCGCCTATCGTGTTGTACAAAGCCACGTTCGGCCGCTTCAAGCGCCAGGCCAGGGCCGACGCAGCGCCCAGGTCATTGCTGAGCAACCGCTCGGTCTGGCCGAGCTCCGCGGCGTGTTCGAGGATGAACTGATCGGGCATCTTGTTGGCGACGACCGAATGGGGCAGCCCCGCCGGCAGCAGTCCGATCAGCAGCAGGCTGCCGAAGGCCGGGGCGGCCCAGCATTGCAGGGGGCGAAAGGCTTGCAGCAGGTTGGCCATGATCCAGCCGGTCAGGCCGATGAACACCAGCACCAGGTTGTGCAGTTCATGGTCGTACAAGGGTTTTTTCAGCTGCAGGTAGACCAGGGCCAGGAGCGTGACCATCCCCAGCGCCAGGTTGAGCAGGCCATTGATGCCCAGGGCGCGGCCTTGCCCAAGTTTCAGGCGATCGGCCAGGGTGTGTCCCAGCAGCAGGGCCAATGGCAGCAGGCACGGCAGGATGTAACTGGGCAATTTGCCTTTGCTGATGCTGAAAAACAGCAGCGGCATCAACAGCCACAACAGCAGGAAGGCGATATTGGCCTGGCGCCGGGTCTGCCAGGCCTGTTTCAGCGCCGGTGGCAGCAGGGCCGCCCACGGCAGGCTGAACGCCACCAGCAGTGGCAGGTAATACCACCAGGGGGCGTCATGCTGGGCGTCGTCCCCGGCGAAGCGACGGATGTGTTCGTGCCAGAAGAAGAATCGCCAGTAATCGGGTTCCCGGGCATGCACCGCCAGGACCCATGGCAGGCTGACGGCGATGGCCACCCCAATCGCCAGGGGGCCGTAGACCAGCAGTTCACGCCAGCGCTTTTGCCAGAGCATCCAGGGCAGGGCGATCAGCACCGGCAGCAGCCAGGCGAGAAAGCCCTTGGTCATGAACCCCATGCCGCACGCCAGCCCCAGCACCGTCCAGCCGATCAGGCGAGGGCCACGGTCGACGCTGTCCAGGGCAAACCACAGGGCCACCAGGCTCAGGTTCACCCAAAAGGTGAATTGCGGATCGAGGTTGGCATAACCCGCCGCGCCGGCAATCACGGTGAGGCTCATGTACAGCAACGCGCAGGCGAAGCTCTTGCGCGGCTCGTTCCACAAGCGCCGGGCAATGAGGTAGCACAGCAAGACGCTTAAACCGGTACTGAGCACCGAGGCGATGCGCACGCCGAACAGGTTCTGCCCGAAGATCATCTGACCGAGGGCAATCATCCAGTAACCGGCCGCCGGCTTTTCGAAATAGCGCAGGCTCATGAAGTGCGGCGATACCCAGTTGCCGCTCAGGAGCATGTCCTGGCTGATCTGGGCGTAGCGTGTTTCATCGGGAATCCACAGGCCGTGGCTGCCCAGCGGCAGCAGGTACGCCAGCGCCATGATGGCCAGCAACATCGGCAATGCCCAGCGTCTGCTCATGCGCCTTGCACTCCCAGCCAACCTTCACGGCCCTCCAGCGCGCCGCGTATCACGCGGCCGGCCGTCAGGTTGTCTGGGTTTGCTGGCAGCAGATCGCCCAGCGGTTGAAAAGAAATACCTCGCTGGCGCGCATCGGCCAGCAGTTGACGAAAATCGTGGGCCATCAGAATCCCTTCTACTTCGGCGTGGATCGTGTAGACGTTGAGTTTCCCGGGGGTGAATCGATCGAGAATGAAGGCGTTGAAATCCCTGGCGGCGAGGTTCGGGCCGACCACTTCATCGAAGGTCGGCAGGTCCACCGGGATCTGCGGCACACCCGGCCGGCCATCGGCCAGGATCGGCCGGAACAGGCCATGGCCCCGGCAATCGCTGTTATAGCGAAAGCCAAAGGCTTGCTTGGCCTCGATGACGCGCTCATCCGCGCGCCAGCCGGCGACGGCCGAGCACCAGACATGCTCGCCGAGGATGTCGTGAAGCGTGTCCACGCCCTGACGTATCTGCTCGACCAACTGCGCATCGCGCCAACGACCGGCGTTGGCTTGCCAGCCGTGGTGATCCCAGGCGTGCAGGCCGACTTCATGTCCGGCTGCCCTGGCCCGGCGCATCAGATGCCCGAGGTCGCGCCCAATGGGTTTTCCGGGCCAGGCAGTGCCGGCCAGCAGGATGTCCCAGCCGTACAGGCCGGCCGCGTTGGAACGGAGCATTTTCCAGAGAAATTGCGGACGGATCAGGCGCCACAGGTGCCGACCCATATTGTCGGGGCCGACGCTGAAGAAAAAGGTCGCCTTGATCTGTGCTTCATCCAGCAGGTCCAACAGTCGCGGCACCCCCTCTCGGGTGCCGCGGTAGGTGTCGACATCGATTCGTAGGCCTGCCTGCATCAGTAGGCTTCTTCTTTGGAAAGCGCCGCGATTTCGAGCATCGCCTCGCGCAGGAAGAAGTCCAGGGTATTGCCGATGGTTTCATGCATTTCCACGGTCGGCGCCCAGTCCAGCAGGCGTTTGGCGTTGGCGATGCTCGGTTTGCGGTGGGACACGTCCTGGTAACCACTGCCGTAGAACGCCTTGCTTTCGATATCGCGGAACCCGGCGAACGGCGGGAAGTTGTGACGCAACGGATGCGCTTCGAACTGGCGCAACAACTCTTCGCCCAACTGGCGGATGCTGGCTTCGTTGTCCGGGTTGCCGATGTTGATGATCTGGCCATTGCAGGCGTCGTTGTCGTTGTCGATGATCCGCGCCAGGGCTTCGACGCCGTCGGCAATGTCCGTGAAGCAGCGCTTCTGCTCGCCGCCATCGAACAGGCGGATCGGCGTGCCTTCCACCAGGTTCAGGATCAACTGGGTAATCGCCCGGGAACTGCCGATGCGTGCCGAGTCCAGCCGGTCGAGGCGCGGGCCCATCCAGTTGAAGGGGCGGAACAGGGTGAAGTTCAGGCCTTTCTGGCCGTAGGCCCAGATCACCCGGTCGAGCAATTGCTTGGACGTGGAGTAGATCCAGCGCTGCTTGTTGATCGGGCCTACGATCAGGTTGGAGTTGTCTTCATCGAAGTTGCTGTCCTGGCACATGCCATAGACTTCCGAGGTCGACGGGAAAATCACCCGCTTGTTGTATTTGACGCAGTAGCGAACCAGCTTCAGGTTCTCTTCAAAATCCAGTTCGAACACCCGCAGAGGGTTGCGCGTGTACTCGATCGGCGTGGCAATCGCCACCAACGGCAGGACCACGTCGCACTTCTTGATGTGGTACTCGATCCACTCGGAGTGAATGCTGATGTCGCCTTCGACGAAGTGGAAGTTCGGATGGCTGCGCAGGCGTTCGATGGCGTCCGAGCCGATATCCAGGCCATAGACTTCATAGCGGTCGTCGCGCAGCAGGCGTTCGGACAAGTGATTGCCGATGAAGCCGTTGACACCGAGGATCAGTACTCGGGTGCGCCGAGGCGCGCGAGCGGACTGGGCATCGCTTAACAGGGAACCGTCCACCAGCCCCAGTTCATTGGCCAGTTGCGGGCCGCTCAGGTACAGGCCGTTGTCGTTGCGCTGACCGGCGCTGATCACCAGCGAGTCTTCACCGCAGGCGATACGCAGCGGATCGACGCTGAGCACCCGGCCTGGCGCCTGGCCGTCATTGCCCTTGACGACCTGCGCGCTCCAGACAATCAGCTTGTGCTCACCCACCGCGCAGAATGCGCCCGGATAAGGTTGGGTCACGGCGCGGACCAGGTTGAACAAAGCTTGCGCAGGTCTGTGCCACAGCAGTTTGCCGTCAGCGGCGGTGCGCCGGCCAAACACCGTGGCCTGGCTCTCCTCCTGCGGGGTTTCACTGACTTTGCCCTGTAGCAGGGCCGGCAGCGTGTCGCGCAGCAGGTCGACGGCGGCCACGCGTAACTTGCCGTGCAGGCTGAGCGCGGTATCCGTGGGGTCGATGGCCACCCGTTGCTGGGCGAGGATGGCGCCAGCGTCGGCGCGTTTGACCATGCGATGCAGGGTCACGCCGGTTTCGCTTTCACCATTGACCAGCACCCAGTTGGCCGGTGCGCGACCGCGATAGCGTGGCAACAGCGAGCCGTGCAGGTTGAAGGCGCCTTTTCGGGCAATGGCCAGCAGCGGTTCGCTCAGCAGATTGCGGTAGTAGAACGAGAACAGGTAATCGGGATCGAGTTTGGCGATGCGCTCGATCCACAGCGGGTGGTTGGCATCCTCCGGCGCGTGCACCGGGATGCCTTTGCGCGCACAAAGCTGCGCCACGGAGCCATAGAAGGTGTTTTCCCCGGGATCGTCGGCGTGGGTAAACACAGCGGCGATGTCATAGCCGGCGTCGAGCAGTGTTTCAATGCCGGCGCAGCCAATATCGTGATAGGCGAAGACAACAGCGTTTGCGGTCATGGAAGAACCCGATGAGTCGTAGAGGAAGTAGGGCGATCGGTGCTGGTAACGGCAACAGGGGCGGCGGGCTTGCTGCGCAGCACCTTTTCGACAAAGAAACGGGGGCGGGCGCGGACGTCGCTGTACATGCGTCCCAGGTATTCGCCCAACAGACCCATGCCGATGAATTGGCCGCCGGTGAACACGAACAGCACGGCGAACAACACGAAGGTGCCGTCGCCGGCCCAACTGCTGCCGAAGGCCAGGCGCAGGACAATCAGCGCCATGGCGAACAGCACGCCGAGGGCCGCCATGCCGAAGCCGACAATGCTCAACAACCGGAGGGGCGTGGTGGTCATGCAGGTGACCAGGTCGAACATCAGGTTGACCAGGCGCATGGGGCTGTATCGGGATTCCCCGTGCTCGCGCTCGGCGTGGTTCACGAGGATTTCCGTGGTGTGCCGGGCGAAGCTGTTGGCCAGGATCGGAATGAAGGTGCTGCGCTCGCGGCAGGCGAGCATCGCGTCGACGATGGTGCGGCGATAGGCGCGCAACATGCAGCCGTAGTCACTCATGGCCACGCCGGTGGAGCGTTGTACGGCGAGGTTGATGAGTTTCGACGGCCAGCGGCGCAGGGCCGAGTCCTGACGGTTGTTGCGCACCGTGGCGACCACGTCGTAGCCGAGTTCGGCCTGGGCGACCAGTCGCGGGATTTCCTCGGGCGGGTTTTGCAGATCGGCGTCGAGGGTGATGACCAGATCACCCTTGCTCTGCTCGAAGCCGGCCATGATCGCGGCGTGCTGGCCGTAATTGCGATTGAGTATGACCGCCACCACCGGGCTGCCCGGGCGGGACGCGGCTTGCTCCAGAAGGTAGGCGGAGTCGTCACGGCTGCCGTCGTCGACCAGCACGATTTCGTAGGCGTGGTGCAGTTGCTGGCAGGCCGCTTCGGTACGGCGCAGCAGCTCCGGCAGGCTGGCTTGTTCGTTGTAGACCGGGATGACGATCGACACGACGTTTATCGGGTAAGGTCTCACAGGCTTCTGTCCAGGCAGTTTTCGATGGCGCCGACAACGCGTTCGACGTCATCGGTGGTCATGTCGGGGAACAGCGGGATCGAGCACAGGCGCGCCGAGTTCCATTCGGTATTGGGCAGGTGAACGGCGGGGAAGCGTTTGCGGTACCAGGTGTGCAGGTGCGTGGCAATGAAGTGAATGCCAGTGCCGATGTTCTGTTCCTGCAAGGCTTTCATGAACGCCTCGCGATCCAGTCCGCAGCGTTCCGGATCGATGCGCAGGATGAACAGGTGCCAGGCGTGCTGTTGCGGATAGGTCGGCAGGGCCAGCGGTTGCACCGGCAGGCCTTCAAGCCGCTGCAGGTAATGTCTGGCCAGTTGCGTGCGTTTGGCGTTGATCTCGTCCAGCCGCTCCAGTTGCACCAGCGCAATGGCGGCGTTGATATCGGCCAGGTTGTATTTGAAACCGGGTTCGACCACCTGCGCCTGGGGCTTGCGGCCATGGGTCAAGCGGTCGTAGGCATCGACGCCCAGGCCGTGGAACTTGAGCATGCGAACCCGATTGGCGAGCGCCTCGTCGTCGGTGACCAACATCGCGCCCTCGGCGCAGGTCATGTTCTTGATCGCATGGAACGAGAAAATCGCCGTGCCTTTGGCGCCGACGCGACGCCCCCTGTAAAGGGTGCCGGCGGCGTGGGCGGCGTCTTCGATCACCGCGACACCGTGTTTATCGGCCAGCGCATACAAAGGATCGAGGTCGAACGCCGCGCCGGCGTAGTGGACCGGGATGATCGCCATGGTACGCGGGGTGATTGCCGCCTCGATGCTCGCCAGGTCACTCATCAAGGTGTCGGGGTCAACGTCGACGAATACCGGTGTGGCACCCAGCAGGCAAATCATGTTGGCCGTGGACACCCAGGTCTGCGACGGGGTGATGACTTCATCGCCGGGGCCGATCCCGAGGGCGAGCAACGTGACATGCATTGCGCCAGTGGCCGAGGACAATGCGACGGCATGACGGCAACCGACATAGTGGGCGAAGTGTTCTTCCAGTTGCTGGTTTTTCGCGCCGGTGGTGATCCAGCCCGAGCGCAGAACTTGCTCTACGGCGGTGATTTCTTCATCGCCGATACTGGGGCGGGAGAAGGGGAGAAACGCATCACTCATGAAGAACCTCGGGACGTGGCTCGTCCTTCGGCAAATGCCGAAAGAATCAGGAATTCAAGGGGTTAACCGCCGGCATGCGACGGACCGTAATTGACTTTTACGGCCATGGCCGGCAGTTTGGGAGCCTGTTTGCGGGCTCACCGGTTTATCGAAGGTTATGCCCGTTTTTGTCAAAGGAACATGAAAAAACGGTGCTGGAATCGTTTATCTCAAAGCCATTAAGCGGCTGTTCAGACTTCTACCGTTTATCGCGACTCGTTAAAGAAAAGTCCTACGGAAGTGCCGCTCTCTACATGAGTCATGTTTCATTTCTTAGTTGTTTTACTGAATTGTTTTTATTAAAGGCTGTTTCGTTTGATTGACTTACCCGCTGCTGATTCACATACCTCGACCACCAATCCGCTGACCGTTTATCTGGCGCGCCTGGCGCCGTCCAGCCAACTGACCATGCGTTACGTACTGCAGGATGCGGCCGACCGCCTGGGCTTCGAAGACATGAACATCGAAGAGATTCCCTGGCATGAGTTGCAGCCCGAGGACGTGATTGCGTTGGTCGCCACCTTGCGCACCGACGGCTATGCGCCCAACACCTCGTCGCTGTACGTCAATGCGGTGCGCGGGGTGATGAACGAAGCGTGGCGCATGAGCCTGATCAGCCAGGAACACTTGCTGAAAATGCGCTCGGTCAAGGGCATCGCCGGCACGCGGCTGTCCCAAGGGCGCAATCTTCGCCGCACGCTGATCCAGGAACTGATGGAGGTCTGCGCCGCCGATCCACGGCCCCAGGGGCTGCGCGATGCCGCGATCATCGGGATTCTGTACGGCTCGGGGATGCGCAAGTCGGAGTCGGTGAACCTGGACCTGAACCAGGTCGACTTTACCGAGCGCAGCCTGCTGGTCACGGCCAAGGGCAACAAGCAACTGGTCAAGTACGCCCCGGCCTGGGCCTTCGCCAAACTCGATGCCTGGCTGGAGTTGCGCCGCTCGCAACTCAAGGAAGGCGAGGCGGACGATACGTTCCTGTTCAATCGCATTCGCCGTGGCAGCCACATCACCCGCGAGCGCATCACCAAACATGCGATCTACTACATTGCCCGGCAGCGCGGCGCCCAGGTGGGGGTGAAAATCATGCCCCATGATTTCCGTCGTTCGTTCATCACCCGGGTGATCGAGGAGCACGACCTGTCGATCGCACAGAAACTGGCCCACCACAGCAACATCCAGACGACCGCCAACTACGACGTGCGCGATGACAACGAGCGGCGCAGGGCGGTGGATCGTTTCGATCTTTGATCGTCATGCTGGTCATAACCTTGTGGGAGCGAGCCTGCTCGCGAATGCGGTGTGTCATTCAGCATAAATGCTGACTGACCTGGCCCCTTCGCGAGCAGGCTCGCTCCCACAGGGGATTATCGGTGGACACATGAGTTACGTACGACACCGTTCAAATGTGGAAGCGAGCCTGCTCGCGAAGGCGGTGTGTCATTCAGCATAAATGTTGACTGACCTGACCCCTTCGCGAGCAGGCTCGCTCCCACAATGGGATCTGGGACATGGCTGTGAGGGATTGGTCGGCTGACAGGCCGCCATCGCTGCGATGCGGCGTCCCGACAAGCCAGCTCCCACAGAGGAATGCGTACGCTTACTTCAGTGCAATACCCGGTTCACGGCTCGCTCAATACGTGGGCATGGCCGATGGTCGAGACGTGAACGGCGCTGCCGGCCGGCGGGGCGTACATGCCGGAGCTGCGCACCAGCAGTGAGCGCCCCGACTGCTCGCCGGAGGCCGAGGACTGCAACTCCACCGTCAGGGTGCAGGTGTTGCCGCTGAAGTCCCGATCGGTGACCACCGCGCGGCACCCCACGACTTCCGCGGTATGGGGCAGGACACTGGCCAGTTGCAATTGCTCGGGCCGCAACATGATGTGCGCGGCATTGTTGTTGCGATGATTGTTGACCGGTATCCGCCCCAGATCGCAATGGGCCCAGCCGGCTTCGATGCGGGCGGGCATGACCACGGCGTCGCCAAGAAACAGCGCGGTCTGGACATCGTCGGGGTAGCGGTACAGGTCCAGCGGGTGTCCGGACTGTACCAGCCGGCCGTGGCGCATCACCGCCAGTTGGTCGGCGAAGGACAAGGCTTCGCTCTGGTCATGGGTGACCAGGATGGTGGTGACCCCGGCCTCTGCCAACAGACGCGCCACCAGCTTGCGCATGCTGGCGCGCAGACCGGTATCGAGTGCCGAAAACGGCTCGTCGAGCAACATCAACCGTGGTTGCTGGGCCAGGGCGCGGGCCAGGGCCACCCGCTGCTGTTGACCGCCGGACAACTCATGGGGCCAACGCTCGGCCATGTTGGCGTCCAGGGCAACGCTGTCCATCAACTCCGCGATACGTTCCTGTTTTTCGCTGCCCTTGGTCGCCAGGCCGAAGCCGATATTGGCCGCCACGGTCATGTGCGGGAACAACGCGCCGTCCTGCGGCACATAACCGATCAGGCGTTGATGCGCCGGCACCTCGTGGGTGCTGTCGACCAGCGTCTGACCGTTGAGCGACAGGCGCCCGGAGTCGGGGAACTCGAAGCCGGCGATCATCCGCAGCAGGGTGGTTTTGCCCGAGCCGGACGGGCCGACAATCACCGTGCGACTGCCGGTGGGCACCGACAGGCTGACGTTTTCCAGGGCTTTTTGCGTGCCGTAGGATTTGGAGAGCGAATGCAGTTCTAGAGCGTTCATCGGCCAGCCGTTTTTTTGGATTGGTGATAAAGGATTCCGGTCAACGGAAGCGACAGCACAATCATCAGCAGGGCATAGGGTGCAGCGGCGGCGTAATCGATTTCGCTGGTCAGCGCCCAGAAACCGGTGGCCAGCGTGCGCGTGCCGTTGGGCGCGAGCAGCAAAGTAGCGGTCAGTTCGTTGGTGATCGCCAGGAACACCAGTGCCGCTCCCGCCGCAGCCCCCGGAGCCGCCAGGCGCAGGGTGATCAGCCACAAGGCCCGTGCTGGCGAACGACCCAGGCTGCGGGCCATGTTTTCCAGTTCCACCGGCGCCTGGGCGATGCCGGCACGCAGACTCACCAGGGCCCGGGGCAGGAACATCAACAGATACGCCAGCAGCACGGTGATCGAGGTCTGATAGATCGGCCGGGCAAAATGGATGGTCACGGTGACCAACGCCAGGGCGACGACAATTCCCGGCAGGGAGCTGGTGATGTAGTTGCAGCTTTCCAGCACCCGCTGCAGTCGACCCGGCGAGCGAATCGACAGCCAGGCAATCGGGATGGCGGCGCAGGTGGTCAGGAGCGCGCCCGTTACGCCGAACAGCAGGGTCTGTTCCAGTGCCGGCAGCAGTTCCGACAAGTCCCAGACCTGCACGCCGCCGGCCATCAGCCACTTGCCCAGGGTGATCAGCGGAACGCCCAACGCCAGGGCGCAAGTGATGATCTGCAGGGCCAGCGCCAGAATCGTCGCCGGGGTATTCAGGCAGACAATCCGTTGCTCACGGGCACTGCCTGAACCGACGCGGGCATAGCGCGCATGGCCACGGGCGGCCGACTCGACGGTCAGCATCGCCAGGCAGCACAGCGCCAGTACACCGGCCAACAGGTTGGCGGCCGGGCCGTTGAAGGTGGATTTGAACTGATCGAAGATCGCCGTGGTGAAGGTGTCGAAGCGGATCATCGCGTACAGGCCGTACTCGGCCAGCAGGTGCAGGCCGACCAGCAACGCACCGCCGCAGATGGCCAGGCGCAATTGCGGCAACACCACGCGGAAAAACACCGCCCAGGGTTTGAGCCCCAGGGACTCGGCGACATCCTCGATGGCCGGGTCGAGTCGGCGCAACGTCGCGGCCACCGGCAGGTAGAGAAACGGAAAATAGGCGATGACCGAGACCAGTACCCCGGCAAACAGCCCGTGAATCGGTGGCACCAGGCTGACCCAGGCGTAACTGTGCACGAACGCCGGCACCGCCAGCGGCGCGGTGGCCAGTAACGACCACCAGCGGCGTCCCGGCAGGTTGGTGCGTTCAGTCAACCACGCCAGCGTCACCCCCAGGGCGATGCACAAAGGAACGGTAATGACCACCAGCAACACGGTATTGACCAGCAGTTCGCCAACCCGTGGCCGGAACACCAGCGGCACCACGGCCTCCCAACCGGTTTGCAGGTAGACGCCGATGACGAAGGCGATGGGCAACAGCGCCAGTAACGAAACCAGCACCGACAAACCGACCACCCACGCGCCGCCACGGCTCGCGAACAGGCCGCGTGACCGTCGGCGCAGGTTGGCGGGTGTGCTTTGGGCGACACCCGCCGGCAGGATTTCAGGTATCAATTAGAGCAGTCCGGCCTGAGTCATCAGCTCCACGGCTTTTTTGCTGTCGAGTTTCGACGCATCGACGGTCGGCGCGTCGAGCTGCTGCAAAGGCACCAGTTTAGGGTTGGATTGAGCGTTCTTGCCCACGGCGTATTCAAACGATTTGCCGTCCTTGAGGATGGCCTGGCCGTCCTTGCCGGTGATCCACTTCAGGAACGCCTGGGCTTGTTCCTGATGCTTGCTGGACGCCAGGACACCACCGCCGGAGATGCTGACAAACGCCCCCGGATCCTTGTGCCTGAAGTAGTGCAGCGCGGTGTTCTTGCTGTTTTCGCCGGTCTTGGACTGATCGACGAAGCTGTAATAGTGGTAGATCACGCCGCTGTCGATCTGCCCGGCATTCACTGCCTTGAGCACTGAACTGTTGCCGCGGTAGGCGGTGAAGTTGGTTTTCATTGCCTTGAGCCAGTCCAGGGTCGCGGCTTCGCCTTTCTGTTGCAGAATCGCGGCGACGATGGCCTGGAAGTCGGCACCGCCCGGTGACGCGCCCCAGCGACCTTTCCACTCTGGCGCCGCCAGGTCCATGATCGATTTGGGCAGTTGCGCTTCCGGCAATTTGCTCGGGTTGTAGACGAACACCGTGGAACGTGCGGCGATCCCCACCCATTTGCCGTGGGCTGGACGGTAGGCGGAATCGACTTGCTCCAGGGTGGTCTTGTCGACCGGCGCGAACAGGCCCGCGTTGTCGACCAGGACCATGGCCGGGGAGTTTTCGGTCAGGAACACATCGGCCGGCGAAGCGGCGCCTTCCTGCACGATCTGGTTGCCCATTTCGGTGTCGTCACCATTGCGCAAGGTGACCGGAATACCGGTTTCCTGAGTGAAGCCTTCGACCCAGGCCTTGGTCAGGCCTTCGTGCTGCGCGTTGTAGACCACGATGCCAACGTCGGCGGCATACACGTGACCGGCGCTCACCAGGGCCGAGGTTAACGCAGAGACCAGCAGGGCTTGTTTCAGGAAGGACGGGATTCGGGACATCATGCTAAGGCAGCTCCTGTTTTTTTGATTTCGAGCAAGCAGATTCGACGGGTAAGACGTCGATTATTGTAGATCAATAGGAATCATTTGCATGTTTGCGGCGCGGCAAATGTAATGGGTGAAATGAGAAAAAATCGTCAATTCGTTGGGCCCATTCAAAACCCCTGAAAAAAACTGTGGGAGCGAGCCTGCTCGCGAAGGTCGTTAACGATGACGCGAGCATCCTGGATAAACGCGGCGTGCTTGAGTTTTTCGCGAGCAGGCTCGCTCCCACAGGAGGAATGGCTCCGACAGGGGAATGCGTGTCCACAGCGGGTTGTGTTACTGGCTGGCATTGGCAGACGGACAGCCTTTTTGCGTACTGCTCGCCGCCTGGCTGATCAGCGCTGCCAGGCGTCTGACGTTGTTCTGCTGCGCTGCCACCAGCTCATCGACAGATGGCCCGGAAGGCGTCTGCAAGGTACTGCGGCAGGGCAGCAGGGTGTCATCGCCGTTGCGCAAGCGCCATTTCGCATCGATCAGCCCGTATTGGCCGGGAATTGAATCGAACCGCTGCACGTCGACTTTCACCGACATCCTGCGTTGAGGATTGCTGTTGACCATCTGATCAAGCAGGGCACTGCGCAACTCATCCACCAGGCTGGCTCCCCACCAGTCCGTTTCGAGGATGGCAATCCCCGTGTTTCCCTGACGTACGACTATCTGTGGTCGATCGACCTGAGGCGGTACAACAAGGCTTTCGATCTGGATCTCCGCGGTAGACCGCGAACCAGCGCTCAGTTGGGCCGGGGTCAGGGTGTGGAACTGAATCGGGTCGCTGCGGCAAGCGCTCAATAAGGCCAGCGCAGCGATCAACGCAACTTTCAGCGGAAAAGCCATGAGTGATGCTCCTGTGGTCATTTGCTTGGCGGCCCTTGCAGATCCATGGGCGCGGCATTGTCGGGACGACCGCGAATCAGCGATTCCGGATGGCGGCCCAGGTAATCAGCCAGGTCACGCAGGGAGCGCGATGTACGCCCCAGCTCGTCCAGGGTCTGCCCCAGTTTTTCCCGTTGCGGCGAATCGTCGGCCAGGGTCGAGTTGGCCGATTGCAGTGTGGTATTGGCCGATTGCAGGGTCTTGCTGACGTCCGTCAAAGTGCTCTGCACGCCTGGCAGGGTCTTGGCGTTGAATTGTCCGAGACTTTTGCGCAGTTCCACGAGGTTGCTGTCCAGATTACCGGCGATTCGCTCGATAGGCAGTTGATTGATCTTGGTGACCATGGCTTCGATTTTTTCCTGCAGCTGTTCGAGGCTGCCGGGAACGGTCGGAATGGAGACCGGGCGGGCCGTCGGATCGAACGCGACCTTTTCCGCCTTCGGATAGAAATCCAGCGCGATGTACAGCTGACCGGTCAGCAGGTTGCCGGTGCGGGCCTGGGCGCGCAGGCCGTTTTCGATGAACGCGCCGATGATTCGCACACCACCGGCTTCATCGCTGGGGTCATGTTTGAGCGCTTCAAGCATCCGGGTGTGCGCCTGGCCCAGCCGTTGCGGGTAAATCACGATGCCGACGTTGACCGGAAAGGTGCGTTTTTTCGCGTCGAAGTCCAGATTGACCGACACCACCTTGCCGATTTCCACGCCGAGGAACTCCACCGGCGCATCGACCTTGAGCCCGCGCAGCGCCTGATCGAAACGCAAGGCCAGGAACTGTGGCTTGCCATTGGGCGGGGCGAGGGCGCTTTGCTGGTCCTCGAACAGTTCGTACGCGTACTCCTCCGGGGCCGGCTTGTCGTTGGGGCTGTATTCCGGTGCGCGAAAGGCAATGCCCCCGACCAACATGGCAGACAGGGACTCGGTCTTGACCGCGAAACCATTGGCACCGACGTTCACGTCAATGCCGCTGGCATTCCAGAATCGGGTGTTTTCGGTGACGAACTGATCATTGGGCGAGTTGATGAACAGTTCGATGTTGACGCCTTTGCCGTCCGGGTCCAGTGCATAGGCCACCACCTGGCCAACCGGAATCTTGCGGTAATAGACAGGAGAGCCAATGTCCAGCGAACCGAGGTCCGCGGTATGCAGGGTGAAGCGTTTGCCCGGCTCGCCATAGGTGATCGGCGGCGGGTTTTCCAGGCCCTTGAAGTTCTTGGCGCGACTATTGTCCTGGCCGATGTCGGCGCCGATGTAATCGCCCGACAGCAGGGTGTCGATGCCCGATACGCCGCCGGCGCCGATGCGTGGCCGTACCACCCAGAATTGTGAGTCCTTGCGGGTAAAGCTTTCCGCCTGCTTGACCAATTTGAGGGTGGCGTTGACGCTCTTCTGGTCATCGCTCAATTCCACGTCAGCCACATGGCCGATGACCACGTTGCGGTATTTGACTTCGGTCTTGTTAGCGACCAGGCCACTGCCGGTCTTGAAGTTGACGGTGATGGTCGGCCCCTCCTGCAGGATGCTGTGTACCACCAGGGAAATCCCCACCAGCACCGCGACAATCGGCACGATCCAGACCAGCGACACGCTGAAACGACGGGTCTTGACGGGGGCCTGACCAGGGGCCTGTGGCCCGTCAGTGGCTTGTTGCTTCATCCGTGACCTCCTTCAAATGTGAACCTTCGCCCTTGGCATCCCAGATCAGGCGCGGGTCGAAACTCATGGCCGACAACATGGTAAACACCACCACCAGGCCAAAAAACAGAATGCCCGGACGCGGCTCGATGTCGGCCAGGGCTTGAAATTTCACCAGCGAGGCCACCAGGGCCACAACTATCACGTCGAGCATCGACCAGTAACCGATCACCTCAACGAAGCGGTACATCTTCGACCGCTCCTTTTGTGCCCACAGACTGTTACGTTGCACGGTGACCAGCAGCATGGTCAGGGCGACGAACTTGATGCCCGGTACCGCGATGCTGGCGATGAAAATGATCAGGGCGATGTCCCAGGCACCGTGGGCCCAGAAGTCCAGCACGCCACTCATGATCGTGCTGTCGGCGCCGCTGCCGACCATCTTGGTGTTCATCACCGGCAGCACGTTGGCCGGTATGTAAAACACCAGGGAAGTGAACAGATAGGCCCAGGTCCGGGTCAGCGAGTTGGTCTTGCGTCGATGCAGGGGGGCGCCACAGCGCTCGCATTCGTGGGGCTCAGAGGTCATGTCACAGGCCAGGCCACAGGTGTGGCACAGGCACAGGTTGAGCTCGCCGGCTGTCGGTGGTGTGGTCATGGGAGATCCCACAGATCACGGATATCGCGGCCGGCGATACGGATCATCATCAGGCTGAGGATGGCCAGGGCGATCAGGCCGATACCGGGCAGTACATCGAGAAAACCGGCGAGTTTGATCACCGCCACCATCGCCCCCAGCAGGCAGACCTCCAGCATGCTCCAGGGCCTGAGGGTTTCCAGCCAGCGCATGCAGAATTTGAACGCCGGTGCGCGTCGATGGCTCAGGGCGAAACCCAGGACCCAGATCAGCAGCGCCAGTTGGATGATCGGCGCGATGATCATGGAGATCGCCGCCACCATCGCGATGAAGGTGATCGGCCCCAGGCTCAGGGCCAGCACCGAGTCCCACAGCGTCGCACTGTTTTTGAGCCCTTGCAGGCTGATGCTCATGACCGGGTAGAAGTTGGCGAAGATCCACAGCATCAGCGCGGTGAAAGTCAACGCCAGGCGTTGTTCCACCGTCAGGCCGCTATAACGCTGAAGCACACCGCCGCAGCGCGTGCACAGGGTTTTCTGATGTTTGGAAAGCGTGGTTTTTTCGTACACGCAATCACAGTGCTCGCAGATGATCAGTTGTTCACTCGTCGCCATTGGCAAAGCTCGACAGAAGTCAGGAATTGATGAGCACCTCCTCAATATAGAAGCGACTTGCAATTGAGCAAATCGAAACACACAACGAAGGACCGCACATGCGGCGCAAAAAACCGTGGGAGCGAGCCTGCTCGCGAAAGCGGTGTGTCAGATGTCAGGTTTGTCGATTGCCGGACCGTCTTCGCGAGCGGGCTCGCTCCCACAGAGGGAACGATCTGATTTTTTTCAGCCGAGTACTTCGCGCATGCGATACCACAGCATGCCCAAGGCCAGCAGTGGCGAGCGCAAGGCGCGGCCGCCGGGGAAGGTCATGTGCGGCACGGCGCTGAACACGTCGAAGCCCTGGCTGTGCCCGGCATGGATCGCCTCGCCCAGCAACTTGGCGCACCAGTGCGTGACATTCAGGCCATGGCCGGAGTAGCCCTGGGCGTAGAACACATTGGGGTGCTGGCTCAAGCGACCGACCTGAGGGAAGCGATTGGCGGTGATGCCGATCTTGCCGCCCCATTGGTAGTCGATGCGCACGGCGGCCAGTTGCGGGAAGACCTTGAGCATCTGCGGACGCATGTAGGCCGCGATATCCCGGGGATCGCGCCCCGAGTAATGGCAGGCTCCCCCGAACAGCAAGCGACGGTCCGCCGAGAGCCGGTAGTAGTCCAGGCCGACTTTCTGGTCGCACAGTGCCAGGTTCTGCGGGATCAATTGCGCCGCCAATTCCGGAGACAAGGGTTCGGTGGCGATGATGTAACTGCCCGCCGGCAGGACCTTGCCGCTGAGTTTCGGCTCCAGTTCTTCCAGGTGGGCATTGCAGCCCAACACCAGGCTGCCGGCGCGTACCGTGCCACCGGCGCAGCGAGCCTGCACCGTGCTGCCATGGATCAACTCCAGCACCGGGCTTTGCTCGAAGACCCGCACGCCAAGGGATTGCGCAAGCTGTGCTTCGCCGAGCACCAGGTTCAGCGGATGCAGGTGACCCGAGCCCATGTCGATCAATCCCCCCGCATACAGGTCAGAGTTCACCACCTGCCCGGCGATCTGTCCGGGTTCGACCAGGCGGGTTTCATGGGCATAACCCGACTCGACCAGTGCTGCGTGTTCGGCCTTCAACCCGGCAAACTGCACCGGGGTGTTGGCCAGCTCGCAAAAGCCCCAGCGCAAGTCGCAATCGATGCCATGCTCACGGATTCGCCGACCCACCAGTTCCACCGACTCCGTGCCCGCGCGCTCCATATAGCGCACGCCTTCGGCGCCGACATAGCGGGCGAAACCGCTGACGTCATGGCCGATGCCGCGAATCAATTGCCCGCCATTGCGCCCGCTGGCCCCCCAGCCAATCCGCCGGGCCTCCAGCAGGATCACCGAGAGCCCGCGCTGGGCCAGCTCGATTGCCGTATTGACGCCGGTAAAGCCGCCGCCAATCACGCAGACATCGGCCACCAGGTCTTCGGCCAGTGCGGGGAAGGGCGCCAGGCTGTGGGCCGACGCAGCGTAGTAAGAGTGCGTATGTTCCTGGGTGTACTGGTTCATTGGTTGGACTTCACTTTGCTCCAGGAACGGGTCATCAGGCGCATGATCGACTGCGGCGGGGTGGTCGAGATGTACAGCTTGTCGAGGACGGCCTGGGACGGGTAAACCTCGGGGTTGTTGACCAGTTCAGCGTCCATGTACTGCTTGGCGGCCGGGTTCGGGTTGGCATAGCCGACCGAGGCGCTGACCTTGGCGATGACCTGCGGATCGAGCAGGTAGTTGATGAAGGCGTGGGCTTCTTTCGGGTTGCTGGCGTCGGCGGGAATGGCCAGCAGGTCGAACCACAGGTTGCTGCCTTCCTTGGGGATGGCGTAGGCGATGTTCACATTGTTCTTGGCTTCCTTGGCGCGGTTGGCGGCCTGGAACACATCGCCTGAATAACCGAAGGCCACGCAGATGTCGCCGTTGGCCAGGTCCGAAACGTATTTGGAAGAATGGAAGTAGGTCACGTACGGACGGATGCTCAGCAGCTTGGCTTCGGCCTTCTTGAAGTCCTCGGGGTTCTCGCTGCGCGGGTTCATGCCCATGTAGTTGAGCACGGCGGGGAACACTTCATCCGCCGAGTCCATGATCGACACGCCACACTGGCTGAGCTTCTTGATGTTCTCCGGTTCGAACAGCACGGCCCAGGAATCGATGTGGTCGATGCCCAGCACTTGCTTGACCTTGTCGACGTTGTAACCGATGCCGTTGGTGCCCCACAGGTACGGCACCGAGTGTTCGTTGCCCGGATCGTTTTTCTCCAGCAATGCCAACAGCTTCGGATCGAGGTTCTTGAAGTTCGGCAGCTGCGCGCGATCCAGTTTCAGGAACGCGCCGGCCTTTACCTGGCGGGCCAGGAAGTGGTTGGAAGGCACGACCACGTCATACCCGGTGCGCCCTGCGAGCAGCTTGCCTTCCAGGGTTTCGTTGGAATCGAAGACGTCGTAGATCACCTTGATCCCGGTTTTCGCCTGGAAGTCGGCGAGGGTGGTTTCGCCGATGTAATCGGTCCAGTTGTAGACGCTGACCTGTGGCTGGGCCTGGGCAACGGCGCTGCACAAAACAGTGAGCGCGAGCGGGACCATGGATTTCAATAGACGCATGTCGACACCTCTTGGAATTATTGGTTTTTTCAGGTGAATCTTTGGTGAGCAGGCGGCCGCTTTCGCGAGCAGGCTCGCTCCCACAGGGGAATGCATTCCAACATGTGGGAGCGAGCCTGCTCGCGAAGGGGCCCTTGCAAACAGCAGAGTAATCAGACGCTCAGCAGCAGGAACTCCCGCTCCCACGAGCTGATCACCCGCTTGAAGTTCTCGTGCTCGGCGCGTTTGACCGCGACGTAGCCGCGCACGAACTTGTCGCCCAGGTAGCGGCTGACGGTGTCGCACTCTTCCATCTGGGTCAGGGCGTCTTCGATGGTGATCGGCAGGCGCAGGTTGCGCCGTTCATAGGCCCGGCCCTGGACCGCGGCGCTCGGCTCGATGCCCTCGACCATGCCGATGTAGCCGCACAACAGGCTCGCGGCGATGGCCAGGTACGGGTTGGCGTCGGCGCCCGGCAGACGGTTTTCCACACGCATCGCCTCGGGGCTGGAGGTCGGCACGCGCAGGCCGACGGTGCGGTTTTCTTCGCCCCATTCGACGTTGACCGGTGCCGAGGTGTCCGGCAGGAAGCGGCGGAACGAGTTCACGTTCGGCGCGAACATCGGCAGCACTTTGGGGATGTACCGCTGCAAGCCACCGATGTGGTGCAGGAACAGCTCGCTCATGTTGCCGTTGTCATCGGCGAAGATCGGCTTGCCGGTGGCGATCTCCACCACGCTCTGGTGAATGTGCATGGCGCTGCCGGGCTCGTCGCCAATTGGCTTGGCCATGAAGGTCGCAGTGACGTTGTGCTTGAGCGCGGCTTCACGCAGGGTGCGCTTGAACACGGTGATCTGGTCGGCCAGGTCGAGGGCGTCGCCGTGACGGAAGTTGATTTCCATCTGCGCCGGGCCGTCTTCGTGGATCAGCGTATCGAGGTCCAGGCCTTGCAATTCGCACCAGTCATAAACGTCTTCGAACAGCGGATCGAATTCGTTGGCGGCGTCGATGGAGAACGACTGCCGACCGCTTTCCGCGCGACCCGAACGGCCCAGTGGCGCCTTCAAAGGCAAGTCCGGGTCTTCGCAACGTTGGGTCAGGTAGAACTCCATTTCCGGTGCAACGATTGGCCGCCAGCCTTTGTCGGTGTACAGCTGCAAGACTTTCTTCAGCACGTTGCGCGGCGACAGTTCGATGGGGTTGCCGAATTTGTCGAAGGTGTCGTGAATCACGATGGCCGTCGGCTCGATGGCCCAAGGCACCACGTACACCGCGTCGGACACCGGCTTGCACACCATGTCGATATCGGCCGGGTCGAGCAGGTCGTAGTAGATGTCGTCGTCGACAAAATCCCCGGTTACCGTTTGCAACAGCACACTTTCCGGCAGGCGCATGCCTCGCTCATGCAGGAACTTGTTGGTGGGTGCGATTTTGCCGCGTGCAATGCCGGTCAGGTCGCTGACGACGCACTCGACTTCGGTAATCTTGTGATCTTTCAGCCAAGTGAACAGCTGATCGAAAGGGGCATTCATAAAGACCTCGTTATTGGTTTTGTTAACGCGGGAGAAGGCCGTTTTCATCTTCGGGAGACTTCCCCTGTGGCGCGTTGACGACTATCTTGGGCGAGCCTTGCGGTTCCATCTATCCACTTTAAGCAATACAAAGCGCACCAAAAGAGTGCGCGAGATCGTCCCATGAACGTGTGTAACTCACTACAAGTCCAAGCCTTCAACACCGCCGATGTCGCCGAGCAAATCCGCGCCACGCCGGGTTGGGTCCAGCATTACCAGCAGATGTCGCCGGGGCATTTCGCCGGTCTGGTGCGTTATCTGGATTTGCAGGGCGTGGAGATTTACGAGGAGTCGATGAACACGCGGGTCGAGCAGAATTTCAGTGCACCCCAGGGGTCGTTGGCGTTCTGTTTCGATCGCAGCGACAACGCGCTGTACGTGCTCAATGGCGAGAGCCGCAACATCTGGATCACCCCGGAGAACTATCAGGAAATCGCCGTGGTGTTCGGTCCGGAGTTTGTCCAGCGTCACAAACTGGACGTCGCCCGGCTCGAAGGGCTGTTCCTCGCGCCGCTCAATTCGCAGCAGAACGCATTGTTCAGCCGCTGGCTCAGCGGGACGCTGACGCGGCTGTCGCAGACCTTCGATCCCCCGAGCCGGGAAGCCCTGACCGAGCAATTGCTGGACGATTGCCTGTTCATTCTCGACAACGCCTGCGTGTGCCTGGACCAGGGTGCGTTGCAGCGCCGGGCTGGCGAGCGGGCGATCATGAAGCGGGTAGGGGAATGGGCGGCGGACACGCCGGAAGAACACTTGAATCTGCTGGAACTGTCCCAGGTCGCCGGGGTTTCATTGCGTCAGTTGCAGCACGCTTTCAAAACCTATACCGGCATGGCGCCGACCCAATGGCTACGCCTGCGCCGGCTCAACAGCGCCCGTCGCGAACTGCTCGGCAGCACGCCGACGCAGACCACCGTGGCCGAAGTGGCGATGCACTGGTCGTTCTGGCATTTGGGTCGGTTTTCCAGCAGTTATCGCGCGCTGTTCAAGGAATTGCCGAGCGACACCCTCAAGCGCGCGAGTGTCACTCCGCCCGGGCGCGGGCGGCGTTAGAAGGTGGGCGGGGTGATCACCCAGATCACCACCGCATCCACCTCGCCAGGGTTGCCGTAACGGTGCGGCTCCTGGCTGGAGAAGCTGAAGCTGTCGCCTTCGTTGAGCTGGAAATAACGCTCGCCCACCCACAACTCGAAACTGCCCGACAGCAGGTATCCGGCTTCTTCACCTTCGTGGCTGTAGCTCTGCTGACTGTAAGTACCCGGCGGGAACCGCGAGTGGAGCATTTCCAGTTGGCGGTTGGGTGGCGGGGTCAGCAACTGGTCGACGATGCCGTCCTCGTAATGCACGCTCAGGCGACTGTTCTTGCGCACCACCACACCGTCGTCTTCGGGGTTGGTGTTGGCTTCGCTGGCGAAGAACCACTGGATGGTCACCCCCAGGCTGCGGGCAATGTTGAACAGCGCCGGGATCGATGGATAGGCGAGGTTGCGTTCCAGCTGGCTGATGTAGCCGGCGGTGAGTTCGCTCTGTTGCGCCAGTTCCGCCAGGGTCATGCCCCGGCGTTTGCGCAGGCCGCGAATCCGCGTGCCGAGAAAGTGTTGTTCGGCGGCGCCGGTTGCGGGTTGTGTGGTGCTGTTGGTGCTCATGGTCAATTCCGAACCGGGGAGGGGCTTGAGCTAATGTGCACAATCCCTGTGGGAGCGAGCCTGCTCGCGAAAGCGGTCTGTCAGACGACATTGATATCGACTGGCATGACGCCTTCGCGAGCAGGCTCGCTCCCACAGTTTTATGCGTTGTTCGTCAAAGGCCCCGGAGTATAAACAGGCTTAAAGCGCCCACGCGACTTTCAGCCCTTCATAAATCGCTTCTTCGGCAGTGCGCGGTGCCAGGCAGTCGCCGATACGTCGGAACTCCACCAACCCTTGCAACTCGGCGCCAAGGGTATCTACCGGCTGATGGCCCTGGCACAACACCAGCGTATCGATGTTTTCCATCAGCATCGCTTCGCCGCTGGCGGTGTGTTGCAGGTAGACGGTGTCGTCGTCGCAGCCATACAACCGCGCATAAGGGGTGATCGGCACACCCAGTTTGTGCAGCTCGCCGGCCAGGTGATCGCGCACGTACAACGGCAGGTTTTCCCCGCAATGGGTACCGTTGACCGCCAGTTGCACCTGATGCCCGGCGCGGGTCAGGCGTTCGGCGATACCGGGGCCGATCCAGTCGCAGCGCCAGTCGACCACCACCACCGAGCGGCCGATCTTCACTTCATCACGCAGGACCTGCCAGGCATCCACCACCTGCAATTCACCCCCGCGCTCGAAGTGTGGCCAGTAGGGTTCGGCGCCGGTCGCGACGATCACCATGTCGGGTTTTTCCTGTTCCACCAAAGCTCGGTCGACCCGGGTGTTGCGCACCACGCGCACCCCGGCCAGTTCCATTTCCCGCTGCAGGTTGGTGCTGGCACCGCCGAATTCGCTGCGCCGAGGCAGCAATTGCGCCAGCAGCACCTGACCGCCGAGTTGCGAGCTGGCCTCGTACAGCGTCACCTCATGCCCGCGCTGGGCGGCGACGGCGGCGGCTTTCATCCCGGCGGGACCACCGCCGGCGATCATGATGCGTTTGCGGGTTTTTGCCGCCTGGCGCTGGCCGAAGATCAGCTCGCGTCCGGTTTCCGGGGCCTGGATGCAGGAAATCGGCAGCCCTTTATGGAAGTGGCCGATACAGGCCTGATTGCAGGCGATGCACGCACGCACGTCCTCGACGTGGCCGGTGTCGGTCTTGTTGGGCATTTGCGGGTCGCAGATCAGCGCCCGGGTCATGCCGCAGACATCGGCCTGGCCACGGGCGATCATCAGCTCGGCTTCCTGGGGCTGGTTGATGCGCCCGGTGACGAACAACGGAATGTCCAGGCTGGCCTTGAACGTCCCGCCTTCCTTGGCCAGGTACGCCGCTTCAATCGCCATCGGCGGCACGATGTGCACCGCGCCGCCGAGCGAGGCCGAGGTGCCGGCGACGATGTGCACGTAATCCAGTTGTCTCTGCAGCGATTGCACGGCGGCCAGGGATTCGTCTTCGGTCAGGCCTTCGGGGTCGCGCTCGTCGGCGGAAATCCGCAGGCCGACGATGAAGTCTTGTTCGGTGCTGGCGCGTATTGCAGCGATGACTTCACGGAGGAAACGCAGGCGCTGTTCCAGTTCACCGTTGTAGCCATCGGTGCGGCGGTTGACCCGTGGATTGATGAATTGCGCCGGCAGGTAACCGTGGCTGGCCACCACTTCCACGCCATCGATCCCGGCCTGATGCAGGCGTCGGGCGGCGGCGGCATAACCGGCGACAATCTCGTCGATCATCCCTTGATCCAGCGCCCGTGGCATCACCCGGAAACGCTCATTGGGCACCGCAGAGGCGGAGTAGGCCACCGCCAGCAGGCCATCGCTGGACTCCATAATCTCCCGCCCCGGATGGAACACCTGGGACAGCACCACAGTGCCGTGGGCATGGCAGGTGTCGGCGATTTTCCGGTAGCCGTCGATACAGGCGTCGTCGGTGGCCATCAGCACATGGGAGGTGTACCGCGCACTGTCATGCACGCCGGCCACTTGCAACACGATCAGCCCGGCACCGCCTTCGGCGCGCGCCCGGTGATAGGCGATCAACTGCTCGTTGACCAGGTTGTCGGTGGGCATGGAGGTGTCGTGACCGCTGGACATGATGCGGTTTTTCAGGCGCTTGCCACGGATCTGCAAGGGTTCGAACAGGTGCGCGAAGGCGGGGGTCGACATGTACGGCTACTCCAGCGGGCTGGCCTTTGTGGGAGCGAGCCTGCTCGCGATGGAAGTCCGGGCACCGCGGGGAATCAGGCGGCCCGAGTTTTCGTTAACGTCCATCGCGAGCAGGCTCGCTCCTACAGAGGTATCAGGTTTTCGGTTGTTATTATTGTTCTATAGAAATTTACCGCCAGTAAAAAATCAACTTGTTTTTTTACTGTGGCTTGCAGTAGTTTCGTTTCTAGCCCGCTCCTGGGGCGAACCTCACCAACAATAAAAAAGGGCCAAACGGACACAAATCCGGCGGCACCTGCACGAGGAACCATTGATGAAATCGAACATGCTCAAGCACGGTTTTTATCCCTTGGTGTTGTCCATGGCCCTGGGCCTTGGCAACGCTCAGGCAGGATCGGACATGGTGGTGGTCGGATACGGCGGGGCCGGGCAGAAAGCCCTCGACGCGGCGTTCTTTCAGCCTTTCGCCACGCTGGATCAAAGCAAGGTCATGCAAGCCGAATACAACGGTGAGATGGCGAAGATCAAAGTGATGGTCGACACCGGCAACGTCGATTGGGATGTGGTGCAGATCGAAGGCCCGGACCTGATGCGCGGTTGCGAAGAGGGCATGTACGAGCGTCTTGACTGGACGCGACTGGGGCGTGCCGAGCAGTTGATCCCCGAAGCGGCACAGGAATGTGGATCGGCGGCAATGGTCTGGAGCGTGGCGATTGCCTACGACACCGACAAACTGGCGCAAGCCCCGACCTCGTGGGCCGATTTCTGGGACGTGAAGAAAACCCCCGGCAAACGCGGGCTGCGCAAGCGTGCGGTGTACAACCTGGAATTCGCCTTGCTTGCCGACGGGGTGAAAACCGAAGACGTCTACAAGGTACTCGCCACCCCGCAAGGCGTGGACCGAGCGTTCGCCAAACTGACCGAACTCAAGCCCTGGATCCAGTGGTGGGAGGCCGGCGCGCAACCCCCTCAATGGCTGATGTCCGGCGATGTGGTGATGACTTCGACCTACAGCGGACGCATTGCCGACGCCGCGCAAAAAGGCAGCCACCTTGGCCTGGTCTGGCCCGGCAGCCTGTACGGCATGGATTACTGGGCGATCATCAAGGGCTCCAAACATGTTGATCAGGCCAAGCGCTTCATCGCCTTTACCAATCAGCCGGATGCCCAGGTCAACTATGTGAACCTGATCCCTTACGGGCCGACCAACACCCTGGCTGCCGCGCAACTGGACGACAAATTGGCCAAGTGGGTGCCGACCGCCCCGCAGAACCTCAAGGGTGCGCTGTCGATGAACGTCGGCTTCTGGGTCGATCATGGCGAGGAGCTTGAGGAACGCTTCAACGCCTGGGCCAGCAGGTAAACGACGGCGGCTGGACGTCGGTGCACGTCCAGCCGTAATGTCTGCCAGCCGATCTGCCTGGAGAACCACAACAATGAATGACCTGACTGCCGCGCCTGTGCGCAGCACCCTTGAACAGCGCCTGCGCGAAGAACTGGCCGCCTGTTATCGCCTGATTGCGCATTTCCGCATGACCGACCTGATCTTTACCCACATTTCGGTGCGCCTGCCGGGGCCGGAGCATCATTTCCTGATCAACCCTTATGGGCTGATGTTCGATGAAATCACTGCGTCGAATCTGGTGAAGATTGATCTGGAGGGCCGGGCGGTCGAACCGTCGCCGTATCCGGTCAATCCTGCCGGATTCGTGATTCACAGCGCGATTCACGGCGCCCGCGAGGACGCGCAATGCGTGCTCCACACCCACACCAAATCCGGCTGCGCGGTCGCCGCGTTGAAGTGCGGGTTGCTGCCGGTGAACCAGATTTCCATGGAGTTCTACGGCAAGGTCGCTTACCACGACTACGAAGGCGTGGCGCTGGACATGAGCGAGCAGCAGCGGCTGGTGGCGGACATGGGCGACAAGCCAGTGCTGATGTTGCGCAACCATGGTTTGCTGACCGTGGGTGAAACCGTCAGCCAGGCGTTCCTGCGCATGTATTACCTGGAAAAGGCCTGTGAAATTCAGTTGGCCGCGCAAGCTGCCGGCGAACTGGTGCTGCCATCGGCTGAGGTGTGCGAACACACCGAGCGCCAGTTCAATGACCCGGGGCGGCCGCTGGAGGAGGGTGAACTGACTGACCCGGATGCCATGCAACTGGCCTGGGCGGCGTTGTTGAGATTGCTGGATCGGGTGGCGCCGGGGTATCGGGATTGACTCAGACCCTGTGGTGAGGCGGCTGGCCTCTTCGCGAGCAGGCTCGCTCCCACAAGGGGGTCAGGTGTCGAGCGCCAATATGTGCGGCAACCCGGATCAACTGTGGGAGCGAGCCTGCTCGCGAAAGCGGTCTTTCAGGCGTGCATACTCTTGCTGTACAGTCGTTCAGCTCGCCAAAAAAACGCGAGCCCCAACGATTGAATCCAGGAGCATGTCGCCATGAATCAGGAAGCCCGTTTTTCCCGCATGGAACCGGAGTTGCGCAAGGCCAATCTGATCGAGGCGACGCTGGTGTGCCTCAAACGCCATGGCTTCCAGGGTGCTTCGATCCGCAAGATTTCCGCCGAGGCCGGTGTGTCGGTGGGGCTGATCAGCCATCACTATTCCGGCAAGGACGAACTGGTGGCCGAGGCCTATATGGCGATCACCAGCCGGGTCATGACCCTGCTGCGCGATGCCATGGAGCAGGCGGCACCCAATGCCCGCGAGCGGTTGTCGGCGTTTTTCCGTGGTTCGTTCTCCGCCGAATTGCTCGACCCGCAGCTGATCGACGCCTGGCTGGCATTCTGGGGCGCGGTGAAAACCGCCGAGGCGATCAATCAGGCTCACGATCATTCCTATGGCGAGTACCGCGCCATCCTGGGCAAGGCGCTGACCGAGTTGGCGCAGGAAGAAGGCTGGGAAAACTTCGACGCCGATCTCGCGGCGATCAGCCTCAGCGCCTTGCTCGATGGCCTGTGGCTGGAATTGGGCCTGAACCCCGGCACTTTCACCCCGGAGCAGGGCATCCAGATTTGCGAGGCCTGGGTCGACGGATTGCAAGCGGGCGGGCGCCAAAGGTTTTGCGTGCAGACGAGCAGCTGTTGATCGCCTGTTCAGCAGTGGCTACTCTCTGGCGCAGATGCAACAAAACACTCTAATAAGAAATACGCCTTCGGGCCTGTGCAGGACTCCTTGTAATGACGCCTCGGGTACTGATCGTCGATGACGATCCGCTGATTCGCGAACTGCTGCATGCCTATCTTTCCCAGGAAGGCTACGACGTTCATTGCGCCGCCACGGCGGAACTGGCCGAAACCTTCCTGGCCAGCCAGTCCGTGGACCTGGTCATGCTCGATATCCGGCTGCCGGGCAAGGACGGCCTGACCCTGACCCGCGAACTGCGGGTGCGCTCGGAAGTGGGGATCATCCTGATCACCGGGCGCAACGATGAAATCGACCGCATCGTCGGCCTTGAATGCGGCGCCGATGACTACGTGATCAAACCCCTCAATCCACGGGAGCTGGTGTCCCGGGCGAAAAACCTGATTCGTCGGGTTCGCCATGCACAATCCCCGCAACCCGTGGCGCCTGTCTCCAAACCGGTCAAACAGTTCGCCGATTGGGCGCTGGATACCGACCGCCGTCGACTGATCGATCCGTCCGGCAGTGAAACGCTGTTGACCCATGGGGAATACCAGTTGCTCAGCGTGTTCCTGCGCAACAGCGGCCACACCCTCAGCCGCGATCAGTTGATGGACCAGATCCGCAATCGCGAATGGGTGCCCAACGATCGCTCCATCGATGTGCTGGTGGGTCGTTTGCGTCGCAAGTTGCACGACGATCCCGCCGAACCGCAGCTGATCATCACCATCCACGGCGCCGGTTACCTCTTTACCGCCAGCCTGGCGGCGTGAGCCGCGTGGGGCGACTACTCTGGCTGCTGGTGCTGCTGTCGGGCATCACGCAGGCGGCGGACAAGGTGCGCTATTGCGATTACCCGGTGTACCCGCCGATTTCCTGGAGCGACGGTAAACAGGTCCGGGGGCTGGCGCCGAGCGTGGTGAAAAAGCTGTTCGGCGAACTGGGCTACGAGGTCGAAGTCGTGGTGCTGGGCAACTGGAAACGTTGCTTGCTCGACGCCGCCGAAGGTCGGGTCGACGTGGTGTTGGCCTACAGCACTGCGCAACGGGAACAGAGCATGCTGTTCTCCACCGTGCCGGTGCTGCGTGAAGAGGTGGCCTTGTTCATCAATCGACAGCGCCCGGTGACATTCGAACGGCTGCAGGATCTGGCCAACTACCGGGGCGGACTGCTTTTCGGTGAAAGCTACGGCGTGGAGTTCGATCGCATGGTCGCGCAAAACAACAACATCGAATGGGTCTCTGACAGCCGCCAGAACTTCGGCAAGCTGATTCGCGGACGTATCGACTTCATCACCCAGGAACGTCGCACCGGGCAGTTGTACGTGGAAAACCTGCCCGGCGCGCAAGACATCGTCGCCTTGCCCAATGCCCTGAGCGTCGACTATCTGCGGGTTGCCGTTTCGCGCCTTTCGCCGCTGGCCACGCGCATGCCGGACATCAATGCGCAACTGCAACGCATGGTGGAGGCCGGCGACATCGAGCGCCTGCTCAATGAAAGCGAAGTCACCTACCGCGACATGATCAACCTGCCGGAGAACGCGCCATGATCCGTGCCCGTCCCGGTGGCCTGCTGCGTCGCCTGCTGTTGTTCATCCTGTTGTTCAGCCTGTGCTTTACCGTGCTCGCCAGCAGCGTGCAGCTGTACATCGAATACCGCCGGGAAATGCGCGAGATCGATTCGCGCATGGAGCTGATTCGCGCCGGCTACCTGGCCAGTCTGGAGCGCAGCTTGTGGGACTTGAATCAGGAACAACTGACCGTGCAGATGCGCGGCCTGGTGGATTTTTCCGACGTGGCAAGGGTGCACCTGATCAGTCCGGACTACGACTTGCTGCAAGGCAACCCGGACCCGGTCGGCCCGTTGCGCATCGAGCGTTTTGCCCTGGACTACCAACCGCCCTCCGGCCCGTTGCGTCAACTGGGCGAACTGGAAGTCAGCACCGATCTGGGCGCGGTGTACCGGCGCCTGTACGCCAGCGGGTTGACCAGCCTGTTGTGGATGGGCGCGTTTCTCTGCGGTCTGGCGGTGGCGCTGTCCGGCCTGTTTTATCGATTGGTGACCCGCCACCTGCAAGTCATGGCCGAATTCGCCCGGCGTATTGCCGCCGGGCAATGGCACGAGCCACTGCGTCTGGACAAGCGACGCAGCACCCAGGAAGACGAGATCGACAGCGTGGCCTACGCCCTGGATGACATGCGCCGCGCCATCCTCAGTGACATCGACCGCCGCGAAACCGATCGCCTCGCCTTGCAGGACAATCGCGATGAATTGCTGCGCCGGGTCGAACGACGCACCGCCAGCCTGATGCGGGCCAAGGAGGAAGCCGAAGCGGCCAACCAGGCCAAGTCGCGGTTTCTGGCGACCATGAGCCACGAACTGCGCACGCCCCTCAACGGCATTCTTGGCATGGCCGAATTGCTCCGTGGCGCCAGCCTGAATCAACAGGACAGCAAGCGTCTGGATGCCTTGCACAAGGCCGGTGAAGGGCTGCTGAGCATCCTCAACGAAGTGCTGTTTTTCGCCAGGCTGGAGGAGGGCGCGAGCCTGCCCGAGCCAGTGGACTTCTCGATTCGCCAATTGCTCGACGAAGTGCTGACCCTGTTGGAGCCCAAGGCGTTGAGCAACCAGACCATCCTGCTTAGCCGTGTCGATGAGCGGCTGGCAGCGCGTCACCACGGTGCCGAGCAATTCCTGCGGCAGATCCTCAGCAACTTGCTGGCCAACGCGATCAAGTTCACCGAAGACGGCGAAGTCAGCGTCGAGGTGGCATTGCTCACCCAGGCTGAAGGGCAGGACGGACAGCATCTGCGGGTCAGCGTCACGGACAATGGCATCGGTATTTCGCCGACGATGCAGGCGAAGATTTTCGAGCGTTTCACCCAGGCCAGCGAAGAAATCGCCCAGCGCTTCGGCGGCACCGGGTTGGGGCTGGCGATCTGCAAACATCTGGTGGAGTACATGGGCGGCAGCATCGGTGTCAGCAGCGAGGTCGGGCGCGGCAGTTGCTTCTGGTTCGAGCTGACCTTGCAGCCGGCCAGCGATGTCATCGAGCCGGCGATGGTGAGTGAACCGGGTGCGGCGCTGGACATTCTGGTGGTCGAGGATGTGGCGCTCAACCGCGAAGTGGCCGAGGGACTGCTGCAACGGGACGGCCATCGGGTGTGGCTCGCCGAAGATGCAGAACACGCGATGCGCCAATGTGCCGGGCGGACCTTCGATCTGATCCTGCTGGATGTGCATCTGCCGGGCATGAGCGGGGTCGAACTATGCAGCCATTTGCGCAGCAGCGACGGGCCGAATCGCCAGACGCCGATGATCGCGCTGACCGCCAGCGTCCAGCCGGCATTGGTGCGTGGTTACCTGGATGCCGGTATGGACGGCATTCTGGCCAAGCCGCTGAAGCTGGAAAGCCTGCGCCAGGTGCTGGCGGGGCAGGCTACGGTCAACGAGGCCGTGGTGGAGGACGAAACAATCGACTGGCCGTTGCTGCAAACCCACCGCACGCTGCTCGGCGAACAAAAGGTCCAGGGTTTGCTGGCGGGATTGCGTCGTTCGATCCTTCAGCACCGTGAAGCGCTGGACGAAGCGACCGGAGCCGACGATTGCACCGAGGTGGCGCAACTGGCGCACCGTCTGGCTGGCAGTAGTGATTCGCTGGGGTTTCGTGGGCTGGCTGAGGTCCTGCGAAGGTTGGAAACGGCGGCGCTGGGCAATGATGAAACGCAAATCCGCACGCTGGTGCCGTCCGTTCAAGCGCAAATCCAACGGTCGCTGCAAACGCTGGAGGACCTCCTGGGAGTGGGCTTGCCGCGATGATCTGGAAAACCGCATAGCACTGTGGGAGCGAGC
Organism: Pseudomonas sp. C2B4; assembly: GCF_013359695.1. Lineage (GTDB taxonomy): Bacteria > Pseudomonadota > Gammaproteobacteria > Pseudomonadales > Pseudomonadaceae > Aquipseudomonas. The sequence continues at coordinate 61,698 of NZ_JABFMU010000015.1, forward strand.
CCGCTCGCGAATGCGGCGTGTCAGTCAACATATGTGCGAACTGGTACACCGCCTTCGCGAGCGGGCTCGCTCCCACAGGGAAATGCGTATTGCCTCGTGGGTGTACAAGGTTGTTACGACTTTTTACATCTTCGATCTTTACGTACAACAGGGTCTTACATGGCTTTCCAATAATCGACCCAACCGCCGCAGCGCGGTCTTCGAAGCTTATTGGAGATAATAATAATGAATGGCCGTAAAGCTGATCCTTCCCTGCGCCGTGACATCCTGTCCTGCGCCGCGCACCTCATTGACTGCTGAGGTGCCGACATGAACGAAAACACTGATCGCAAAGGCATCCAACTGACCCGTGCGCTGAAAAGCCGGCACATCTTCATGCTATCCCTGGGTGGCGTGATCGGCACCGGGCTGTTCATGGGCTCGGGTGTAACCATCAACCAGGGCGGGCCGTTGGGGGCGATCCTCGCGTACCTGGTCGCCGGTTTCCTGATGTACCTGGTGATGGTCTGCCTGGGCGAACTGTCGGTGCAGATGCCGGTGTCCGGTTCGTTTCAGACCCACGCCACGAAATTCATCGGCCCGGCCACCGGTTTCATGATCGGCTGGGTGTACTGGATGAGTTGGGCCACCACGGTCGGCCTCGAGTTCACCGCCGCTGGCATGCTGATGACCCGCTGGTTCCCGGCGGTACCGATCTGGTACTGGTCGGCGTTGTTCGTGGTGGTGCTGTTTGGCATCAATGCCTTGGCGACCCGCGCTTTCGGTGAGGCGGAATACTGGTTCTCCGGGATCAAGGTCGCGGCCATTCTCGGTTTCATCGTCGTCGGTGTACTGGTGATCTTCGGTGCGATCCCGCTGACCAGCGGCGCACCGGCACCGATGATGAGCAACCTGATCGGCGATTCGCTGTTCCCCAACGGCCTGTCGGCGGTGTTCGCGGTGATGATGACCGTGGTCTACGCCTTCCAGGGCTGCGAGATCATGGGTGTGGCGGCCGGTGAAACCGACCAGCCGGAAAAAAGCATCCCGCGCGCCGTGCGCAACGTGGTGTTCCGCGTGCTGATTTTCTATGTGCTGGCCATTGTCGTGTTGTCAGCCATCGTGCCGTGGCAGCAGGCGGGCTTGATGGAAAGTCCGTTCGTGCAGGTGTTCGACATGGTGGGCATTCCGTTCGCCGCCGACCTGATGAATTTCGTGATCCTCACGGCGATCCTGTCGGTGGGCAACTCCGGCCTGTACGCCTCGACCCGCATCCTGTGGGCGATGTCGAAAACCGGCATGGCGCCCAAGAGTCTGTCGCCACTGAGCAAGCGGGGCGTTCCGTTGCGCGCCCTGAGCATCACCCTGTGCTTCGCCCTGGTGTCGCTGATGACCAGTTTCGTCGCGGCGGACACGCTGTTCATGGTGTTGATGGCGGTGAGCGGCATGTCCGGCACCGTGACCTGGATTGTCATCGCCCTGGCGCAATACAAATTCCGCAAGGCCTACCTGCGTGATGGCGGAAAACTCAGCGGCCTGAAATACCGCGCCCCGTGGTTCCCGGTGCTGCCGCTGATGTGCATCACCCTGTGCTGCTCGCTCTTCGTGTTCCTGGCGCTGGATGAGACCCAACGGCCGTCGCTGTACTGGGGCTTTGGCTTCATTGCGCTGTGCTATGGCGCGTACTTCCTGTTCCATCGCAAGCGTGAAGCGGTGTTGGCGCCGAGCCTGCCTAGCGCATAAGTCCCCTATTCAGCACATCCCCCTGTGGGAGCGAGCCTGCTCGCGAAGGCGGCATCACATTCAACATCCCCGTTGACTGATGCACCGCTTTCGCGAGCAGGCTCGCTCCCACAGTTGTTTTTGCGGTGTCCTGTGGGCAGTTGTTCGAAGTTGTAACAGAGTCGTCAGTCAAAAATCGTACGAAGATAATAAATACTTATAAATCAATTAGATAATCAATTTATAAGCCTGTTACAGCTTATTTAGCAACCAATTGCCGCCTTACTGAACACTCGTTTAGTATGGCCTCAAGTCGCCACACCTCAGACCAATCAAAATAATTCGAGGACTCGCATGACTACTCACGATTCGCTGCTCAGTCAGGTCGAAGCAGGCGTTGCCTGGATCACCCTCAATCGCACCGCTCAGCGCAACGCGCTGGACATCCCGACGCTGAAAAAAATCCACGAACTGCTCGACGCCTACAACGCCGATCCTGCGGTTCGCGTCGTGGTGCTGACCGGTAGCGGACGCAGCTTCTGCGCCGGTGCCGACCTCGACGAATGGGCGGAAGCCGAAGCCCGTGGCGCGCTGGAAACCTATGGCTGGACCGAAACCGCCCATGCCCTGATGACCCGCTTGCACAGCCTGGAAAAACCGACCATCGCCGCCATCAACGGCACCGCCGTCGGCGCGGGCATGGACCTGACGCTGTGCTGCGACCTGCGCATCGCCGCGCAATCGGCACGCTTCAAGGCCGGCTACACCAGCATGGCCTATTCGCCGGACGCGGGTGCCAGCTGGCACTTGCCACGCCTGATCGGCGTCGAGCAAGCCAAGCGCCTGCTGTTCCTCGACGAACTGTGGGGCGCCGACCGTGCCCTCGACGCCGGCCTGGTCAGCGATGTCTGCGCCGACGATCAATTGCACACCGTCGCCAGCGAACTGGCCACACGCCTGGCCGTCGGGCCGACCTTTGCCTTTGCCCAGACCAAAAAGCTCATGCGCGAAGGCGCCGACCGCAGCCTGTCCGAGCAGCTGAAAGCGGAACTGGCCGCCGGCCTGTTATGCGGTCGCAGCGAAGACGGCAATGAAGCGCTGCGCGCCGCCATGGAAAAGCGTCCGCCACGCTTCATCGGTCGATAAGCCACGGCACACACCCATCAGCACACGAACAACAGGTAGCACCATGAATTTCCAACTGACCCAAGAACAAGAAATGTTGGTGGACGCGGTACGCAGTTTTGTCGAGAAGGAACTGCTGCCCTATGAAGACCAGGTCGACCGTGCCGACGAAGTCTCCCCGGAACTGGCGGCACAGATTCGCGGCAAGGCGATCGCCGCCGGTTTCTATGCCTTCAACATGCCGGAAGAGGTGGGCGGTGGCGGTCTGGACTACCTGTCCCAGGCACTGATCGAGCGTGAGCTGTCCAAGGTGTCCTGGGCGCTGCACGTGTTCGTCGCGCGGCCGTCGAAAATCCTCATGGCCTGCAAGGGCGACCAGATCAACGACTACCTGCTGCCGTGCATCCAGGGCGAGAAGATCGATTGCTTCGCCCTCACCGAGCCGGGTGCCGGTTCCGATGCCAACGCGATCAAGACCCGCGCCGTGCGTGACGGTGACGACTTCATTCTCAACGGCAGCAAGCACTTCATCAGCCACGCCGGCCACGCCGATTTCGCCATCGTCTTCGCCGTGACCGACACCTACGAGCAAAACGGCAAGAAGCGCAACGCCGTGACCTCGTTCCTGGTCGACCGCAACACCCCGGGCATGACCATTCGCCGTGGGCCGAAGTGCGTGAGCAACCGTGGCTACCACACCTTCGAAATGTTTTTTGATGATTGCCGCGTGCCAGCCTCCAAGGTCCTGGGCGAAGTCGGCAAGGGCTGGGAAGTGGCCAACGCCTGGCTGACCGCCGGACGGGTGATGGTGGCTGCCAACTGCGTCGGCCAGGCGCAACGGGCACTGGGCGTGTCGTTGCAATGGGCGGCGGATCGTAAGCAATTCGGCCAGCCGATCGGCACCTACCAAGGCGTGTCATTCAAGCTGGCGGACATGGCCACGCAGATTCGCGCCGCCGAACTGCTGACCCTGCACACCGCCTGGAAAATGGACCAGGGCACCATGACCGATGGCGAGGCCGGCATGGCCAAGCTGTTTGCCAGCGAAGTGCTGGGTCGCGCGGCCGACGAGGCGGTGCAGATTTTTGGCGGCATGGGCCTGATGGATGAGGGGCCGGTGGAACGCATCTGGCGCAATGCGCGGATCGAGCGGATCTGGGAAGGCACTTCGGAAATCCAGCGCCACATCATTTCCCGCGAATTGCTGCGGCCGCTGCTGCGCTGATCGCCCCGGAGAATTCCCATGTCGCAATCGATTCGTGACAACCTCAAACGCATGCTCGCGCCCAAGCACGTGGCGTTCGTCGGCGGCCGCAGCATGGCGCGCGCCCTCAAGCGCTGTGCCGAGGGCGGTTACCAGGGGCAAATGTGGCTGGTCAATCCGCAGCACGACAGCCTTGAAGGCGTGCCGTGCGTGCGCAGCATCGCTGATTTGCCCTGCGGGCCGGACGCGGTGTTCATCGCCACCAACCGTGACCTGACCCTGACCTGCGTCGCCGAACTCGCCGCCATCGGCACCGGCGGTGCCATCTGCTACGCCTCGGGTTTCGCCGAGGTCGGCGCCGAAGGACAGGCCCTGCAACGCCAGCTGCTGGAAGCCGCCGGCGACATGGCCTTGCTCGGTCCCAACTGCTACGGCCTGCTCGACTACCTGCACAGCTCCGCGCTGTGGCCGGTGGCCCATGGCGGCAAGGCGGTGGAGAAGGGCGTGGCGGTGCTGACCCAGAGCGGCAACTTCGCCTACAACCTGTCCATGAGCGACCGCTCGCTGCCGGTGGCCTACATGGCCTCGGTGGGCAATCAGGCGCAACTGGGCGTGGCCGAACTGATGGACGTGCTGCTCGATGAGCCACGGGTCACCGCCATCGGCCTGCACCTGGAAGGCCTGAAAAATGTACCGGGGTTCGCCCGTGCCGCGCACAAGGCGCTGGAGAAGGGCATTCCGATCATCGCCCTGAAAACCGGCGTGTCGCAGATCGGTGCCGAACTGGCCCTGAGTCACACCAGCTCGCTGTCCGGTTCCGATGCGTTGTACGACGCACTGTTCGACCGTCTCGGGGTGATTCGCGTCAGTGGCCCGGTGAGTTTCGTCGAAACCCTGAAGGCCGCGGCCTGCGGCAACCTGCCGGCGGGCGATAGCCTGATCGCGCTGGCCTGCTCCGGTGGCGACGCCGGGCTGATCGCCGACTACTCCGAACGCAATGAACTGGCGCTGCCCAAACTCGATCAGGGCCAGGTCGCTGAACTGGCCCAAGTGCTGCCCAGCTACGCCAACCTGGTCAACCCGCTGGATTTCACCACGGCGATCTGGGGCGACGGCGAAGCCTTGAACCGCATGCTCGACAGTGCCCTGCGCACCGAAGCCGACGCGGCGATGCTGGTGCTCGACTACCCGGCGGAGTTCACCGGCGAGCGCAAGGAATGCGACCTGTTGCTGGACCTGTACTGCAAGGCGCTGGAGCGTCATGGCAAGACCGGTTTCGTCACCTCGGCCTTCCCGGAACTGCTGCCGCCTCACGCCCGTGAGCGTTTGCATGCCCAAGGTGTGGCAGCGTTGCAGGGTGTCGAAGACGGCCTGGCCGCCTGGGGTCGTATTGCCGGTTACCAGCGCAATCGTCAGGCCTTGTTGGCCCTCGGCGAATCCGCACTGGTGCCGCTCTGCCCGCAAGCGCTGGAAGGCGAAGGGCATTTGCTCAACGAATGGGATTCCAAGCAGGCCTTGCGTGCCTTTGGCCTGTCGACGCCCAACGGCGCGTTGAGCACGCCAGACACAGCGCTAGTAGACGCCGCAGCGCTGGGCTACCCGTTGGTGGTCAAAGCCGTCAGCGCGCAACTACCGCACAAGACCGAAGCCGGTGCCGTGGCACTGAACCTCAAGGACGGCGCGGCCCTGAGTGCCGCACTGGAAAAAATGCGCGCCAGCATCAAGGCGTACGCACCGGACGTGCCTTTCGAACAATTGCTGCTGGAGCCCATGGCCAAGCCGCCACTGGCGGAGCTGATCGTCGGCATCAAACGTGAAAACGATTTCGGCGTCGCGCTGGTGATTGGCGCGGGCGGGATTCTGGTGGAGCTGCTCAAGGACAGTCGCAGCCTGTTGCTGCCGACTACCGACGGCGCGATTCGCCAGGCCTTGCTGAGCCTGCGCAGCGCCCCGTTATTGCAAGGTTTTCGCGGTCGCGACGCGGCGGATCTGGATGCCTTGGTCGCAGCGATCCGCGCCGTGGCTGATTACGCCTGCGAAAACGCCGCGCAGTTGCTGGAACTGGATGTGAACCCATTGTTGGTCGGCGCCGATGGCACGACCGCGGTCGACGCGTTGATCCGCCTCGGCCATGAATGAGGAACTGAACATGCAAAGCAAAACCTTGACCGGTGGCCAGGCGCTGGTGCGTCTGCTGGCCAACTACGGCGTCGACACCGTGTTCGGCATTCCCGGCGTGCACACCCTGGAGCTGTATCGCGGCTTGCCCGGCAGCGGCATTCGCCACGTGCTGACCCGGCATGAACAAGGCGCCAGTTTCATGGCCGACGGCTATGCCCGGGTCAGCGGCAAACCCGGCGTGTGCTTCGTCATCACCGGCCCCGGCGTGACCAACGCCGCCACCGGTATCGGCCAGGCCTACGCCGATTCGATTCCGATGCTGGTGATTTCCAGCGTCAACCACACCGCCAGCCTCGGCAAGGGCTGGGGCATCCTGCACGAGTGCCAGGATCAGCGCGCCATGACCGCGCCCATCACCGCGTTCTCGGCAGTGGCCCTGACCGCCGAAGACCTGCCGGAGCTGATCGCCCGTGCCTACGCCGTGTTCGACAGCGAGCGTCCTCGCCCGGTGCACATCTCGGTGCCGCTGGACGTGTTGGCGGCACCGGTCGCCCGTGACTGGAGCCAAGACGTCGTGCGTCGTCCGGGGCGCGGCACGCCGGCCGCCACTGTACTGGACGAAGCGGTGGCCAAACTGCAAGGCGCCAAACGACCCATGATCATCGCCGGCGGCGGCGCCTTGAATGCCGCCGCGCAATTGCAGGAACTGAGCACCCGTCTGGCCGCGCCGCTGTTCACCAGCGTCGCCGGCAAAGGCCTGCTGCCACCGGATGCGCCGCTGAATGCCGGTTCATCCCTGTGCGTCGAGCCGGGCTGGAACCTGATCGCCGAGGCCGACGTGGTGCTGGCGGTCGGCACGGAAATGGCCGACACCGATTTCTGGCGCGAACGCCTGCCGCTCAACGGCGAAGTGCTGCGGGTGGACATCGATCCGCGCAAGTTCAACGATTTCTACCCGTGCTCCGTGGCACTGCACGGGGATGCGCAACAGACGCTGGCGGCCTTGCTCGAACGCCTGTCGGCGGACGTGCGTGACGCCAACGCAGCCACGGCCAAAGTCGCGGCGCTGCGGGAAGCGATTCAGTCCGGTCATGGTCCGTTGCAGTCGATCCACCAGGCGATTCTGCAACGCATCGCCACCGAACTGCCCGCCGATGCCTTCATCAGCACCGACATGACCCAACTGGCCTACACCGGCAACTACGCGTTCGCCAGCCAGGCCACCCGCAGCTGGTTGCACCCGACCGGCTACGGCACCCTTGGCTACGGCTTGCCCGCGGGGATCGGCGCCAAGTTCGGCGCGCCGCAACGCCCGGGCCTGGTGCTGGTGGGCGATGGCGGTTTCCTCTACACCGCGCAGGAACTGGCGACGGCTGTCGAGGAACTGGACAGCCCGCTGGTGGTGTTGCTGTGGAACAACGATGCACTGGGGCAGATCCGTGACGACATGATTGGCCTGGATATCGAGCCGATCGGTGTGCTGCCGCGCAACCCGGATTTCGCCGCCCTTGGCCGAGCCTTTGGCTGCACCGTGACTCAGCCGCAGAACCTCGCGGAACTGCAAACCGACCTGCGCCACGGCTTCAATCGCAATGGCGTCACCCTGATCGAGCTCAAGCATGCGTGCGTTCGCTGATCACTGACGTGGCACAAGAATCTGTAGCAACTGGCGAATCTGTGGTGAGGGGATTTATCCCCGTTCGGCGGCGCAGCCGTCGCAGACCCAGACGACGGGGTGGGCCTGAAACACTGCGATCTCCGGGTTTACGACTGCTTCGCAGCCGAACGGGGATAAATCCCCTCGCCACAACTACGCCAGCTGTTACATCGATCGTCTTTATAGGAGGAAGGCCATGCGCTTTTCCGATCTGACTCAACGAATCGCCGGTGACGGCGCTGCCGCCTGGGATATTCATTACCGCGCACTGGCCATGCTGGAGCAGGGCAAGGACATTCTGCTGCTGTCGGTGGGCGACCCGGATTTCGATACGCCGCAGCCCATCGTGCAGGGCGCCATCGACAGTTTGTTGTCCGGCAACACCCACTACGCCGAGGTACGCGGCAAGCGCGCCTTGCGTGAAGCCATCGCCAAACGTCACCGGCAGCGTAGCGGCCAACTGGTCACGGCGGATCAGGTCACGGTGCTGGCCGGTGCGCAATGCGCGCTGTTCAGCGTGGCTCAGTGCGTGCTCAATCCAGGCGATGAAGTGATCGTTGCCGAACCGATGTACGTCACCTACGAAGCGGTATTCGGTGCCTGCGGTGCGGTGGTGGTACCGGTGCCGGTGCGCTCGGAAAATGGTTTCCGCGTACGGCCCGAAGACGTCGCGGCACGCATCACCCCGCGTACCCGTGCCCTGGCGCTCAACAGTCCGCACAACCCATCGGGGGCCAGCCTGCCGCGCAGCACCTGGCAGGCGCTGGCCGAATTGTGTATCGCCCACGACCTGTGGCTGATTTCCGATGAGGTCTACAGCGAGCTGTTGTTCGAAGGCGAACACATCAGCCCGGCGAGTCTGCCGGGCATGGCCGAACGCACCGCGACCCTCAACAGCCTGTCCAAATCCCACGCCATGACCGGTTGGCGCGTCGGCTGGGTGGTGGCGCCGCCGTCCTTGTCCGCGCACTTGGAAAACCTCGCGCTGTGCATGCTCTATGGCTCGCCGGATTTCATTCAGGACGCCGCCGTGGTGGCGCTGGAAAGCCAGCTGCCGGAACTCGAAGCCATGCGCGAAGCCTATCGCCAGCGTCGGGATCTGGTCTGCGAAAGCCTGGCCGATTGCCCCGGTGTGCGTGCCTTGAAACCCGACGGCGGCATGTTCGTGATGGTCGATATCCGCGAAACCGGGCTCAGCGCCCAGGCGTTTGCCGACCGCTTGTTGGATCGCCATGGCGTTTCAGTGCTGGCCGGTGAAGCGTTCGGCCCGAGCGCGGCCGGTCATATCCGCCTTGGGCTGGTGGTGGGGGCTGCACAACTGCGTGATGCCTGCCAGCGTATCGCTCGTTGCGCCGAAGAACTGATGGAGGCTGAGGTTGATGCTTAATTACAAGGCACTGTTTATTGATGGCCGCTGGCAAACCCCGTCAGGGCAAGGCGTCGCCGAGGTGATCAACCCGGCCACTGAAGAAATCGCCGGCAGCGTGCCGTTGGGCGATGAGCACGATGTCGACAACGCTGTGGCGGCGGCGCGCAAGGCCTTCGCCTCGTGGTCGCGTACGCCGTCCAGTGTACGTGCCGGGTACATCCGCGCCCTGGCCGAACAACTGAAAGCCCGCGCCGATGAAATGGCGGCGGTGATCACCACCGAATTGGGCATGCCGGTGCAATGGTCGCGTTCGGTGCAGGTTGACGGGCCGATCATCGGCCTTGAGCAGTACGTCGAACTGGCCGGCTTGATGGACGAAGTGCGCGAAGTCGGCAACTCGCTGGTGATCCGCGAAGCGGTGGGCGTCTGTGCCTTCATCAATCCGTGGAACTACCCGCTGCATCAGTTGATCGGCAAACTCGCGCCAGCGCTGGCCGCTGGCTGCACGGTGGTGGTCAAGCCGAGCCAGGAAACCCCGCTGCACGCGTTTTTGCTGGCGCAGATGATCGAGGACATCGGCCTGCCGGCCGGGGTGTTCAACCTGGTCAGCGGGCCGGGTTCGAAAGTCGGTGAAGCCCTGGCCAGGCACCCGGACGTGGACATGGTGTCGTTCACCGGCTCCACCGGCGCCGGTGTGCGGGTCTCGCAGGCAGCGGCACCTTCGGTCAAACGCGTGTGCCTGGAACTGGGTGGCAAATCGGCGCTGTTGATCGCCGACGATGCCGATCTGGACGCCGCGGTGCGCTACGGCGTGCAGGACGTGATGATCAACTCCGGCCAGACCTGCACTGCGCTGACTCGCATGCTGCTGCCGGCCAGCCGTTATGCCGAGGCACTGGAGATCGCGCTGGAAGAAACCTTGAGCCTGAAGATGGGCGATCCGCTGGATCCGCAGAGCTTCCTCGGTCCGATGTGTTCCGCCGGGCAACGCCGCACTGTCCTCGATTACATCAAGGCCGGCCAGGAGGAGGGGGCACGCCTGTTGTGCGGTGGTGACGCGGCGCCGGAGTTCGAGCGCGGCTACTACGTCAGCCCGACGCTGTTTGCTGACGTCGACAACCGCATGCGCATCGCCCAGGAAGAAATCTTCGGTCCGGTGCTGTGCCTGATCCCTTACCAAAACGAAGCGCAAGCGATCCAGATCGCCAACGACTCGCCGTTCGGCCTGTCCAGTGGCGTCTGGGCCGGCAGCACCGAGCGCGCCTTGGAGCTGGGGCGGCAACTGCGGGCGGGTCAGTGTTTTCTCAATGGCGCGGCGTTCAACTATCAGGCGCCGTTCGGGGGCTACAAACAATCGGGTAATGGACGTGAATGGGGGGAAGAGGGGCTCAGCGAATTCGTCGAAGTGAAGGCGATCCAGGTGTGACCGTTGGACATTCAAACATAAACAGCACCGGGCCCAGGCCCGGTGTCTTGCGTGGTTTTGAACAGGTATTTCATTAGCGTTTATCAGGGGCAATGCAATGAGCGATAACAAAAACAAGATTACTCAAGCGAACCATGAATTCAGTCTCCCTCGCAGGGACTTCTTGAAGTACAGCGCCACCGCCGCGGCGGTGGCCGGGGCGTTCTCCATGGGCTTGCCGTTTGGCGCCTTTGCTGCTGAAGCCACGCCAAAACCCGGTGGCGTGCTGCGCCTGGGCCTGGCCGGTGGCAGCACCACCGACTCCCGCGATCCGGGCTCCTGGGCCGACACCTTCACCTTCGTCGGCTTCTCGGCGGTCTATAACACCCTCACCGAAATTGCCGTGGACGGCACCGCGATTCCCGAACTGGCAGAAAGCTGGACTTCCACTCCCGACGCGCGCGTCTGGACCTTCAAGGTTCGCCAGGGTGTGACCTTCCATAACGGCAAGACCCTGACCGCCGATGATGTGGTGGCCTCGATCCAGCATCACCTTGGGGAAAAATCCACCTCGGCGGCAAAAACCGTGTTGGGCGACGTGGCCAAGGTCAGCGCCAACGGCAGCGACAGCGTGGTGTTCGAACTGCACTCGGGCAACGCCGATTTCTCTTATGTGGTCGCCGATTACCATCTGGTGATCATGCCGAGCAAGGACGGCGTGCCCGAGTGGCAGTCCAGCGTCGGCACCGGTGGCTATCGCCTCAAGGACTTCGAACCGGGCGTGCGCATGACCCTGGAGCGCAGCCCGGATTACTGGAAACCGGGCCGGGCGCACTTCGCCAGCGCCGAGCTGATCGCGATTGCCGATGGTGCGGCACGGGTCAACGCGCTGGTGACCGGGCAGGTGGACGTGATCAACAAGGTCGACCTGAAAACCGTAGCGCTGCTCAAGCGCAACCCGAACCTGGTCATCGAGGAAACCAAGGGCGCCCAGCACTACACCTTCCCGATGCTCACCGACAGCCAGGTGTTCCAGAACAACGACGTCCGCTTGGCCATGAAACACGCGATCAACCGCGAAACCCTGTTGGCTTCGGTGCTGTACGGCTATGGCCTGGTCGGCAACGATCACCCGATCCAGCCCGGCAGTCGCTTCATCAATACCGCGCTGGAACAGCGCACCTACGACCCGGACAAGTCGAAATTCCACTTGAAAAAGGCCGGCCTGGATTCGCTCAAGGTGCGCCTGCAAGCCTCTGACGCCGCGTATACCGGTGCGGTGGATGCCTCGGTGCTGTTCAAGGAGCAGGCCCGTGCCGCCGGGATCGACATCGATGTGGTACGCGAACCCGCCGACGGTTTCTTCTCCAACGTCTGGATGAAGCAGCCGTTCACCACCTCGTTCTGGTACAGCAGCCTGACCGCCGACCGCATGTTCAGCATCGGCTACGCCAAGGGCGCGGCGTGGAACGAAACCCACTGGGACAACCCGCGCTTCAACCAGTTGCTCAATGCCGCCCGCGGCGAAATGAACGACCCGCTGCGCCGCGAGATGTACAACGAAATGCAGGCGCTGTGCCGCGATGACGGCGGGGCGATCGTGCCGCTGTTCGCCAGCTCCGTGGCGGCGCGCTCCAACCGCGTGGTGCATGGCGGGCAGACCGCGCCCTACGGCGAGCTGGATGGGTTGCGGGTGATTGAGCGGTGGTGGCAGGCGTAAGCGCCAGTCAAAACAATGAAGATCCACTGTAGGAGTGAGCCTGCTCGCGATTAGGCCCTGTCAGATACATTTTTGGTGGCTGACACACCGCTATCGCGAGCAGGCTCGCTCCTACAGTGGGAAATTGTGGTCGTCGTAAGGAATTACGCAGTGAACAGTATTTTCAAGCTGCTACTTCAGCGTCTGGCATTGGGGCTGTTATCGCTGTTTGCGGTGTCAGTGATCATTTTTCTCGCGGTCGGGATGCTTCCGGGCGATATCGCCCAGGCCATGCTCGGCCAGTCCGCCACCCCGGAAACCGTGGCGGCGTATCGGGCGCAACTGGGCCTGGACATGCCGCCGCTGACCCGCTTCGGGCACTGGATCTGGCACCTGCTGCAAGGTGACCTCGGCGTGTCGCTGGCTAACCAGCGGCCCATCGCCGAGCTGGTGGGCGCGCGCCTGGGCAACACCTTCAGCCTGGCGCTTTTGGCTGCACTGGTATCGGTGCCACTGGCGTTGCTGCTGGGTATGCTCGCGGCGTTGTATCGCAACAGCTGGTTCGACCGCCTGCTCAATACCTCGGCCCTGAGCGCGGTGTCGTTCCCCGAGTTCTTTGTCGCGTACATCCTGATTCTGGTGTTCGCGGTGAAACTCAACTGGTTCCCGAGCATTTCCAACCTGTCGCCCAACGCCTCGCTCGGTGAGGTACTGGAGCGTTCGGTGCTGCCGGTCGCGACCCTGAGCTTGGTCGTGATCGCGCAGATGATGCGCATGACCCGCGCTTCGTTGATCAATCTGCTCGCCAGTCCCTATATCGAGATGGCGCGGCTCAAGGGCATCAGCCAGTCGCGGATCATCTTCCGCCACGCCTTGCCCAATGCGCTGGCGCCCATCGTCAACGTGGTGGCGCTGAACCTGGCCTATCTGGTGGTGGGTGTGGTGGTGGTCGAGGTGGTGTTCGTCTATCCGGGTCTGGGTCAGTTGCTGGTGGATTCGGTGGCCAAGCGCGACATCCCGGTGGTGCAGGCCTGCAGCCTGATCTTCGCCGCGACCTACATCCTGCTCAACACCAGTGCCGACGTGCTGTCGATCGCCAGCAATCCACGCCTGATGCATCCGAAGGGGTAAGCCATGAGCCTGTTCAAACAATTAGTACGGGCGCCGCTGAGCGCCAAATTCGGGCTGCTGGTGATTGTGCTGTACATCCTGGTGGCCGTGTTCGCGCCAGTATTGGCGCCGTTCGGCGAAACCCAGGTGGTGGGCGAAGGCTTCGCGCCCTGGGGCGGGCAGTTCCTGCTGGGTACCGATAACCTGGGGCGCGACATGTTCAGCCGCCTGGTCTACGGCGCGCGCAACACCCTGGGCATTGCCTTCCTGACCACGGTGCTGGCGTTCCTGCTCGGTGGACTCGGCGGTCTGATCGCGGCGATCAAGGGTGGTGCGATTGATCAGGGTTTGTCGCGGGTGGTGGACATCCTGATGGCGATTCCACAGTTGATTTTCGCCCTGCTGATCCTCAGCGTGGTCGGCACCACGGCGACGTCGCTGGTGCTGGTGATCGCGCTGCTGGATGCAACCCGGGTGTTTCGCCTCTCAAGGGCGGTGGCGATGAACGTGGTGGTGCAGGACTTCGTCGAAGCCGCGCGCCTGCGCGGTGAAGGGCTGTGGTGGCTGGTGACCCGGGAAGTGCTGCCCAATGCCGCCGCGCCACTGATTGCCGAATTCGGCCTGCGCTTCTGCTTCGTGTTCCTGTTCATCAGTGCGCTGTCGTTCCTCGGCCTGGGGATTCAACCGCCCACCGCCGACTGGGGCAGCATGGTGCGCGACAACGCCGTGCTGATCACCTTTGGCGACATCAGCCCGTTGCTGCCTGCGTTGGCCGTGGCGCTGATCACCGTGAGCGTCAATTTCGTCGTCGACTGGATGCTGCACAAGTCCAGCGGCCTCAAGGAGTGCTGAACATGACGACAAACAAACCTTTGCTGGAAATCCGCAGCCTGCACATCGAGGGTCACTACGAAGACGCCTGGCATCCATTGATCAAAGGCATCGACCTGACCCTGCAACGGGGCGAAGTGCTGGGGCTGATCGGTGAATCGGGGGCGGGCAAGTCAACCCTGGGTTTGTCGGCCATGGGCTACACCCGCGATGGCTGCCGGATCACTGGCGGCTCGGTGCAATTTGACGGTATTGACCTGCTCAAGGCCAGGCCCGAAGCCCTGCGTCAATTGCGTGGCTTGCGCATTGCCTATGTCGCGCAAAGCGCGGCGGCCTCGTTCAACCCGGCCCATCGCTTGATCGACCAGCATGTGGAAACCGCCGTGAAGAACGGCGGCATGAGCCGCGAACAGGCCATGAACGAAGCGGTGGAACTGTACCGCGTGCTGCGCCTGCCCAACCCCGAGCAGATCGGCCAGCGCTATCCGCATCAGGTTTCCGGCGGCCAGTTGCAGCGGGTCATGACCGCCATGGCCATGGCCTGTCATCCGGACCTGATCATCTTCGACGAACCGACCACCGCACTGGACGTCACCACCCAGATCGAAGTGCTGGCGGCGATTCGCGATGCGGTGAAAACCTACGGCAGCGCCGCGATCTACATCAGCCACGACCTGGCGGTGGTGGCGCAGATGGCCGACCGCATCATGGTGTTGCGCCACGGCAAACTGGTGGAAGAGGCCGAGACCCGCCAGATGCTCGGCGACCCAAAGGAGGAGTACACCAAGTCGTTGTGGGCGGTGCGCAGCTTCCGCACCGAACCCAAGGCCTGTCCGCAGGAGGAAAAACCGCTGCTGGAATTGCGCAACAGCTGCGCCAGCTATGGTCATCAACCGGTGCTGCATGACGTGTCGTTGAAACTGTACAAGGGCCAGACCCTGGCGGTGATCGGCGAGTCCGGCAGCGGCAAGAGTTCGACGGCGCGGTTGATCACCGGCCTGTTGCCGCCCACCTACGGCGAAGTGCTGTACGACGGCCAGCCGCTGCCTGCCGACTTCCGTCAGCGCAGCAAGGAGCAATTGCGACGTATCCAGATGATCTACCAGATCCCCGATACGGCGCTCAATCCACGCCAGCGCATCGTCGATATCATCGGCCGGCCGCTGACTTTCTACCTGGGCCTCAAGGGCAAGGCCATGCGCGCGCGGGTGGCCGAGCTGCTGGAGATGATCGAGCTGGACCCGGCAACCTTCATGGAGCGTCAGCCCCGCGAACTGTCCGGCGGACAAAAACAGCGGATTTGCATCGCTCGCGCCTTGGCGGCCGACCCGCAACTGATCATCTGCGACGAAGTTACCTCGGCCCTCGACCAACTGGTGGCCGAAGGCGTGCTCAAGTTGCTCAACCGCATTCAACAACAGTTGGGCGTCGCCTACCTGTTCATCACCCATGACGTTGCCACCGTGCGGGCGATTGCCGATGAGGTGCTGGTGATGCAACGGGGCAGGGTGGTGGACCACGGCTCGCGCAGCCAGATTTTCACTCCGCCGCATCAGGATTACACCGGTCTGCTGTTCTCTTCGGAACCGCAAATGGACCCGGACTGGCTCGACCGCTTGCTGGCCACTCGCGCTGCAACGAATTCAAACCCTACGCTGGAAAAAGTCTAAGGAATCACCATGAAAGTACTGATCGTTCACGCTCATCCCGAGCCACAATCCTTCACCGCCGCCCTGCGTGATCAGGCGATTGCCACCCTTGAGGCCCAGGGTCATGAAGTGCAGGTCAGCGACCTGTACAAGATGAACTGGAACCCGGTGGCCAGCGCCGACGACTTCTCAAAGCGGGAAAATCCCGAGTACCTGGTGTATGCGCTGGAGCAACGCCTGGGGGTGAAAAGCCAATCGCTGGCGGCGGATATTCAGGGCGAATTGGACAAACTGCTGTGGGCCGACCTGCTGATCCTTAACTTCCCGATCTTCTGGTTCTCCGCCCCGGCCATGCTCAAGGGCTGGATCGACCGGGTGCTGGTGTCGGGGATCTGCTACGGCGGCAAGCGGTTCTACGATCAGGGCGGGCTGGCAGGTAAAAAGGCACTGGTGAGCGTCACCCTCGGTGGCCGCGAGCATATGTTCGGTGAAGACGCGATCCACGGCCCGTTGCAGGACATGCTGCGGCCGATCCTGCGCGGCACCCTGGCGTATGTCGGCTTCGATGTACTGGAACCCTTCGTGGCCTGGCATGTGCCGTACATCAGCGACGAGGCGCGGCAGCAATTCCTGGTGGATTACACCCGGCGCCTGCAACACCTGAGCGACGAACAACCACTGGTATTCCCCAAGCTGTCACAGTTCGATGACCTGCTCTATCCACTGCGCCAACCCGCCGCCGCGGATGCATGATCAACCCCACCAACCCTGCAGGAGCAAAGCTTGCTCGCGATAGCGCCGGAACAGCCACTGCTGGTGTGACTGACAGACCGCCATCGCGAGCAAGCTCGGCTCCTACAGAAGACAATGCAGCACCCAATTGGCGAGTCCGACACAATCCCCTGTAGGAGCAAAGCTTGCTCGCGATTGCGCCGGAACAGCCACTGCTGGTGTGACTGACAGACCGCCATCGCGAGCAAGCTCGGCTCCTACAGAAGACAATGCAGCACCCAATTGGCGAGTCCGACACAATCCCCTGTGGGAGCGAGCCTGCTCGCGAATGCTTCGGCACATCCAGCATTGATGGTGACTGACACACTGCTTTCGCGAGCAGGCTCGCTCCCACAGTTTGATCTTCCGTTTGGAAGCGCGATTGTTCTGAATACGCAAACACTGAAGTCGCCGAGATTGGAATTGTTGGCGAAGTGGCCGGCTTGTAGCCTCCATTACGCCGAACACCGGGATCGGCCAACGATCCGGTGGAGCTCCAGCCAGGGCTCATCAAGACGTCATACCTTGCTTTCGGCCTTACGTCCCTTCGGGGGTTTGGCGCCTAATAAAAATAAGGAAGGCAGGTATGAGTATTCGTGCATGGGCTTGCGCAGCAACCCTGTTCGCCCCCGTTTTGTTTCCCCAGGTGGCTCTCGCATCGGAAGACCCGATGGGTTCGCTGGTGCGTGGCGTGTTCGGCGACAGCCTGGAACGTGAACACGGGATCAAGATCTACGGCTGGGGCCAGGCAGGTGTGATCTACAACAACAACGGCACGGATGACGTCAGCAAGCAAAGCTTCTTCAACACAGACGAAGGCGTGAACCTCAACCAGTTCGCCCTGGCCGTGGAAAAGAAACCCAACAGCAATGTGATCGGGCGTGTCGGACCGTTTCCCGGGCCCATGCCGCAGGAAGCCGACTGGGGCTTCAACGTCACGGCGCTCTACGGCAAGGATGCGCGCTTCTTCAAAACCTACGGTTGGGACGAAGACCTGGGCGTTAACCGCGACAACAAGGCTGAAGATCCCGCGTTCACCGTTGCCCAGGCCTACGTCGATTTCTACTTCCCGGTGCTCGGCGGTTCGGACCTGATGATCGGGATTTTCCACACGCCGCTGGAAAATGAAATCGGCTTCGCCTTGCCGTCGCCGGCACCGACCGACTTCTACTCGCACACCTATTCCTTCATGCACGGCCCGGCCAAGCATGCCGGCGCGCTGTACTCGTTCAAACTGCCATCGGCGCCCGGCGAAAGCATGCTCGGCTTCGAACTGGGCGTGGTGCAGGGCTGGAACAACCTGCAAGACCCCAACCACGACCCGGATGTCATCGCCAACGTGCGCTGGCGTTCGGCGGATTTCAACACCTGGATCGACTGGGAAAACATCTACGGCAACGGCGCCGGCGACAGCTTCGCCGACTGCAGCTGTGGCTCGCCTATCCCGGCCGGCACCAAGGATGACGACTACAAGCGCCTGGCGTCCTACCTGACCTTGTCCCAGGTGCTCGACCCGAACAACCGCGTGGCGCTGGAGCTGAACTATGGTACGCAGGAGCAGGGCGCGTTCGCCGGGTTCGCCAACAAAAGCGATGCCACCTGGTACGGCACCGACATTAACTGGTACCACAAACTCAGCGAAAACCTGATGTGGAACAGCCGCGCCGAGTGGTTCTACACCGATGCGCCGGTGCACGTGATGATGGCCAACATCGACCCGAACACCGGAATTCCGGACCCGACCTGGGGCAGTTTCTACGGTGTCACCACCAACCTGGCCTGGACCCCGACACCCAACGTGCGCCTGCGCCCGGAACTGCGTTACGACATCCATTCCGGCCCTGGTCGCGACGCCTACGCCGATGGGCAAAAGGACTCGCAAGTGGTTGCGTCTTTCGACGTCAGTTTCTTCTTCTAACCCGACGCTTTCGCTGACCCGACGTGATGGCTCTGCCCGCACGTTGCGACTTTGTTCGCCCGGACTTTGCCGGCCCGTCGCCGCACTGGAGCAATTTTCATGACAGACAACAACGATAAAAACCTGTTTGGCCGCGACGTCTCACGTCGTGATTTCCTGCGTGGCAGCGCTATCGCCGCCGGCGGGATCGCCCTGGCCAGCCTGCCGTTCAACTTCGCCGTGGGCAGTGAGCGGGTGATCAAGCTCGGCTACGTCAGCCCACAAACCGGGCCGCTCGCACCGTTTGCCGCCGCCGACAACTACATCATCGAATCGCTCAAGCAAACGCTGAAGAACACCCTTACTGTGGCCGGCAAGGCGTACCGCCTGGAAGTCATCGTCAAGGACAGCCAGTCCAACCCCAACCGCGCGGCGGAGGTGGCGAGCGAACTGATCCTGTCCGACCAGGTCGACCTGATGCTGGTGTCGTCGACGCCGGAAACCACCAACCCGGTGTCCGACCAATGCGAAATCAACGAGATCCCGTGCATTTCCACAGTGGCGCCGTGGCAACCGTGGTTCTTCACCCGTGGCGGCAAGCCCGATCAGGGCTTTGAGTGGACCTACCACTTTTTCTGGGGCCTGGAAGATGTGATCGGCACCTACACCTCGATGTGGGGTGCCATGCAGACCGACAAAGTGATCGGCGGCCTGTTTCCCAACGATGGCGACGGCAATGCCTGGGGCGATTCGAAACTCGGGTTTCCACCGGTGCTGGCGCAAAAGGGTTTCCAACTGGTCGACCCCGGTCGTTTCCAGAGCCTGACCGATGACTTTTCCGCGCAGATCGCCGCGTTCAAAAAGGCCGAGGTCGAGATTGTCACAGGCGTCGTCATCCCTCCGGACCTCACGACGTTCTGGACCCAGGCTCGCCAGCAGGGCTTCAAGCCCAAAGCGGTGTCGGTGGGCAAGGCGTTGCTGTTTCCCACGGCGGTCGAAGCGCTGGGCAAGGCGGGCAACAACCTGTCCACCGAAATCTGGTGGAGCCCGACGCACCCGTTCAGTTCGTCGTTGACCGGCGCCAGTGCCGGGCAGCTCGCCCAGGGCTTCACCCAGGCCACCGGCAAACAGTGGACGCAACCCTTGGGCTTTGTGCACGCCCTGTTCGAGCTGGCGGTGGACATCCTCCAGCGCACCGAAGAAATCGGTAACCCGAAGGCCGTGCGCGACGCGTTGCTCAAGACCAATCTCAAGACCGTCGTCGGGCCGATCAACTGGAACGGCGGGCCGGTGAAGAACGTCGCCAAGACGCCGCTGGTCAGTGGCCAATGGCGCCTGGGCCAAGACAACAAATACGACCTGGTCGTGACCAGCAATGCCACCGCGCCGGCGATCCCCCTGGGCGGCGAGATGCAGGCCATTACGTATTGATCGCGCTCAAGCAAGCAGGTGCACCATGCAACAGCCACTTCTACAACTGAACGATGTGCATAAAAGCTACGGCTCGGTGAAGGTCACCGATGCCATGAGCCTGACCCTGCAACCCGGCGAGGCCCTGGGCATCATCGGCCCCAACGGTGCGGGCAAAAGCACGCTGTTCAACCTGATCGCCGGTGGCGTGGCGGCGGACAGCGGCAGCATTCATTTCGAAGGCCGCAACGTCACCCGCGAACCAGTGTTCAAGCGCTGCCAGCAAGGCATCGGCCGTTCCCACCAGATCCCGCACCCGTTCGTGAAAATGACCGTGTTCGAGAACCTGCTGGTGGGCGCGACCTTCGGCGCGCGGTTGCGCGACAAGGAGGCCAGCCAGTGGTGCGCGCAGACCCTGGAACTGACGGGCCTGATGCGCAAGGCCAACATGCTGGCCGGCTCGCTGACCCTGCTTGACCGCAAGCGTCTGGAAATGGCGCGGGCCTTGTCGACCCAGCCACGCCTGCTGTTGCTCGATGAAATCGCCGGCGGCCTGACCGAACCGGAATGCCTGGCGCTGGTGGAAACCATTCAGGGCATCCACAAGGCCGGCGTCGCCATCATCTGGATCGAACACATCGTCCACGCCTTGCTGGCGGTGGTCAGCCGTCTGACGGTGATCAACTTCGGCGCCAAGCTGGCCGAAGGCGAGCCGCGCAGCGTCATGGCCGATCCGCGGGTCCAGGACATCTACATGGGCATCGGGAGCTGAGACATGACGACCCAAACAAAGCTGCTGTCCATCGACAGACTCTGCGCCAGGTACGGCGACTTTCAAGCGCTGTACGACCTCAGCCTGACCCTGGAAGAGGGCGAAACCGTGGCGATCATCGGTTCCAACGGCGCGGGTAAATCAACCTTCCTGCGTTCGCTGGCGGGGCAGATCAAAAATCGCCCGGATGCCATCACCTTCAGGGGCCAGGCCATCGGTGACCTGGCGGCGAACCAGGTGATCGAGCGCGGCATCGCCCTGGTGCCGGAGGGTCGAAAGCTGTTTCCGTCGCTCACAGTCGAGGAAAACCTGCAAATCGGCGCCTACAGCAAACGCCCGGGGCCCTGGACGCTGGCGAGGATTTACCAGCTGTTCCCGGTGCTGGAAAAGCTGCGCAAGCGCCCCGGCACCGCGCTGTCCGGCGGTCAGCAGCAAATGGTTGCGATTGGCCGGGGCTTGATGGCCAACCCGCACTTGCTGCTGTGCGACGAGATCAGCCTGGGCCTGGCACCGACCACGATCAAGGATATCTACGCCGCGTTGCCTTCGATCAAGGCCGACGGCACCACGGTGATTCTCGTCGAGCAGGACATCAATCAGGCGCTGAGTGTCTGCGACCGTTTCTATTGCTTGCAGGAAGGGCGCGTGTCCCTGACCGGCCGGCCAGGAGACGTCGACAAGGCGCAAATCAAAGCCGCGTACTTCGGGGTTTAGTGATGGAATGGATCAATACGCTTCTCCAGGGCATGTTGCTCGGTGGCCTCTACGCGATGTTCGCGGTCGGGCTGTCGCTGATGTTCGGCATCATGCGCCTGGTCAACATCGCCCATGGCGACTTCATCGTCCTGGCGTCGTACCTGGCGCTGATGGTGGTCAACCACCTGGGTTTCAGTCCGCTCGCCAGCCTGATGATCGTCGTGCCGGTGATGTTCTGTTTTGGCTACCTGTTGCAGCGCGGTCTGCTCAACCGGACGCTCGGCCAGGACATTCTGCCGCCGCTGCTGGTGACCTTCGGTCTGTCGATCATCGTGCAAAACGTCCTGCTGCAGTTTTTCAGCGCCGACAGCCAGAAGCTGTCCCAGGGCGACCTGGAAGTTGCGAGTGTCGGCTTCGGCAGCCTCAGCGTGGGGATCATGCCGCTGATGGTGTTTGGCGGTGCACTGCTGATCATCGGCGGTCTGCAATTGCTGTTCTATAAAACCGCGTTGGGCCGTGCGTTCCGCGCCACCTCCGATGACCAGCAGACCGCGCGGCTGATGGGCGTGAACAACGCACATATCTTCGGCCTGGCCATGGCGCTGGCGATGGCGGTGGTGTCGATCGCCGGGGTGTTTCTGGCGATTCGTACCAGTTTCGACCCCACCGTGGGGCCGGCGCGTCTGTTGTACGGCTTTGAAGCGGTGATCATCGGCGGCCTCGGCAGCCTGTGGGGCACCCTGGCCGGCGGGGTGATTCTCGGCATCGCCCAGGCACTGGGCGCAAAAATCGATCCCGGCTGGCAGATCCTCGCCGGTCACCTTGTGTTTCTGCTGATCCTGGTCGTGCGCCCGCGTGGCCTGTTTCCCCGGAGTGTGGACTGATGAATGCGATGAACAATCCTGCGCTGACCTGGCGCGTACAACGCACGACCACCAGCAGCCGGTTCGGGCTGTCATTGCTCGGGCTGTGCGTGCTGGTGCTGATCAGTGCGCCATGGTGGGCCGATCGTGCCAGCCTGCGACTGGTGGTGGAGTTCGCCTATTACCTGGCCCTGGCGCAAATGTGGAACCTGCTGGCGGGTTACGCCGGCCTGGTGTCGGTCGGGCAGCAGGCGTTTGTGGGCCTGGGCGGCTACCTGCTGTTCATGCTGTCGACGCAACTGGGGGTGCCGCCCTTGTTCGCGGTGTTGCTCTCGGGGGTACTGGTCGCGCTGTTGGCGATTCCCACGGCCTTGATCGTGTTTCGCCTGCGCGGCGCCTACTTTGCCATCGGTACCTGGGTGGTGGCCGAAGTCTTTCGCCTGGGGTTGGCGCAGATGAGTAGCTTGGGCGGCGGTTCCGGGCAAAGTCTGCCGGCGGCGATCGTACGGCAGATCGGCACGGACCGGGACGGGCGCGAGATGCTGATTTACTTCACCGCCCTAGCCATCGCCATCGGTGCCGTGGCGGTGGTGTTCTTTTTGCTGCGTTCGCGACAGGGTCTGGCCCTGGCGTCGATCCGCGACTCCGAACCGGCCTCCGGCAGCCTGGGGGTCAATACCTTCCGGACCAAGTTGATGGTGTACGTACTGGCGGCCGGTTGCACCGGGGTGATCGGGGCGCTGATCTTCCTGCAAAAGCTGCGGATTTCCCCGGATGCGGCGTTCAACCTGCAGGACTGGACGGCGGTGGTGATTTTCATCGTCATCATCGGCGGCATCGGCACCCTGGAGGGGCCATTGATCGGCACGCTGATCTATTTTGCGTTGCGAGGATGCCTGGCCCAGTACGGGGCCCTGTACATGATCATTCTCGGCGTGGTCGCGGTGGTGATGATGCTCAAGGCGCCGCAAGGGGTGTGGGGCCTGATCAGTGAGCGGCTGGGCTGGCAGGTTTTTCCCATGCAGCGGCGGTTGTCCGTGCAACCCCGGCCATAAAGGGCCGTCCGGAATCTGGAGTGCGAGGTGCCGACAGGCTAACCTCGCTGTACCGTCCGGCTACCTGTAGGAGCGAGCTTGCTCGCGATGGTCGTTAACGATAACGCGGGCTATCTGAATGCCCGCGTTGACTGGGCGTTCATCGCGAGCAAGCTCGCTCCTACACATCCAGAGAACCTGCCCCATGGATCGTTTACTCAGTGTCGAAGCCTTTGTGCGCGTTGCCGAGACCGGTAACTTCGCCAGGGCGGCCCAGCAGTTGGGCGTGACCCGTTCGGTGATTACCCACCGTATTCAGCAGCTCGAGCAGTTCATCAATGCGCCGCTGTTCCATCGCAGCACGCGTCATGTGCGGCTGTCCGAAGTCGGGGAGACGTACTACAAGGAATGCGCGGACATGGTCGCGAGCTTCAACTCGCTGACCGAGCACATGCGCGAACTGCGGGCCAAGCCCACGGGCAAACTGCGGGTGCAGATGCTGCCGGGGTTCGCCATCGGCCACTTTGGCAGGATGCTGGCGGAGTTCACGCGGCTGTACCCGGACATCGAGGTGGACGTGATCGTCAACGACCGGGTGGTCGACCCGATCGAAGAAGGCTTCGATGTCGCGTTCCAGATGTTCCCGCCCATGGCGGAAACCCTGATCGAGCGCAAACTGTTCAGTGTTCGCCGTTTGTTCTGCATGTCCCCTGACTATGCCGAGGAATTCGGCGTGCCCACGCATCCCCAGCAATTGCTGCAACACAAGATCGCCTTGTACGAGGGCTATCCGTCGCGCAATCGCTGGATCTTCACCCGCGAAGACGAACAGGTGGAACTGAGCCTGCCGGGTCAGGTGCGTTCAAATTCCGTGCATTTGTTGCGTGATTACGCTTCGACCGGGGTGTGTATTGTCTGTTTGCCGACCCTGGTGGCCAGTGACGATCTGCTCAACGGGCGTCTGATTCCGGTGCTGCCGGAGTACGCCTTGTCCTCCTTCAATTTCTCCGCGGTGTACCCCGCAACCCAGCGCCGGGCCCTGAAAGTGCGGACGCTGATCGACTTCCTGGTGGAAAACTTCGGCGACGAACCCTGCTGGGACAAGCCTTTGCTGAAGCGTGGCTGGGTGCGCTGAGTCATACACCAAACCTGTGGGAGCGAGCCTGCTCGCGAAGACGTTGTGTCAGCCAACATCCCTGCAGGATGTAAAACCGCATTCGCGAGCAGGCTCGCTCCCACAAGGATTGCAGTGCCCCCAGTGTTTGCGTTTCACGAACACTGTTGTCGCCGACTGCCTAATTGTTCCCGCGAGGGGCGAGACGTACTGTTGGCCCACTGTTACTACAACAACAAAACGGTGAAAACCATGAGTAGCGCGGCAATCGAAACAGTCTTCGGCTCGCTGGACAATTACAGCAAGGGCTCCGTTGAAATCATCAGCGGCCAGGCCAGTCACTACGCCTTTTCCAACATTTTCGAAGTGGCGCAACAATCGCGCCCTTATGAAAAAGTCGTGGTCGGCCTCAATCTCGGTTACGTCGTCGAGACCCTGCGCGCCGAAGGGCAATCGCCTTGGTACACCGCGGCGCACGACGAGTTCGCCATCGTCATGGACGGTGAAGTGCGGGTCGATTTCCTCAAGCTCGACGCGCCGTTGAAAGACGGCGAGGGCACCCGGCTGGCCGGTGAAGTCCCGGCGGGCAAACCCATGGGTTACGTCCTGCTCAAACGCGGCCACCAGTGCCTGCTGCCGGTCGGCACGGCGTATCGCTTCGAAGCCAGTCGTCCTGGCGTGATCTTGCAGCAAACCATCAAAGGACCGTTGTCGGTCGAGAAGTGGGCAGACATCTGCTTCAAGTGATCAGCCCAGCCACCCCCGCCAACCAAAACAAGAGGAATCCCGACATGGCCATGCTTGAAACCGCTGCCGATACCGCACTGTTTGCCGACGATGACGTCAAGATCAGCCCGCCCCATCCCGTGACCGGCTACTGCACCTTCCAGCTCGGCGCCTTCGAACTGTCGCGGGACGAGTATTTCGCCCGTATTACCTGGCCCGCCAAAGGCCAGACCCGCTCGCACCTGATTCCGGTGGATGCCTTCCTCCGTGCCCTGATGCGCGACGTGGCCTGGGGCTTTTTCTACGGCTGGGTCAACTTCGACCACGTCATCGGCACCCGCAATTACTACGGCAAGGTCGACCTGTATGCCGGCACCTTCAACGGTACGCTCAAGGCCGCCGGGGTCAACTACACCGAAAATTTCGAAACGCCGCTGATCATGGCGACCTTCAAGGCGATCCTGCGCGACTGGACCAACGCCACCTTCGACCCGTTTGCCGCACCGGAAGAAACCGGCACGGCCTTCGGTCGCAAGAACGGCAGCAACATCGAGGCCATCGAACGCTTCCGTATCGCCACCAAGCGCATGCCGGGCCTGAAGGATGACTCGCCGCTGCGCAACGATCTGCCGGTCAATCGCCAGTTCATCGACGTGTCCCAGGAAGAACCCGAAGTGCACGCCGCTGAAGGTTTCGAAGGCGAGCTGCATGCCTTCAGCCTGTTCAAGTACCTGTCGCGTTCCGACGTGACCTGGAACCCGTCGGTGACCTCGGTGTGCAAGGCCAGCCTGTTCTGCCCGACCACCGAAGAATTCATCCTGCCGGTGTTCCATGGCAATGACCGGGTCGAATGGTTCCTGCAACTGTCCGACGAAATCATCTGGGACGTCGGCGACAAGGACGACGGCAACCCGCGCGCCCGCATCACCATGCGCGCCGGCGACATTTGCGCCATGCCCGCCGACATCCGCCACCAGGGCTATTCCACCAAGCGCTCGATGCTGATGGTCTGGGAAAACGCCACGCCGAACCTGCCGCAACGCTACGAGAGCGGCGAACTGAAGCCGTATCCGATCGAATTCTAAGACCTTTGCCTGGCCCGGCATTGTCGGGCCAGGCGATCAAGCATCCAGTCGTCAGACACTGCGCCACCGGCGCGGTGCGAGGAAAACATTATGCAAAATCAGCTCTATATCGATGGCCGATTCGTGGATGCGGTCGCGGGTGGCACCATCGACGTCGTCTCGCCCCATGACGGCGCGTTGATCACCCGCATTGCCGCCGCCGAAGCCGCCGACGTCGACCTCGCGGTCGCCGCCGCCAAACGTGCATTCCCGGCCTGGTCTGCCCTCGGCGCCGCCGAACGTGGGCGCTTGTTGCTGAAGTTGGCGGACAAAATCGAGGAATGTGGCGAAGAACTGGCGCAACTCGAATCCCTCAACACCGGGCATCCGATTCGTGACTCCCGTGGCCTCGACGTTCCGCGCACCGCCGCCTGTTTCCGCTATTTCGGCGGCATGGCCGACAAGATCGAAGGGTCGGTGATTCCGGTCGACGCCGGGTTTCTCAATTACGTGCAGCGCAAGCCGATTGGCGTGGTGGGGCAGATTGTGCCCTGGAACTTTCCGCTGATGTTCACCAGCTGGAAAATGGGCCCGGCGCTGGCGGCCGGTAACACCATCGTGATCAAACCGTCGGAAATCACCCCGCTGACGACCTTGCGCATCGTCGAGCTGATGACCGAAGTCGGCTTCCCCAAAGGGGTGGTCAACGTGGTGCCGGGTTACGGCCATACTGCGGGCCAGGCGCTGGCCGAACACCTGGACGTGGGCAAGATTGCCTTTACCGGGTCCACGGCGACCGGCCGGCGGATTGTTGAAGCCTCGAAAAGCAATCTCAAGCGCATCCAGCTGGAACTGGGCGGCAAGGGCGCGAACATCGTGTTCGAGGACGCCAACCTGGACGCGGCGGTCAACGGCGCGGCCTGGGCGATCTTCCACAATCAGGGCCAAGCCTGCATCGCCGGCTCGCGGCTGATTCTGCACAAGGACATCGCGGACCAATTTCTTGAGCGTTTCATCGCATTGGCCAAGTCCATTCGCCTGGGCGATCCGATGGACCCCGAAACCGAAATGGGCCCGTTGACCTCGGCGCTGCACCGCGACCGCGTGCTGGCGTACATCGATATCGCCATCGAGCAGGGCGGCAAGGTCCTCGCTGGCGGCAAGTCGCCGGACGACAAGGCCCTGGCCAATGGTTTCTATGTCGAACCTACCGTGGTCGAGGCCAAGCCCGGTGATCGCGTCTGCCAGGAAGAAGTCTTCGGTCCCTTCGTCACCGTGGTGCGTTTCAGCACCGACGAAGAAGCCCTGGCCATTGCCAATGGCACCGAGTACGGATTGGGCAGTGGCCTGTGGACGCAGAACCTGGCCCGGGCGCACAAAATGGCCGACGCGATTCATGCCGGCATGTGCTGGATCAATTGCTACAAGCGTGTCAGCCCAGGCAGTCCGTTCGGCGGTGTCGGCCAATCGGGCTATGGCCGCGAGATGGGCTTCGAAGCGATCCACGACTACACCGAGGCCCGTTCGGTGTGGGTCAACGTTGACGCCAAGATCCCTCCACACTTCAAGCGCTGAGGCCTGCCATGAATCCCTTCATTTACCAAAGCCTGCCGACCCGCGTGGTGTTCGGCTGGGGCAAGCTCTCGGCGCTGGCTGAAGAGATCGAGCGGCTGGGTGCCCGGCGCGCGCTGATCCTCACCACGCCGGAACAACACGGGCTCGGTGAGCAGGTCGCGGCGTTGCTCGGCGATCGCGCGGCGGGTGTGTATTCGAAGGCGGTGATGCACGTTCCGCTGGAAGTGGCACAAGCGGCGCGGGTCGAAGCGGCACGGCTGGATGCCGATTGCTGCGTGGCCATCGGCGGTGGGTCGACCATCGGCCTGGGCAAGGCGATTGCCATGGATTCCGGGTTGCCGATCGTCGCGATACCGACGACTTACGCCGGCTCGGAGATGACGCCGATCTACGGGTTGACCGAAAACCGCCTGAAGAAAACCGGACGCGACCCCAGGGTTTTGCCAAAAACCGTGATCTACGACCCGCAATTGACCCTGAGCCTGCCAGCGCAGATCTCCGCCTGCTCGGGCATGAACGCCATGGCCCACGCCGTTGAAGCGCTGTACGCCCAGGACGCCAACCCGATCATCGGCTTCATGGCCGAAGAATCCATTCGCTCGCTGGCACAGGCGTTGCCGGGCGTGGTCAATGACCCCAACGATCAGCAGGCGCGCAGCCAGGCGTTGTATGGCGCCTGGCTGGCAGGCATTTGCCTGGGCTCGGTCGGCATGGCCTTGCACCACAAGCTCTGTCATACGCTGGGCGGGACCTTCAATCTGCCCCACGCCCAGGCGCATGCCATCGTTCTGCCGCACGCGGCGCATTACAACCGTGAAGCGGCGGCAGGCCCGTTGCAACGTGCCGCCCGCGCCCTGGGTGGCCGCGAGGCGAGAGAGGTGGGTGGCTTGCTGTACGCGCTGAACCAGAAGCTGGGTATTCCACTGGCCCTGGCGGACATCGGCCTGCCTGAAAACGGACCAGCCGAAGCGGCGAAAATTGCCTGCGCCAGTCCTTACTACAATCCACGGCCGTTTGAACAAGGCCCGATTGAAGCCTTGTTGACCCGCGCCCTGAAAGGCCTGGCGCCGGCCTGATCTTTTCCCCGTCGGAATAACAACAATGACCGATCAAGACAAAATCATCGAATCACTGATCTCCGAAAAAGCGGTGAACAGTTTCAATCATGCGCCCAACGCCCGTTATAAACAGATCATGCAAAGCCTGGTGCGCCATCTGCACGGGTTTGTCAGCGAGGTCGAACTGACCGAACAGGAATGGTTTGAAGGCATACGTTTCCTGACTGAAACCGGGCATAAATGCGATGGCCTGGTGCGCCAGGAATTCATCCTGCTCTCGGACACACTCGGCGTGTCGATGCTGGTCGATGCGATCAACCATCGGCACAGTGCAAACGCCACCGAAACGACCGTGTTCGGGCCGTTCTATATCGAAGGCATGCCTGAGCGCGAATTCGGTGAAAACATGGCGTTCACCCCGGGCGAAACGGCGCTGGTGCGCGGTCGGGTGGTCGACACCGGGGGCAATCCCCTGGCCGGCGCGGTGCTGGACATCTGGCAGACGGCTGAAAATGGCATGTATTCCGGTCAGGACACTGAACAGCCGTTCGGCAACCTGCGCGGTCGATATCGCACGGATGCCGACGGTTATTTCGCGATTCGCACCATTGTCCCGGTGTGCTACCCGATTCCCACCGACGGCCCGGTGGGGCGCATGCTCAACGCCGCCAATCGCCACCCGTGGCGGCCCGCGCACCTGCATTTCATGATCGATGTACCGGGGTATCGCAAACTCGTCACCCACTTGTTCAATCGCGATGATCCTTATCTGGAGTCCGATGCGGTATTCGGCGTCAAACAGTCGCTGCAGGTCATCTATGAAGACCGGGCGACCCACGATGATCTGTCCGAAAGGCTGGATATCCCGTTGCCGTTCAAACGGGCGTGTTACGAATTCGTCATGGAAACCGAGTGAACATGGGCCAGTTTTTTGCGGTATTTGCCACCGACCACCCGGATTCGCTGGCCTTGCGTCAACGCCTGCGGCCCAGTCATCAGAGCCATTTGCGTACGACCGGGACACACCGGGTCGTCGTGCGCTTCGGCGGTCCGACCCTCGATGACACCGGGGCGGCGATGAATGGCACGTTGCTGGTGATCGAGGCGGGCAGCCTGCCGGAGGTGGAAGCGTTCATTCAGGACGACCCTTATGTGCAGGCCGGGTTGTTTGCGACTATCCAGATCCGCCCCTGGCACTGGAGCCTCGGCAATCCGGAGATGCGCGGCTGATCATGACCACCCTGACGTTGTGCCAACGCGACGACATCGCTGACGGCGGCGCCCTGGGCCTGCCGCAACACCAACAACTGCATCCCGCCGGGCTGATTGCCGTGCGGCAAGGCGAGCAGGTGTGGGTCTACATCAATCGATGCCCGCACTTTTCGGTGCCGCTGGACTATCGCCCGCAGGAATTCTGCACCTATCGGGGCAAGGTCCTGATGTGCGCGCATCACAGTGCCATGTTTCGTTTCGAGGACGGGCATTGCATCGACGGCCCCTGCAAAGGCGCGCAACTGGAGGCGGTGCCTGTGCGCTGGGTCGAAAACAGCCTGGTCATGGAGGTGGTTGGGGAGGGGTGATCTACAATCTCTTGAGGGATGGAGCACTCCCGTCCGGAGGTCATCATGAAAAGGTTGTCACCCATCGGCCTGTGCATTGCATTGGCGGTTTTCAGCGCTCAGGGATGGGCCGAAACCGTGGTGCCGCTCAAAGGCCAGAATTCGCAACAGACCCAAGTGGACATCAACGATTGCCACAACATCGCCGCCAGTCAGGCATCTTCAACGTCGACGCCGTCCGGTGGACGGCTCAAGGGCGCCGCCGTGGGGGCGGCTGCCGGTGCGGCGGGCGCGCAAGTGCGTGGACGTCAGCATGACGAGTTTTATGATCGCGTCGATGACGACACCAAGCAGGATTATCGGCAGAACCGCGCCAAGGAGACCGCCGCGGCGGGGGCGGTGGTCGGTGGTTCACGTCAGCGTCAGGAACGACGGGCGCAAAACAAAACCAACGCCGCGAATACATCGACGGCCTATACCAGTTGTTTGCAGGGCAAGGGTTATCAGGTCAATCCCTGAGCCTGTCCCGGCCAGGAAAAATCCTGTGGGAGCGAGCCTGCTCGCGAAGGGGCCATCAGCTTCAGCATCGAAGTCGACTGACCCACCGCTTTCGCGAGCAGGCTCGCTCCCACAAGGATCGCGGCATCAGGCCTTGATAATGGTTTTCTGCCGCTGTTCGAGCAGGTGGACCATCAGGCAGGCATACAGCGTCACTGCGATAAACAGCCCCATGCGCACCGCGAATGCGGTGTAGACGTCCTTGCCCGCCTCGCTGTCCTGCACCGATTGCCCCAGCAGGATGATCAGGGTGATCAGGGTGTTCATCCAGAAACCGGGGCTCCAGCGGCCGGGGCTCAGGCCGTAGAGCTTGCGCGCCAGGATCAGGCCGAACAGCAGCATCCACAGGAAGTACATCCACAGGTGCACGAACAGGCTGAGTGCGCACCAGAACAGGATCGCCAACAGGCCGCCAAGCAGCGTCGATCCCAGCAGTTCGCGCCCGGCGCTGCGGGCCGAGGTGGTGGAACTCTGTTGTCCCAGGTTGACCGCCTTGAGCACGATGGGCAGGTAGCTGGCCGGGTCGATCAGCGCCAGCAGGAACGCCGGGATCACGATCAGGGTCGCGCGCAACGCTACCCGGTGTACTTCGTTTTCCGGCAAGGGCGGGGCGGCGGGTGGGGCAGGGGCATTGGCAGGTTCCGGGAACAACCCGTGACTGACCACGCCGACCATGACCGCCAACAGCAGCCCGGCGACCAGTGCCGTGATCACCGTCAGCGCCAGATCGAAGTCGGCAAATCCCGCTGACGAAATCATGGTCAGACCGATCACCAGCAAGGTGACGATCAGGTTATTGCCACCCCTCAAGCCAAATCCAAACACCGCGAACAGACAAAGCCCGATCAACAGCACGCCGCTGAACCCGAAGTAACGCAGCAGCGGAATCAGCAATAGGCCGATGCCAGTGGTCAGCATCGCGATCAATCCGAGGGCTATGGCGGCCTTGAACGACAAGGGACGGTTGAGGGAAATCAGCAACAGCGCGCACAACACCGGTGCCAGAAACGGAATCGGCAGCGCCAGGCCATAACTGGCGGCCAGGCACAGCGCGGTGCCGGTGGCCAGGCGTGCCGCGCGCTGGACCCTCGGCGAGCGCTCAGTAGGCATAGGAAAGCCAACTCATCAGCCCGAGGAAGATCCGCCCCAACGGGTTGAGCACATTGCCCTCGGAAGGAAAGGCCATCACCTCGGCCTGGCCGCCGGCGCGTATGGAGCGGTTGTCCTTGAGCATGGCCAGTGACTCGGCGGAAAACTCGATGATCACCGGGAAACGCTGGGCCGGTCGCAGCCAGTCGCGGCTGTTCTGCACCGTGGGCAAGGTGCCAGGGGCGGCCGGCTGGCCCACGCTGACCCCGTAGCCAAGACTGCGCACGCGGCCTTCGAATACTTCGCCGGGCAACGCATCGAGCACTACCGATACCGGCGTGCCGGTTTTGACCAGGCCGAGATTGTTCTCGGTCATGTCGGCACTGATCCATACGTCATGGATCGCGATCAGGGTCATGACCGGATTACCGGCTGCGGCGAACTGGCCGACATCGGTGCGTAAGTCGGTGATCAGCCCGGCCGAGCGCGCACGGACCTGGGTATTGGACAGGTCCAGCTCGGCCTTCGACAAGGCCGTGGCGGCGCTGCGCAGTTTGGCGTTGTCATCCTCGCTGCCGCCTTCCGTTTCACGGGCGCGCTGCACTTCGGCCCGGGCCGCGGCAACCTTGCTCACGGCGGCTTCGTGGTTGGCCCGGGACACTTCCAGCAGGCGCACGGAGATGGTGCCCGGGTCTTCGCGGTACAAGCCTTCCAGCCGCTGATTGTCCTGGCGAGCCTTGAGTTCGTTGGCCTGTGCCGCCCGCAGGTTGGCCTGCGCCGACGCGATGCCGGCGGTGCTGGCCCCGATCTGCCGACGGGTGGATTCAAGATCGGCGCGGGCCCGGTCGACGGCGATCTGATAGGGCTGCGGATCGATCTCGAAGATCACTTCCCCGGCCTTGACGTCCTGGTTGTTGCGCACATTGACGCGGATCACCCGGCCGGCGACTTCCGCCGCCACCGGAATCACGAAGGCGCCGACCCGCGCCTGCTGCGTGTAGGGCGTGAACCGATCCGCCAGCAGGTACCAGGCCAGACTCAGGACGATCAGCAGCAACACCCATTTCACGCCGCTTTTTGTTGGATCGGCGGGAGGCGGCGGGGCGTCAGAGGAGAGAGGCGCGGCGTCAGTCATGGTGGCTTACCGGGTTGGGAAAGGAGGCAGCAGGTTGGGGCTCGGACAGCAGGTCGCCCCAGTCGGTGCGTTGTTCCATTTGCCGGCGCGTGGCCGGGTCGACTTTGGCCTGGGCGCTGTACCAGCCACCGCCAAGGGCCCTGTACAGAGCGATCACGTTACTCACCGCGTCACCCCGACTGACCAGGTAGCTGTCCTGGGTGTCGAGCAGGGCGCGCTGGGCATCCAGCACCCGTTGAAAGTCCGAGTAACCCTCGCGATACAGCGCGTTGGCCAGCTCCAGCGAGCGCTTCGCCGCGCCTTCGGCCTCACGCAGGATGCGTTCGCGCTGCAAGGCCTGGGTCAGGCCGTTGGCGGCATCGTCCGCCTCGCGGGCGGCCTGGCGTACCTTGTCGCGATAGGCCTCGATCAGCTGTTGCAAGCGCGCATCCTGCACCCGCACGTTGTTGCTGATGCGGCCGTAATCGAACACGTTCCAGCGCAGGCTCGGGCCGCCGATCAGGTCGAGGCTGCGGGAGCTGCCGCTCAAGGTATCGGTGGACCAGACAATGCTGCCGAGCAGACTCAGCGACGGGTAGAAATCGGTTTCGGCGACGCCCACCAGCGCCGACTGCGCGGCGACATTCAACTCGGCGGCGCGCACGTCGGGACGGCGCAGCAGCAGTTGGGCCGGCACATCCTGCAGCACGGCGCGATCCACCAGCGGGATCAATCCCTTGTTTTCGACCACCAACGGCAGTTCGCCCGGCGGTTGGCCGATCAGTACCGCCAGGGCATTGCGCAAGCGCACCAGCTGATCTTGCAGGAGGGGGATGCTGCTCAGGGTGCCGAGGTATTGGGTCTTGGCTTGTTGCAGGTCGAGTTCGGCGGTCTGTCCGCTCTTGAACAGTTTTTCGGTGATCTCGTAATTGCGTTCCTGCTGGCGGGCGTTTTCCTCGGCCACCCGCAGACGGGCCTGGGTCGTGCGCAGCGAAAAATAGCTGTCGGCAACCTGCGCGCGGAGCAGGACCAGGGCGTCGTCATAGTTGGCCTCAGCGGCGAAATAGGCAGCGTCAGACGCCTCGATGGCACGGCTGAAGCGGCCCCAGAAATCCAGTTCCCAGCCCACATCGAACCCGGCGCTGTGCTGCCAGAATCGGCTGTCTATCGGGTTGCGCCCGCCGGATTGATCGCGATGCACGTACACACTGTCGGCACTCAACTGTTGCAGTTGCGGGTAGCGG
Source organism: Pseudomonas sp. C2B4 (assembly GCF_013359695.1). GTDB lineage: Bacteria > Pseudomonadota > Gammaproteobacteria > Pseudomonadales > Pseudomonadaceae > Aquipseudomonas. The sequence continues at coordinate 96,113 of NZ_JABFMU010000015.1, forward strand.
CCGCTTTCGGCGATGCCCAATTGCGCGCGTGCCTCCATGACCCGCAGACCCACAATTTTCAGGCTGGAGTTGTTCGCATCGGCTTCGGCGATCAATCGGTCCAGGGTCGGATCGGCAAAAATCTCCCACCACTGGCGTATATCCGGTTGCAGCGCCCGCTGGCTGGCGTGGTCGAGGTTCGGCGTATTCCAGTGATCGACCCAGGGCTCGCCGGGCGACTGGAAGTCCGGCCCCAACCGTACGCAGCCGCCAAGGACAAGCACGGCAAACAGCAGCAATGGGCGGGTGGCTGGAGGCATTGCGCGTTTCCGACCGAGGAATATCACAGCAGCATAGACGCCAGGAGGATGGGTGGTACGCAATCCCTTGTTGTAGGAGCGAGCCTGTGTGGCGAGGGGATTTATCCCCGTTCGGCTGCGCAGCAGTCGCAAACCCGTTGGATGCGTTTTATCCGAGACACTGCAGGCGCTTGATTTAGGGCCGCTTCGCGACCCACGGGGATAAATCCCCTCGCCACACCAATGTTTTAAAAACGACCTGTTTGCGCTGAACGCGAACCTTTGTCAGTTTTCTGTTGAACGAGTGTTCAGCTTGGACTATGTTCGTTTCACCTTCTTTCCCGGCTGGTTGCGGGCTTGCGTTTCTTCATTTTGAACGAGGCACTGGCATGCGGTTTTCACCCTTTGTTGAGCGGATATCGGGCCAGGGCGTTGCCGCCTGGGATATTCACTACGCGGCGTTTGAAGCACGGCGTCGGGGCGAGGATGTGATCATTCTCAGCGTCGGCGACCCGGATTTCCCCACCCCTGATTTCATCACCGATGCCGCCATCCACGCGCTGCGCGAAGGGGATACCCACTACACCGAAGTTGCCGGTCGCCCGGCTTTGCGCGAGGCCATCGCCGCACGCTACGGCAAACTGTTGGGCCGCGAGCTGCAAGCCGACAACGTGATTGCCGTGGCCGGGGCGCAGAACGCCTTGTTCGCCACCTCGTTGTGCCTGCTGACGGCCGGTGACGAGGTGATCGCCCTTGATCCTATGTACGTGACGTACGAGGCGACGCTCAAGGCTTCCGGTGCGACGCTGGTCAGGGTGCCGTGCTCGGCGGACGATGATTTCCGTCTTGACGCAGCAGTGCTGGCGAAGGCCATCACCCCACGAACCCGGGCAATCTTCCTGTCCAACCCGAACAACCCCACCGGCGTGATGCTCAATCGCGAAGAGCTGCAAGCCATTGCTGAACTCGCCATCGCCCATGACCTGTGGGTGGTGGTCGACGAAGTCTATGAAAGCCTGGCGTTCGAACGCGACCACCTGAGCATGGCCGCCTTGCCGGGCATGGCCGAGCGTTGCGTGGTGATCGGCAGCCTGTCGAAATCCCATGCCATGACCGGCTGGCGTATCGGCTGGATCGTGGCCAACCCGGCCCTGGTCGCCCATGTCGAAACCCTGGCGTTGAGCATGCTCTACGGCTTGCCGGGGTTTGCCATGGAAGCCGCGCTCAAGGCCGTTCAGGCCCACGACGAAGTCACCCACGGTATGCGCGACATCTATCGACGCCGTCGCGATCTGGTCGTGGCGGGGTTGGCGGATTGCCCGGGGATCAGCGTACTCACGCCCGATGCCGGCATGTTCGTGCTGGTGGATGTGCGCGCCACCGGCCTGACGTCACTGGAATTCGCCTGGCGCCTGTTGCGAGAGGCGAGGGTGTCGGTGCTCGACGCGGCGGCCTTTGGCGAGCCGGCGCAGGGTTTTGTGCGCTTGTCCTTCACCCTGGGTGAAGAGCGACTGACCGAAGCCTGCCAGCGTATCCGCGATTTTGTCCTGGTGCTCAAGGGTGAGGCGCCGCGACCGGTCATCAGCCGTGTGACCTGCGAAGCGAAGCCCGAACCCGTCGCGGCCCGGACCATGATCGAAGTCGAGCAACTGCACAAACGCTTCGGCAATATCGAAGTGCTCAAGGGCGTGTCCCTGACGGCCCGCGAAGGCGAAGTCATCTCGCTGATCGGCGCCAGCGGCTCGGGCAAAAGCACCTTGCTGCGCTGCATCAACATGCTCGAAGTGCCGGATCAGGGGCGCATTCTGGTGGATGGCGAAAGCATTCACCTGAACCACACCCGCCCCGGCGCGCCACTGGTGTCAGACGCCAAACAGTTGGTACGCATCCGTTCCAGCCTGGGCATGGTGTTCCAGAACTTCAATCTCTGGCCCCATCGCACGGTGCTGGAAAACCTCATCGAAGCGCCGACCCAGGTCCTGCGCGAGAGCAAGGCAGAGGCCACCGAACGGGCCGAAGCCTTGCTCGAACGCGTCGGGCTGGCGGCCAAGCGCAACGAATACCCGGCGTTTCTCTCCGGGGGACAGCAACAGCGGGTGGCCATCGCCCGGGCCCTGGCCATGCGGCCCAAGGTCATGCTGTTCGATGAACCCACCTCGGCACTCGACCCGGAACTGGTCGGGGAAGTGCTGCGGGTGATCCGCTCGCTCGCCGAAGAAGGCCGGACCATGATCCTGGTGACCCATGAGATGGCCTTCGCACGCGATGTTTCTTCCAAGGTCGCCTTTCTGCATCAGGGGCTGATCGAGGAAACCGGTTCGCCGGACGAAGTGTTCGTACACCCACGCAGCGAGCGTTGCCGACAGTTCGTCAACGCTCATCAGACTCGCTAAAAACAACAAAAGACGGGGCAAAAATCATGGGAAATCGACGTTTGGCAACCTGGATCACCGGCGTGGCCGCTGTAATGCTGGCTGGCATGAGCGCGGCGCAAGCCCAACCGATCCGCTTCGCGGTCGCCGCTGAACCCTATCCGCCGTACACCGAGAAACAGGCCAACGGTGAATGGAAGGGCTTCGAAGTGGACCTGATCCACAAGCTGTGCAGTGAAATGAAAGCCGAGTGCGAGATCAAGGAAGTGGCCTGGGACGGGATCATCCCGTCGCTGCTGGCCAAGAAGATCGACGTGATTTTCTCCTCGATGTCGGTCACCGAAGAGCGGGAAAAACAGATCGCCTTCAGCAAGGCCTACTACGACTCGGTCGTGGCCATTGTCGGGCCGAAGGGCACCACCGTGAGCAAGTACCCGGATGACCTAAAGGGCAAGACCATCGGCGTGCAGAACTCCACCGTAAGTGCCAGTTACCTGAAGACCTACTACGAAAAAATCGCCGACGTTAAGTACTACGACACCCAGGACTCGGCGAACGCCGACCTGATTGCCGGGCGCATCGACCTGATGATGGCCGACGGCACCGCGATGGTGGCCTTCGCCAAGACCCCGGATGCCGTCAACAGCAACCTGCAATACCTCGGTGCCGTGCCTTACGACCCGATCTTCGGCAAAGGCGTGGGCGCAGGCCTGCGCAAGGACGACACGGAACTCAAGGCCAAGCTCGACAAAGCCATCCAGGAACTGTTGGCGAGCAAGGACTATGACGACCTGTCCCAGAGCTACTTCGGTACCAGCGTGAAGCCGGCGTTCTGACAGCAGGAACACCCCGAATCCCTTGTGGGAGCGAGCCTGCTCGCGAAAGCGGTGGGTCAGCTTGCATCGACGTTTGATGTTCGGACGCCTTCGCGAGCAGGCTCGCTCCCACAGGGATCGCCAGCGATAACTGGAGACTGAAATGCCAGCAATGTTCGATTTGATCAATTTCAGCGAACAAGGATGGGGGGCGGCGCTGCTCAAGGGGCTCTGGATGACCCTGCAGATATCGGCCGGGGCCTTTGTGCTCGGGCTGGCCATCGGCCTGGTGGTGGCGTGCGTCAAGTTGGGCGCGCCGAAACCGATTGCGGCCCTGGCCCGTGGCTACACCACGCTGTTCCGCGCGGTGCCGGAGTTGTTGCTGATCCTGTTGTTGTATTACGTCGGTTCCATGCTGCTCAACTCGCTGATGACCTCGCTCGGCTTTGGCGTGGCGAATGTCAGCGGTCCGCTGGCGGCTATCGTGGTGTTGGGCCTGGTGCAGGGCGCCTACGCGTCGGAGATTTTTCGCGCGGCGATCCAGGCGATTCCCTTTGGCCAGATCGAAGCGGCCAAGGCCTTCGGCTTGCACGGCTTTGGCCTGTTCCGCCGCGTGACGCTGCCGATCATGGCGCCGTATGCGATGGCCGGGATGGCCAACCTGTGGATCAACCTGATCAAGGACAGCGCGCTGATCAGCGTGGTTGGCACCAACGAGCTGCTCTACACCGCCAAACAAGGCGCGGGTTCGACACGTCACTACCTGTTGTTCTACCTCACGGCCGCCGCGCTGTATTACGCGGTGACGCTGGTGTCCAACTATTTGTCGGGGCGTTTGGAACGACGCATTCGTCGCTGGATGCCTCTTGTTGACTAAACCGGCTGAGTAAATGAAATGATTCCAGCGTGGACCCTAGAATACGGCTCGTTGTTGCTCCGAGGGCTGCAAACGACCATTGCCATCCTGTTGATTTCCAGTGTGCTGGGTTTCGTACTGGCGGTACTGGTCGCCCTGGCGCGGATCTCGAAAAACAAAGTGATCGCCAAGGTCAGCCTGTTCTATACCAGCGTGACACGCGGCACACCGCTGCTGATCCAGATCTACATCTTCTACTACGGCCTGGGCAGCCTGTTTGCGCAGTTTCCGCTGATACGCGGCAGTTTTCTCTGGCCGTATTTGCGCGATGGCTACTGGTACATCGTCTTCGCGTTGGTGGTTTCGGTCGGCGCCTATGTCGGCGAAGTGATTCGCGGCGGCCTGCTGGCCGTGCCCAAGGGCGAAATGGAAGCCGCTTCGGCCTTTGGCATGACGCCGCGCCAGGCGTTGTTGCGGGTACGTTTGCCCCGAGCGTTGCGCCTGCTGTTGCCGACCCTGGCCGGGGAAACCGTGATGTTGCTCAAATCCACGGCGCTGGCCTCGACCATTGCGGTCATCGACCTGCTGGGCGCGGCCAACGTGGTGCGGGCGCAGACCCTGCAAGTCTATGAACCCTTGTTGCTGGTAGCCGGGGTCTACGTCTGCCTGACGTTCCTGATCGAAGCGTTGTTCGCGCTTGCCGAACGCCGCGGAACGCCGGTGCGCAGGTCCGCATGATGAACAAGCCCGTGGTTGATCGCACCTTGCAGGGCATTGGCCTGTGCACCCTGGGCTACGCGTTCCTGTCGTTGCAGGACGCGGGCATCAAGTGGCTGGTGGACGATTATTCGGTGTTCACCATCCTGTTCTGGCGTGCGCTCGTGGTGGTGGTTGCGGTGGTGCTCGCGGGGCGCACGCAGTTGATCCAGCGCGCCTGGCGCTCGCCGAGCCGCCGTTTGCTGGTGGTGCGCGGCTTGCTGTCGATTGCCGCGTGGCTGCTGTACTACACGGCGGCCCGGGACCTGACACTGGCGGAAATGACCACCCTGTATTTCTCGGCACCGATCATGGTCACGGTGCTGGCGACGGCCATTCTCAAGGAGCGCGTCACCGGTTGGCAGTGGTTTGCCCTGATCCTCGGCTTTATCGGCGTGGTGATCGCCTGTCGCCCCACCCACATGACAGAGCCCTTGCCGATTGTCCTGACGTTGCTGGCGGCAATGTTCTGGGCGTTTACCTACATCCAGCTGCGCCAGGTGGATGACCAGACCTCGGTGCTGGAACAGATGCTGATCACCAATGTGGTGTTTGTCATCTGCATGGCCGTGGCGTTGCCCTGGACCCACACACCGACACCGATGCCCGCCTGGTTGGGCATGCTCGGTGCGGGCCTGATGGGCGGTGCGGGGCAGTTCCTGTTGTTCGCCAGCTTCCGGCGCGCCACGGCGACGGTGTTGGCGCCGTTCGAATACACCGGGCTGATCTGGGCGTTCCTGTTGTCGAGCCTGATCTGGGGCACGCTGATGGATGTGTCGTTGACGATCGGTGCGGGTTTGATCGCGGTCAGCGGCACCCTGGCGATGATCTTTGGCCGGCATCCCTCACAGGACGTCGTCGGTGCCGAATGCTCCGTGTCGCAGTCCCTTTATCCAGCAGCGGCAGATATGGAGGCCGTTGGCCGGGCTGAAGGTCTCGGGGTTCAGGCACCACTCGATCCAGAGCCCGTCGAGCATCGCCGATAAACCGATGGCGGCGAGGCGGGTGTCGTGAATCGCGAACCCTTCGCTGGCCGCCAGGTCATCGAGCAGCTGGCGCAGCAGATCGAGATAGGCCCCGTAGCTTTTTTCGTGGGACTGGCTGACGTGTTCGGAGTGACGGATCAGGCTCCAGAACACCACCCAGGCCCCCAGCAGCTTCGGGTCCATGACCCGGGGTGAAAAAGAACCGACCAGGAAAGCATCCATTTTTTCGGCCGGGGTGCCGGCCTGGCGGATTTCATGGAGCAGGGCGGTGGTGAGTTCGCTGGCGAGCTTCTGGTAGGTGTCGGCGATCAGCGCATCGATGCTGCCGAAATGGTGATTGAGCAGGCCGACGGACACCCCGGCCTCGGTGGCGATGCGCCTGACGGAAATCCCGGCGTGCCCATCGCGGACCAGGCAGCGCAGGGTGGCGGCCACCAGCAATTCGCGGCGCTCGTCGGGTTCGGTGCGGCGGTTTTTCAAGGGAGTGGTCACAGGAGAGTCCTTGGGTGCGGTTCCACGTTGGCGAGCTTAGTTGAACGTGTGTTCAATCTCCAGTCTTGGCAGCGAGGTAATGATCTTCACTTAAGGCGCAGTGCACACCAAGTTGTGGCGAGGGGATTTATCCCCGTTGGGCTGCGAAGCGGCCCCCTGCGCCCGTTCAAACAAACATAGTTGTCTGACTTTACGACTGATTCGCAGCCGAACGGGGATAAATCCCCTCGCCACAGACAGTCATTAAGGGAGGGTAGGTGCATGGTCCAGGATGTTTCGTTCAACGTTCGCAACAATAACGGCGATGCGGTACAGGTCGGTGCCTGGCGCTTTGAAGGCGACGGCCACGGGCCAACGGTGCATTTGCAGGCCGGGGTGCACGCCGATGAAATCGCCGGGATGCTCGTCCTGCACCTGTTGATGCAGCGTCTTGAGATGGCCGAGTCCGCGGGTCGGCTCAAGGGCAACGTGACCGTGGTTCCGCAGGCCAATCCCCTGGGTATCGGGCAGTTTCGTCAGGGACGGATTCTGGGGCGTTATCACGATGCGACCGGACACAACTTCAACCGCGGCTTCGACCAGTCGGCGGCGATGGAACGACCTTCAACCGTTGTCCAGCAATGGCAACAACAACTGGTGCAACTGGCGGCATCGGCAGACGTCATGCTCGATCTGCACACCGATGATGAAGCCTTGCCCTACCTCTACGTTCACCGCAGCTTCTGGCCCCGGGGCCGCGAGCTGGCGGCCGCCATGAAAATGGACGTGGCGATCATCTGGGATGACGGCGACGATGGCTCCTTCGAGGAAACCATCATCGCGCCGTGGCTGCGTGACGGTACGACCGACCAACGCATGGCCGCGACCCTGGAGCTGCGCGGGCAGGGCGACGTCAACGATCGATTCGCCCGGCAGGATGCCGAGGGACTCTATGCCTGGCTGTGTGCCTATGGCGTCATCGATGAAGCGGTAACGCCCTTCGACTGGACCGTGGAGTCCGTGGAAATGGGCCATATGGAGACCATTCTCGCGCCGCAGCCCGGGGTGCTGATCTTTGAAAAGGAACTGGGCGATGTCGTCGAAGAAGGCCAGCGCTTTGCGCGCATCCTGCGCCGACCGGGCGACCCGTCTTCGGAAGTGGTGTTGCATGCCGAGCAAACCGGCCGCCTGGTCACGCGCTATCGGGATCGCCTGATCTCCCAGGGCATGGGGGTGGCGAAGTTCACGGGCAGTCGTTTGTCGCGCAACTGGAGTGGTGGGTTGCTGGACCCGAACTAGGTCGTGAATCTAAAGAAACTACCTAGCGAACTGCGGCATTTACCGTGATGGAGGGTGATCGTCCGAATACCTCACCGCAACACGCTGCCCTAGGCTACCGGCTACACAGTCCAAGGTCGGGGTACGTCATGCGGTTGTTTGAGTTGATCACCTTTACGGTACGGGTGCGCACCGTCGCACAAGCACTGGCGTGCATTGAAACGGCACTGGCCGATCCGGAGGTGGGCGGGACCCTGATGGGGTGCTGGGCCTCGGAGATCGGCCAGTTGAACCAGATCGCCGTGCTGCGCGGATTTGCCGATGAAAGTTCTCGGCAGGCCGAGCGCGAGCGCTTTTTGCTGGATGGCACGGCGTTCGGTATCAACGCGTTCATCACCGATCTGCGGATCGAAAACTACAGCCTGTTTCCATTCCTCAAGCCCTTGAGCGCCGGCAAGCACGGGGCGTTTTATGAAATGCGCGTGTACGACCTGATCAGTTCCGGGTTGCAACCGACACTCGATGGCTGGGCCAAGGCGATAGAGCCACGCACCGCGGAGCAGTACTCGCCGGTGTACGCGGCGCTCTATGCCACCGATGGCGCGTTGCCGCGCTACCTGCACATCTGGCCGTGGACAACGTTGGAGCAGCGCTTGCAAGTACGGACCCAGGCTGTGGCGGACGGCGTCTGGCCACCGGAAAACTCCGGCCCGCAACTGCGCGACATGCGTTCGACGATTTACTTGCCGGCCGTGTTTTCGCCGTTGCAATAACCGATGCCCGCAACCCTCCTGTAGGAGCGAGCGCTGCTCGCGAAAAACCTGAGGGCGCCGCTGGGCATCGGGTATACGCGTAATCGCTCACGACCCTCTCTATAGGGGATCATCAGTTTTTACCGACCCGCAGAATTTCCCCCACCAGCCAGTCCAGCGCCGGGTCCTGTCCGCGCTGTGCCAGGTACACCAGGTCCAGCTCGAAGGCTTCCAGCGCAAACGGCAAATCATGCAGTTGCAACGGCAACATCGTCGCGAAGTTGCGCGCCAGTTGGGTCGGCAACACCACGCAAAGATCGGATGCCGCCACCAGATGCGCCGCCTGCAAATAGTTCGGTGTGGTGTAGACGATTTGCCGCGACAACCCTTGCTCGCCCAGCCATTGATCGACCATGCCGCGTGTCTGGCCGCCGTGCACCCACAAATGGCGCAGGCGCAGGAAGGTGTCCAGGTCCAGCGTGCCCGTGACCAGCGGATGGTCCTGGCGCAGGGCGATTTGCAACGTTTCGCTGCGCCAGTGGTGGCGTGCGAAACGCGCGGGGATTTCGTCGAAACGACCCAGCACCATGTCAAGTTGTCCACGGTCCAGGGCATCAATCGGCAGGCTGGGTGCCAGTGGGGCGATGTCCAGGCGCAGGTTGGGCGCGAAGTCCTGTAACCGCCGCAGCAGGCTCGGCATGCAGATCTGTTCAACGAAGTCGGTCATCGCAATGCGGAACGTCTGGCGACTTGAGCGCGGGTCGAAGCTGTCGTCGACCTTGAGGGTCTGTTCGATCTGTTGCAGCGCCGAGCGAATCGGGCCTTCCAGCGCGAGGGCCTTGGGCGTCGGTTGCATGCGACGGCCGATGCGCACCAGCAGCGGGTCATCGAGCAACTCGCGCAGGCGCGCCAGCGCGTTGCTCACGGTGGGCTGGCTCAGGGCCAGGCGCTCGGCGGCGCGGGAGACGTTCTGTTCGCGCAGCAACACGTCGAGGATGCGCAGCAGGTTGAGATCGAAGTTGGTTGTATTCATTTCGCAAATATCACGCATATGAAAATGAAATTTCTCAAATAGTAGGCAGCTGCTTAGGGTGTCGGCAATCCTTCTTTTCAGTTTGGGAGCGTGGGTGTGAGCAACGAATTCGACATCAAACAGGCGGCGGTCGTAGGCGCCGGGACCATGGGCCGGGGCATCGTCATCAGCCTGGCCAGTGCCGGCATTGAAGTGTTGTGGCTGGACGCCAATGCGCAAATGGTCACGGCGGGCCTGAAAATGGCGGCCGAGACCTGGGCCCATCAGGTGGTCAAGGGACGCATCAGCGAAGAGCAAGCCGAGCAGAACCTGGCCCGCATCCAGGCGGTGGACAGTTACGCGGCGCTGGCTGACGTCGATCTGGTGATCGAGGCGGTGTACGAGAATCTTGAGCTGAAACAGGAAATCTTTCGCCTCCTGGACGGTACCCTCAAGCCCGGCGCGATCCTGGCCAGTAACACCTCGGCGCTGGATATCGACGCCATTGCCGCTGTCACCCGGCGCCCTGAACAGGTCGTGGGCCTGCATTTCTTCAGCCCGGCGCACATCATGAAGCTGCTGGAGATCGTCCGGGGCGCGCAGACCTCACCCGCTGTGCTGGCGCAGGCCACGCTGTTGGGCCAACGACTGGGCAAGGTGGCGGTGGTGGCCGGCAACTGCCGTGGCTTTATCGGCAACCGCATGCTCAAGACCTACGCCGACGAGGCTCGCAAAATGCTCCTTGAGGGCGCGCAGCCGCAGCAGGTGGATGGCGCACTGCAAGCCTTCGGTTTCGCCATGGGACCGTTTCGCATGTACGACGTGGTGGGTGTCGACCTGGAATGGCGTGCTCGTCAACTGGCCGGGCAGGGCATGGACAGTCCGCTCGTGCAGGTCGACAACGCCCTGTGCGACCTTGAGCGCTTCGGCCAGAAGGCCGGTCGCGGCTATTACCGATACGCCGAAGGCAGTCGCGAGGCCGGGCATGACCCCGAGGTCGATGCGCTGATCGAACGCATCGCCAGCAATCTGGGCTATCACCGCCGGGCAATCGATGACCGGGAAATTGTCGAGCGCAGCCTGCTGGCTCTGGTCAACGAAGGGGCGAAGATCCTTGAAGAAAACATCGCCGCCAGCAGCCATGACATCGATCTGGTGTACCTCAACGGTTATGGTTTCCCGGCCGCCGTGGGCGGGCCGATGAGCTGGGCCGATGCCCAGGGCCTGGCCTCGATTCGACAGCGTCTGGAAGACTTGCAGCAAAAACTCGGCGAACACTGGAAACCGGCGGCGCTGATTGCCGAACGCGTGGCGGCGGGCAAAGGGTTTGCCGATGTGGAGGGCCGGGCATGAACTATCAGGCGCCTTTGCGCGATATGCGTTTTGTCCTGCACGAACTGTTCGACGTGACCGGGCATTGTCAGCAATTGGACAACGGCCTGGATCGCGACACCATTGACGGTGTACTGGAAGAAGCCGCACGGTTTTGCACCGAAGTCGTGGCACCGCTCAACCGCAACAGCGACGAGCAGGGCTGTCAGTTGCAGGATGGACAAGTGACCACCCCGGAGGGCTTCCCCGAGGCGTATAAGCTGTTCGTCGAACAAGGCTGGGCCAGCATGACCGGGCCAGTGGAGTTCGGTGGCCAGGGCTTGCCGCAAATGGTTTCGGCGAGCTTCCACGAAATGCTGATGAGCGCCTCATTGTCGTTCCGCGTCTACTCCGGATTGACCGAAGGCACGGTCGTGGCCCTCAATCGCCACGGTAGCGCCGAACTCAAGGAGCGCTATCTGGCGCGCCTGGTCAGCGGCGAGTGGACCGGCACCATGTGCCTCACCGAGCCCCAGGCGGGGACCGACCTGGCGCTGCTGCGCACCCGCGCCCAGCCCCAGGCTGATGGCAGCTACCGGCTCAACGGCAGCAAGATCTTCATCAGCGGCGGCGAGCAGGATCTGAGTGACAACATCATTCATCTGGTGCTGGCCCGACTCCCCGACGCACCGCCCGGTGTCAAAGGCATCAGCCTGTTCCTGGTGCCCAAGCGGCTGCTCGACGCCGATGGCGCGCCAGGCGAACGCAACGCCCTGAGCTGCGGCGCGCTGGAGCACAAAATGGGCATCAAGGGCGCCTCCACCTGTGTGATGAACTTTGATGGCGCCACCGGTTGGCTGGTCGGTCAGCCGAACCAGGGCCTGGCCTGCATGTTCACCATGATGAACGACGCACGTTTCCAGGTCGGGCTGCAGGGCCTGGGCATCGCCGAAGCCGCGTTCCAGGGCGGCCTGGCGTATGCCCGCGAGCGCTTGCAGTCACGGGCGATCACAGGTCCCGTGGCACCGGATAAACCGGCCGATCCGATCATCGTCCACCCGGACGTGCGGCGCATGCTGTTGATCCAGAAAACCCTCAGCGAAGGCTGTCGCATGCTCGCGGCGTATGGTGCCCGGCAACTGGATCTGGAGCACGGTGGCAGCGATGCGACCGGGCGTGAAGCGGCGACCCGTCGCGCCGCCTTCCTGATTCCGATCATCAAGGCGTTTTTCACCGATTGCGGTCAGGAAGTGGCCAGCCTTGGCGTGCAGTTATACGGCGGCCACGGTTTCATCCGCGAGTGGGGCATGGAGCAGTTGATGCGCGACAGCCGTATCACTCAGCTCTATGAAGGCACCAATGGTATCCAGGCCCTGGACCTGATCCGCCGCAAGCTGCTGGGTGATGGCGGTCGCGAGCTCAACGCACTGATCGACGAACTGGCCGCTCAGGTCAATCAGTCAACGGCTCAGCCGCAGATGGCCGAGCGGGTCGGGCAGCGCCTGGAAGAATGGCGAGCGCTGGGTCAGTCGGTGCTCGCAGCCTGCCACCGCGATCCCGAGGAAATCGGTGCAGTGTCGGTGGATTTCCTCGCCTACTCGGCCTATGTCGTGTTGGCCGCGTTGTGGTTGCAAGCGGCGGTGCGCGCCAGTGAAGCGCTGGCGGCGGGCACCGGGGAAGCAGCGTTCTACCAGGCCAAGCTGCAATCGGCGGAGTTCTACCTGCGCCGGGTGTTGCCACGGGCCACTGCTCATCGCGAGGCCTTGCTGGCCGGTGCCGGTTGCCTGATGGCGCTGCCTGAGACCGATTTCGCGTTCTGAACCCCGCGCCCATCCACCCAATCGATTCAATAAACCGCGCTGCCGATGCCTTGGCGATCGGCAGCGCGGTTTGCTTTCATGAAGGGACACCTGCCATGGATACATTCCTGCGCGAAGATTTTCGCCATTTCCAGTCGATCACCACGCGCTGGCACGACAACGACCTCTATGGCCACGTCAACAACGTCGTCTACTACAGCTACTTCGACAGTGCAGTGAACACTTACTTGATCGAATCCGGTGGCCTGGATATCCATCAGGGCAATGTGATCGCCTACGTGGTCAGCTCCAGCTGTGACTATTTTGCCTCGATTGCCTTTCCCGAGCCGATCGAGGTGGGGCTAGCGGTGAGCAAGTTGGGTAACAGTTCGGTGCATTACTCACTGGGCATCTTCAAGGCCGGGGAGCCGCAGGCCTGTGCGGCCGGGCGCTTTGTGCATGTGTTCGTCGAGCGGGCCAGTCACCGCCCGGTGCCGATTCCCCAAGCGCTGCGGGCGGCTCTGAGCGAATTGCTCTGCTGACCGGGAAAGCGGCTGCTTGACATACAAACGCTCCACCCATAGCCCTCCACCCCAAAAAAGGGTGGGTGCATTCGGACGTGCCGACCACCCATTCAAGGGAGGGTCATGCACGACCTTCTTTGGATAAGCTCCGAATACCCCAACCCCTTTACGGGCAATCGGGTGGACAGCGTTCAGAGAGGTGCAACGGGTGTATCGCAAACTATTTTCGGTGACAGGCAAGCCGCGCAAGCTCGATGGCGGCGCGCTGTTTGGTACGACGCCTCGCAGCGCCTGGGTCGAGTGGCTGAGCCCCGATTACGACAATGAAGTCGAGTTGGCGTCCCGTGCGCTGCTGGTTCAGCAGAACGGACTGAATATTCTGGTAATGGCCGGCACCGATGCGCTGTTGGCGCCCTTGGCGCGTACCTGTCGCTGCCAGCGTCCGGCGGTTGGCCTGCTCGATAGCCTCGCCCGTCTGGGAGTGGAAGAAGGGCAGATCCACGCCGTGGTGCTCACCCATCTGCATGCGATGCTCGCGGCGGACGTGCGACGGGCCATCAGTGACGGCGACACGCCCCGACTGTTGTTCCCGTCGGCGCGTTACCTGGTCGGGCGCCAGCACTGGACGCGCGCCAGCCATCCCCACCCGCGCGACAGGGCGCTGTTTGTGCCGCAGGTCATCAACCAATTGCAAGGCAGCGGGCGTCTGCATCTGCTGGACGGCGTCACCAGCGACTGGCTGGGTGAAGGCTGGCGATTTCATGTCAGCGATGGCTATACCCCGGGGCAGTTGCTGCCGGAAATCGAGATGCCGGGTGGCCCGATCATCTTTGCCGGGGACCTGGTCCCCGCCAGGCAGTGGCTCACCCTCGATCTGACGACGGCTTTCGATCGCAACCCGGAAGGCCTGATCGATGAAAAGGAACGCCTGCTCGACCACCTGGTTGCCCAAGGTGGGCGGCTGTTCCTGGCCCGCGACCCCGGCGTTGCGATGATCAAGATCGCCCGCGACAAGCAACACCGTTATCAACCCTTCGATCATCACGCCGCACTGCATCGGCTGGACAGTTGAAACAACCTGCTCAATAGGAGCCCTCAAATGAAAGTAATGGCTGCGGTAAAACGCGTGGTCGACTACAACGTCAAAGTCCGCGTCAAGGCGGATGGTTCCGGCGTCGACCTCGCCAACGTGAAAATGGCGATGAACCCTTTCTGCGAAATCGCCGTCGAGGAAGCCGTTCGCCTCAAGGAGCAAGGCATTGCCACTGAGGTTGTGGTGGTCTCAGTGGGCTCGTCCGGTGCACAGGAGCAACTGCGTACCGCCCTGGCACTGGGTGCCGACCGCGCCATCCTCGTCGAATCAGCTGACGATCTGGGCTCCCTGGCGGTTGCCAAGTTGCTCAAGGCGGTGGTGGACAAGGAACAGCCGCAACTGGTGATCCTGGGCAAACAAGCCATCGACAGCGACAACAATCAGACCGGGCAGATGCTCGCGGCATTGAGCGGCTACGGTCAGGGCACGTTCGCGTCCAACGTCGACATCAGCGGCGACAGCGTTGCCGTGACCCGGGAAGTCGACGGCGGTGCCCAGACCGTTTCCCTGAAACTGCCGGCCATCGTCACCACCGACCTGCGTTTGAACGAGCCGCGCTACGCGTCGCTGCCCAACATCATGAAAGCCAAGAAGAAGCCGCTGGAAACCGTCACCCCGGATGCACTGGGCGTTTCCATCGCGTCCACCAACAAAACCGTGAAAGTCGAAGCACCGGCTGCACGCAGCGCGGGGATCAAGGTCAAGTCGGTGGCTGAACTGGTCGAGAAACTGAAAAACGAAGCGAAGGTGATCTGATGACTATTTTGGTAATCGCTGAGCACGACAACAAAACAGTGGCAGGGGCGACACTGAACACTGTGGCCGCTGCCGGCAAGATCGGCGGTGACATTCACCTGCTGGTTGTTGGAGCCGACGTGGGGGCCGTGGCTGAAGCTGCCGCACAGATCACTGGCGTGGCCAAGGTGCTGGTCGCCGACAACGCAGCCTACGCCCATCAACTCCCCGAGAACGTCGCCCCGTTGGTAGCGAGCCTGGTGATCGAACAGCACTCGATCTACAACCACGTCCTGGCCCCGGCCACGTCCAACGGCAAAAACCTTCTGCCACGGGTGGCGGCGCAACTGGACGTTGATCAGATTTCCGAGATCATCTCGGTCGAAAGCGCCGATACCTTCAAGCGGCCGATCTACGCCGGCAATGCCATCGCCACCGTGCAATCGAATGCAGCGGTGAAAGTGATCACGGTGCGGGCCACCGGTTTCGACCCGGTTGCCGCTGTCGGGGGCTCGGCCAGCGTTGAACGCGTGGACACTGTTTACGACACGGGCACTTCCCGTTTCGTGGCTGAAGAACTGGCCAAGTCCGACCGTCCCGAACTGACCGCCGCCAAGATCATCGTGTCCGGTGGCCGTGGCATGCAGAACGGCGACAACTTCAAGCACCTGTATGCCCTGGCCGACAAGCTCGGTGCGGGTGTTGGCGCTTCGCGGGCGGCGGTTGACGCCGGTTTTGTCGCCAATGACATGCAAGTGGGGCAGACCGGCAAGATCGTCGCGCCACAGTTGTACATCGCTGTCGGCATCTCCGGGGCAATCCAGCATCTGGCGGGGATGAAAGACTCCAAGGTGATCGTGGCGATCAACAAGGACGAAGAGGCGCCGATTTTCCAGGTGGCGGATTATGGGTTGGTGGGGGATTTGTTTGAGGCTGTGCCGGAGCTAGAGCGGTTAGTCTGATTTTGAATGGTGTGAATATCCATTTTTTGAGTGATGGCTGCTGGCGGCTCCGCCCTTACGGCGGGTCACTTGGAAGAGCCCCAAGTAACCAAGGGCTCTTGCCCCTGTCGTTCGGTGCCTCGCTGTGGCTCGGCATGCCCTCGCTCCGGTCCT
>NZ_JABFMU010000016.1 GCF_013359695.1 Pseudomonas sp. C2B4
GTGAGGGTCAGCAGCTCTTCGCCGCTGACCAGCGACACCGGGCAGCCGTGGGTGGTGGTGTGGGCGGCGGTGTCGGCGCTGTCGCCGTTGGGGTTGGTGGCTTGCTTCGGGGCGTCGTCGTGGGGTTCGTCTTTTTTTACGGTGGTATTGTTGCGAGCGCTCCAGCGCACTTGCATCCGGCCTTTTTTCAACCCTGCCGCGACACCCCGGGCAGCAATTTTTTTATAGCGGTCGACGTAGCCGATGAAAGTGCTGATGATCGAGAACATCGCCTCGACCAACCGCCCTACCGCACTGATCAACAGCGCGCCACGGCGTGCCAAACGCATCGTCAGATAAGCAACACCCGCCCCGGCAGCGGCAAAGGTCAGGACAACAGCGATCAAAATGTCGATCAGCAGTTCCACCACCCGCATCGACACGGCCTTGGCGGTTTCACCCGCAATCACGCTGGGTGGCAGCATTTCCAGCCAGAGACTGGCAGTGCGCAACAGCAGACATAGTGCCGCCTCGTCACTGGCCAGCAGCTGGATTTTCGCCATTGCCTCCGGTACTTTTAGCGCCAGGTCCATCAACTGGTCAGCGCTGCTACTCAGTCGATCAATAAACTTGCCTGGATCCTGCAGAATGTCCGACAGCAGATTGATGCTGTCCCATACGCCCTCGATCGCAGCCCAACTGCCGGCCAGCATCCCGTTACCCACCGCCAGTGAAGACGACTTCGACCATTGCGGCCTGAACTCCTCCCACTCACTTCGCAGCCACTTATCCAGTGCCTGCGTCAGCCCGTCATAGGATTGGAACAGCTCTGCCACCTCCTCCGGCGTGACCTCGCTCTGCACCCACACACGGTAGAACTTGCCCGCTTCGCCCCTGAACTGCCCCTTGCCGTTTTCATCCAGCGTGACCGGCGTCGACTGACCGCCATCTATCGCGATCACATCGACCTGAATGTTCCCCAGCGGAACGTCATACACCGACTCGAACTTGCTCTCGATCTGCAGGATCCCGCTCTTCGGGCACTGCGCCACAGTCGAGATAAAGTCGTCATCCGTGCTGCTGACAACCGTACGGGTGTTGCCCAGCGTGATCACCCGCTCCATGCCCATCAGTGAAGGCAGGTCAGCAGCGTGACTGAGCCTGTCGGCGGTCTGGTTGAACCAGCGCGAGAGCTGTTGGCGGTAGAGCGTCAGCGTGTTCTGAAAATGGTCGAGTTCCTGCTCGATCCGGGCGATGTGATCCATCCGCCCACCGACAGGTAAGGCGTTGGGGAAAACCGGGTCGGACATGGGCAATCTCTCGCACAGGAAATAGGGCGCGAGGGACTTTGCGGGGGATCAGTGAGGAAAGAAGTCAGGCGAGGAGGTGTTTCGTGTAGGGCGATTCGCTAAAACTTTTTCACCCAAAAAAAGTGGCGCAGAAGTCTCCTCCTGCGCCACTCGGTTGTGTCAGATAAATCGGCGTTATTGCGTGGAATCGCGGGAAGCCAATTCCTGAAGCTTGATCTGTGCCAGCGGATGCCCAGCCTTAGCGGCAATGCCCCAGAACCGCGCCGCTTCAGCCGGATCCGGCGCCTTGCTCGAGGTCCCGGCGAGGCTGATCACACCCACCTGATAAGCCGCTTTGCCATCACCGGCCAATGCCGCCAGGCGCAGCAAACGAACACCCTCTTCGCGTGCCCCCAGACCGACGCCACGAAAGGTCAGGATGTGGCCATAGAAACTCTGGGCGCCAACATCGCCCAGGTTCGCCATGCGGGCGAACTGGCCTTCAAGCCAGCTCCAGCCTCGGGGTTGGCGTACAAACCATGACCAATGAAACAACCGGCGTGCGAGCCAGTAACTGACCCTCGCCTTGAGTCGAAAAAACACTCAGGCCTCCGCCGATTCGGGGTACTCGTATTCGAACACCCGCACCACTTCCGAGGCATGCCAGGAAGCGGCAGCGACACCATCGGAGGGTCCGGAAAATCGCCCGAGACGCTCCACGCATTCAAAGAAACCCGTGCGTGGCAGGCGACTGGCACCCTGACTGATCACCAGCGAACTGCGCAAGGGTTGTTCGGCCTTGGCGTCAAGCGCCGCCAAATGTTCAAGCGCGGCGGTCAGGGTTTGCATGGCGGGCGTGGGGAGCTGCAAACGCTCCAGCAATGCCCGATAAGTCAGGAGGTGACGCTGACGGCGCGCCTGATCCAGCTCGCCCAGCAATCCGTCCCAATGTTGACGACTGATGCGTACGCTCACGATTCATCCCTCCACCCTGGCACCGTCAATTCCCAGGCCAGGCTGCGGCGAATCGCTGCGTCAGGCTGACGCTCGCCACTCTCGATCATGGCCAGATAAGACGGGCTGATGCCTACCGTGCGGGCGAGCGCCTCGATGGCGATGCCCTTCCCTTCGCGCAAACTGCGTAGTTGATCAAGACCTGGAAGAATCGGGTCCTGGGTTGCCGCAATCGGCGCTGGGGTCGGTTGCGACGGTGCTTCGTTGATGCCTGCTGCTTTCAGTAAAGCCTGATACTGAGCCCACGGCAGAACCGCGTATTCTGGTTCGCCTTCGCGTGTAATTATCTGAATATCCATGACTACCCCGTAGGACAACAACACTTAGCGAGTCGGCACTTTTCCCTAGAAGTGTAATCCTAACAGCGGCCAAGGTCGCGGGGGGTATCTATCTGTGGGTGAGACTTAATCGGCTCAACGTTTTTTCGGTCCCTGAAGCTGAAGTTGTTCAGGCGTATCGGGCAAGCGTTCGACCACGGCGAGCTTTTCGGGTACCTGACGTTTGCGCCAGGCGCGGAAGGCATTGAGTTCATCGTCGAGGACTTTCATCAACCAACCCAGCACAGCGATGTCATCGAGCATGCCGAACATGGGAAGGAAATCCGGAATGGCATCCAGCGGGCTGAGGAAGTACATCAGACCTGCCACAACCGAGATCACGGCCTTGGGACTGATCGCCCGATACTCACCGCGCCAGTACGCCAGGCAAAGGGCCTGCAACAGGCGCAAATCATCCTTGAGCTTGCCCAGTCGGTTACCCTGACTGGCACCTTTGCTTGCCACCGCGAACAACAAGGTCGGCAAGCGCCCACGTGCGAGCAGGCGTCCAGCCAACGGCAGGAAACGAGCAAAATTCCAAGGTGCTTTCATGAGTTCCTCCCGCGCAAATGTTATCCACACAAATTGTGGATAACCTTGTGAACAGAGCTGCTTTTCACGGCTGAAAGCCCCACTGCACAAGGGCTGAGCTTAGATCGGGCGTTTTTTACTCATCAAAAAAAACCCAATATTTCATTGACTTGGCGGTCTGGCGAGGTTAGCGCCGGTCCTACAATGGCTATGACTCCAGCCTGCATCATCTGTTCGTTTTGTTTACCCGTACCGGACGCCAGATGCAACAACGCCCCGCATAAGCGAGGCGTTGTTTTTGAAGCAGACGCTAATTACTTGGCGGCTTCTTCTTTCGCTGGATCTTTGATCGCCAGCAGTTCCAGGTCGAACACCAGCACCGAGTTGGCTGGAATCGCCGGGCTTGGGCTTTGCGCGCCGTAGGCCAGTTCGCTTGGAATGTACAACTTGTACTTCTCGCCGACGTGCATCAGTTGAAGGCCTTCGACCCAACCCGGAATCACACCGCTGACCGGCAGATCGATCGGGCTGCCGCGCTCGACGGAGCTGTCGAAAACGGTGCCATTGGTCAGCTTGCCGGTGTAGTGAACGGTCACTACGTCAGTCGGCTTGGGCTGAGCGCCATCGGCTTTCTTTTCCACTTCATACTGCAGGCCGGAAGCGGTGGTCACGACACCCGCTTTCTTACCGTTTTCCTCGAGGAACTTCTTGCCGGCAGCTGCCGACTCTTCGCTCATCTTGGCCATACGCTCTTCAGCACGCTTTTGCAGTGCAGCGAAGGCTTCAACCAGCTCTTCGTCTTTGAGCTTCTGCTCTTTCTTGCCGACGGCATCTTCGATGCCCTGGGCTACGGCTTTGGAATCCAGGTCATCCATGCCTTCCTGAGCCAGGCTCTTGCCCATGTTCAGGCCAATGCCGTAGGAAGCTTTTTGCGCCGGGGTTTTCAGCTCTACGCTGGTCTGCGAGTCGCAACCCGCAAGTACCAGGCTAACCAGGGCCACCGCCGCCGCCAACCGATGCTGTTTCATGCTATTTCCTTGTTCATTCGCCTAAAGGGCAATCGAGTAAAGCCGCGAGCTTATCAGGCGGCCACGACCAATGGCTACCGGCATGAGAGCCAGAGATTTCTGATAAGTTCAGGTGTTTAAACGCTTTTCGCAGTGTAGATGATGAAACTTCTGTCATCTCGTTCCCACACAAGCAAATTCTCCCCCCTCACATCTGGCGTAATGGCCACTTGCCGCCCACCTGGCGCTCAGGCATAACAGAGTTACAAATCGACAAGGAAGTTCATCTTGCGCCTCTTTCTCCGCTTGCTGGCTCTGATCGTTGCCCTGTTGTTAGTGGGCCTGGCCGTGGTCTTGTACTACGTCGTCAACCCGAAGCTGCCGTTCTGGACGCCCCCACAGCAGGTGCATTACCTGGAGCAATGGAGCGCCGCCGACCGCGAGACCTATTACTTCACGCCCCAAGGCACTCAGGTCAAAGGTCTGCGTTACGAGTGGTTCAAAGCGCTCGAATTGCCCCTCTCAAAACAACGCTTCGCCGCCCCCGAATACCTCGCGCGCTTCGGTTTCCTGATCGACCCTGACCAGAAACCCACACCTAAAAACCCCGACAAGCTGCCGGTGGGCTTCGCCCGGCATCAGAATCCCGGCAGCACGGATACATTTCTGGATATTACCTGCGCCGCCTGCCACACCGGTGAGCTGCGCTTCAAGGGTCAGGCCGTGCGCATCGATGGCGGATCGGCCCAGCATGTTTTGCCCTCCAGCGTTCCTACATTGAAAGGTGGCAGTTTCGGACAAGCCCTGGTGGCGAGTCTGTTCGTGACTTACTACAACCCGTGGAAATTCGAAGATTTCGCACGCGATGTCCTTGGTTCCGACTACGAAGCCCGACACGAAGAACTGCGCAAGGAGTTCAAGAAGTCCCTCGACACCTTCCTGAAAGTCGCCTGGAACGACACCCATCGCGGGCTCTACCCGACCGAGGAAGGCCCGGGACGTACCGACGCGTTCGGACGCATTGCCAACGCCAGTTTCGGTGACGCCATTTCCCCCGCCAACTATCGCGTGGCCAATGCCCCTGTCGACTATCCGCAACTGTGGGACATGTGGACCTTCGACTGGGTGCAATGGAATGGATCGGCGCAACAGCCCATGGCACGCAATATCGGCGAAGCCCTGGGCGTCGGCGCCACGCTGAGCTTTTTTGACAAAAACAGGCAGCCGCTGATGGGCGATGATCGTTATCCGTCCAGTGTCCGAGTGCGCGATCTGCATCTGATCGAAGAAACCCTGCAACGGTTGGAACCACCCGCCTGGCCGGAAGCACTGCTGGGGACAATCGATAAACCCCTGGCTGCCAAGGGCCGGGCACTGTTCGGCGAGAACTGCGCCGGCTGCCACGTACCGCGCGTTACCCAGGGCGAAGGACGATACGTGCAACACCTGAAAATGCTTCCGGTGGACTACATCGGCACCGATCCTGGCGCCGCCAACAACATCGCCGACCACCGCTTCGATCTGACGGCGTTGCAGTGGGATCAAAAAGAACTCGAACAGCTTGATGTTGACCCCAAGCCCACCGAACCGCTGGATTTGAGCCAGATGTCGGTGGCCAAAGGACTGGCTTATGTCACGGCCTTTGTCGAAAACCGGGCGTATCGCGACGCCGGCATCACCCCGGCCGAGCGACCGGAGATGGACGGCTTCGGCCTGCCGATCGGTGTCCGCGAGTTGCGCGCCTACAAGGCTCGCCCCTTGGCCGGTGTATGGGCGACAGCTCCGTTTCTACACAACGGTTCGGTGCCAAGCATCTATCAACTGCTCTCGCCGCAGGATGAGCGCGCGACGACGTTCTATAAAGGCACCTTCGAATACGACCCGAAACACCTGGGTTATCGCACCGAAGCCTTTACCAATGGCTTTGTGTTCGACACGCGCATCACCGGCAATCACAACAGCGGCCACGAATTCCGCTCCGGAAAACTCGGCAACGGCGTGATTGGCCGCCTGCTGCAGCCGCAGGAGCGCTGGGCACTGCTGGAGTATCTGAAAGTCTTGGGCGGGCCATTGGAGTCGCAACTGCCATGATCAAAAGGAATGCCCCATGCTGAAGACTCTCTGGCTGCGCCTGGGCGCTTTTCTTGGCAAGACGCTGCTATGGCTGTTGGGCCTTGGGCTGCTCGGCTGGGCGCTGGCCACCGCGTGGTTCGCCTGGCAACACCGCGGACCGGTATCAGCGCAAGAACTGATCCCGGACGGTGAAGCGGCAATGACTCAGGAGATCATCCAGACTGCCGTGCGCATCGTCGACCAGCACCGTGAAAGCACCCGTTATTTACGCGATGCTCATGCCAAGGCCCACGGTTGCGTGAAGGCTGAAGTCCAGGTGTTGCCGGATCTGGCGGACAACCTTCGCCAGGGTGTTTTCAGTGAGCCCGGTAAAACCTGGCAAGCGACCCTGCGCCTGTCCAATGGCAATGCCTATCCACAGTTCGACAGCATCCGCGATGCCCGGGGCATGGCGATCAAACTGCTCGATGTCCCCGGCAAACAGCTGCTGAGCGATCAGCAACAACGAGGCGAACAGGACTTCGTGATGTTCAGCCATCCGAATTTCTTCGTCAGCGATGTTGCCGAGTATCGTCAGAATGTCGCTGCTCAGGCGGATGGCAAAAAGATGATGGCGTTCTTTCCGGGCTGGGACCCACGTTCGTGGCAGGTTCGCCATTTGTTCATCGCCCTGGCAACGCTGTCCCCCGCCCCACCCAGCCCAACCCAGACCACCTATTTTTCGGTTTCACCCTACAAATTCGGTGAGGCCAATGCCAAGTTTCGCGTGATGCCCGACCCTGAAAGCTGCCCCGGCTACACCTTGCCGGCACAAAATCAGAAGCTGCCGAACTTCCTGCGCAGCGCATTGAATCAGCAGTTATCCACAGATCGGGTGCCTGCGTGCTTCGTGTTGCAGATCCAGCGCCAGGACGCGAACAAGTACATGCCGATCGAAGACACGAGCATCGAGTGGCGCGAAAGCGATTCTCCCTTCCAGACCGTGGCGCGGATCACCGTACCCGCGCAGGACTTCGACACGCCGGCGCTGAACCTGCGATGCGATAACCAGTCGTTCAATCCATGGTTTGGCCTTGAGGCACACCGCCCCATCGGCGGCATCAACCGGTTGCGCAAAGCCGTTTACGAGGCCGTCAGCGATTACCGACACGCTCGCAATGCCGGGCAATAAACCCACTGAAACGAAAAAAGCGACCCAAAGGTCGCTTTCTCATTGAGGCCGGCATGGAAAGCCAAACCCCGGACAGCAAAAAGCCCGCATCAAGCGGGCTTTTTGTGTGGTGACCTGGCGTTCAGTGTTCCATGTTACCGAATATGGCGCAGCGGACGGGACTCGAACCCGCGACCCCCGGCGTGACAGGCCGGTATTCTAACCGACTGAACTACCGCTGCGCGTAGCGTTGAAAGTGGTGGGTGATGACGGGATCGAACCGCCGACATTCTGCTTGTAAGGCAGACGCTCTCCCAGCTGAGCTAATCACCCTTTACCTTCGTTGCGGGGCGCATTGTGCCACAAATTTTCATAAAGTGTTGATTTAATTGATAATTTTTTCAAAAAAATCTGAAAACCGGTGAAACGACGCGTCCTGCAGAAACAACCATCAAACTGCAGACAGAAAAAAACCCGCATCAGCGGGCTTTTCCGTGGTGACCTGGCGTTCAGTGTTCCAGGTTACCGAATATGGCGCAGCGGACGGGACTCGAACCCGCGACCCCCGGCGTGACAGGCCGGTATTCTAACCGACTGAACTACCGCTGCGCGTAACACTGAAAACGAATGGTGGGTGATGACGGGATCGAACCGCCGACATTCTGCTTGTAAGGCAGACGCTCTCCCAGCTGAGCTAATCACCCTTCGCTTCGGTGTGGCGCGCATTCTACGGAGCGACCCTACCTCTGGCAAGCACTTTTTTAATTAATTTTTTCATGCCTTCCAAAGGCTTAGAGAAGGGTTGGCCTATGGCACACGGAGGACAATAATGCCCGCCTTTGTATATAAGGAGAGACTCACCCCATGTGGTTCAAAAACCTGCTTATCTATCGCCTGACCCAAGATCTGCCTGTTGATGCCGAGGCGTTGGAAACTGCACTGGCCACCAAACTGGCGCGCCCATGTGCAAGCCAGGAGTTGACCACCTACGGTTTCGTCGCACCGTTCGGCAAGGGCGAAGATGCACCGCTGGTACACGTCAGCGGCGACTTCCTGCTGATCAGCGCGCGCAAGGAAGAACGCATTTTGCCGGGTAGCGTCGTGCGTGACGCAGTGAAGGAAAAGGTCGAAGAGATCGAAGCCGAGCAAATGCGCAAGGTCTATAAAAAGGAACGCGACCAGATCAAGGATGAAATCATCCAGGCGTTCCTGCCGCGCGCCTTTATCCGTCGCTCGTCGACCTTCGCCGCCATCGCGCCGAAACAGGGCCTGATCCTGGTCAACTCGGCCAGCCCGAAACGCGCCGAAGATTTGCTGTCCACCTTGCGAGAAGTGATCGGTACGCTGCCGGTGCGTCCGCTGACCGTGAAGATGTCGCCGACTGCCACCATGACCGAGTGGGTCACCACCCAGAAAGCCGCGGAGGATTTCTTCGTACTGGACGAGTGCGAACTGCGCGACACCCACGAAGACGGCGGCATCGTGCGCTGCAAGCGTCAGGATCTGACCAGCGAAGAAATCCAGCTGCACCTGAGCACCGGCAAAGTGGTCACTCAGCTGTCGCTGGCCTGGCAGGACAAGCTCTCCTTCGTCCTCGACGACAAAATGGTGGTCAAGCGCCTGAAATTCGAAGACCTGCTGCAAGATCAGGCGGAACAGGACGGTGGCGACGAAGCCCTCGGCCAACTGGATGCCAGCTTCACCCTGATGATGCTGACCTTCGGCGACTTCCTGCCGGCGCTGGTTGAGGCGTTGGGTGGGGAAGAGACACCGCAGGGCATCTGATTGCCTTGATCCTTGGCGTTTGAAAAAGATCGCAGCCTGCGGCAGCTCCTACATAAGGATTCGCATTTCTCTGTAGGAGCTGTCGCAGGCTGCGATCTTTTTTGTAAGCAGCGTATGCTTAGCTCCCTAACGCTTTTCATATAACAAGGATCAAGCCATGCGTGCATTGGCAGCACTGAGCCGTTTTGTCGGCAACACTTTCGCTTACTGGGTTCTGATTTTCGCCGTCGTGGCGTTCCTGCAACCGGCATGGTTCATCGGCCTCAAAAGCGCCATCGTGCCGTTGTTAGGGCTGGTGATGTTTGGCATGGGCCTGACCCTCAAGCTCGAAGACTTCGCCGAAGTCGCTCGCCATCCGTGGCGCGTGGCATTGGGTGTGGTGGCGCATTTCGTGATCATGCCCGGTGTGGCGTGGTTGCTCTGCCAGGCTTTCCATTTGCCACCTGAGATTGCCGTCGGTGTGATTCTGGTCGGTTGCTGCCCAAGCGGCACTTCGTCGAATGTGATGACCTGGCTGGCACGCGGCGACTTGGCACTGTCGGTGGCCATCGCCGCCGTCACCACCCTCCTCGCCCCGCTGTTGACCCCGGCACTGATCTGGCTTCTGGCTTCGGCCTGGCTGCCGGTCTCGTTCATGGAGTTGTTCTGGTCGATCCTGCAAGTGGTGTTGCTACCGATCGTGCTGGGCGTCGTGGCTCAGCGCCTGCTCGGTGAGCGTGTTCGCCACGCTGTTGATGTACTGCCGCTGGTGTCGGTGGTGAGCATCGTGATCATCGTCACCGCCGTAGTGGCTGCCAGCCAGGCGAAAATTGCCGAATCCGGTTTGCTGATCATGGCCGTGGTCATGCTGCATAACAGCTTCGGTTACCTGCTGGGTTACTTCACCGGGCGCCTGTTCAAGCTGCCATTGGCCCAGCGTAAATCCCTGGCCCTGGAAGTCGGCATGCAGAACTCCGGGCTGGGTGCCGCGCTGGCCAGTGCACACTTTTCGCCACTGGCGGCGGTGCCTAGCGCGTTGTTCAGCGTCTGGCACAACATTTCCGGAGCGCTGCTGTCGACGTACTTCCGTCGCATGAGCGAGAAACAGGACCGGGAAATCGCTGCGCAGCACGCCACCGACTGAATCCGAAACTTGATCCCCGGATTAATGCTGGGCACTATATTGCGCAACGCGGGGACGACCTCGCGGCTCGATCGAGTCATTAATCTGGGGACGACCCCGTCAATCGATGGAGGTCTCTCATGTCCTGGATCATTCTGTTTTTCGCCGGCCTGTTCGAAGTCGGCTGGGCCGTCGGCCTGAAGTACACCGACGGTTTCACCCGTCCGCTCCCCACCGCCCTCACGGTTGCGGCCATGGCTGTCAGCCTTGGCCTGCTGGGCCTTGCCATGAAGGAATTGCCACTGGGCACGGCCTATGCGATCTGGACAGGGGTGGGTGCCGTGGGGACGGTGATTGCCGGGATCATTCTGTTTGGCGAATCGATGGCGCTGGTGCGGCTGGCCAGTGTGGCGTTGATCGTGACCGGGTTGGTTGGGCTCAAGGTCAGCGCTTAAGCGACTACCGCTTTCGCGAGCAGGCTCGCTCCCACAAGGGGTTGGGGTGTATCAGCAGTTTTCAACACACCACCGAACCCTGTGGGAGCGAGCCTGCTCGCGAAGAGGCCCACCCATTCACCGACTATCTGACAGTCCCACGCAAATCCCCCACCAACGCCTGCAACCTCGCAGGCTCCGCCACCTCGACCGCCACCGCCGGCCCCGCCACCAACGTCACCCGCGACCACAACCGGCGAAACAGTCCCTTGCCCGGATCACGACTGAAGAAACTCCCCCACAGCCCCTGCAAGGCCAACGGAATCACCGGCACCGGCGTCTCTTCGAGAATCCGCGTCAACCCGCCCTTGAACTCGTTGATCTCACCATCGGCGGTCAATTTGCCCTCCGGGAAAATGCACACCAACTCACCGTCCTTCAGATACCGGGCAATGCGCGTGAAAGCTTGTTCGTAGATCTGGATATCTTCCTGACGTCCCGCAATCGGAATCGTCCCGGCCGTGCGGAAGATAAAGTTCAGCACTGGCAGGTTGTAGATCTTGTAGTACATCACAAAGCGAATCGGCCGACGCACCGCACCGCCAATCAACAAGGCATCGACAAACGACACGTGGTTGCACACCAGCAGTGCCGCGCCTTCATCGGGAATCAGGTCCAGGTTGCGATGCTCCACGCGATACATGGAATGGCTGAGCAGCCAGATCATGAAACGCATGGTGAACTCGGGGACGATCTTGAAGATGTAAGCGTTGACGCCGATGTTCAGCAACGACACCACCAGGAACAACTGCGGGATCGACAGCTTGGCCATGCTGAGCAGGATGATCGAGACGATCGCCGACACCACCATGAACAGCGCATTGAGAATGTTGTTGGCGGCAATCACCCGCGCCCGTTCGTTTTCGACGGTGCGCGACTGGATCAGCGCGTACAGCGGCACGATGTAGAAACCACCGAAAACCCCCAGGCCGAGGATGTCGATCAACACCAGCCAGGTGTGGCCAAACCCGAGTATCTCGATCCAGCCATGCCCCGCAGCGCTGTCCGGAATGCCCCCGGAATGCCACCACAGCAAAAGCCCGAACACGGTCAGGCCAAAGGAACCGAATGGCACCAGGCCGATTTCGACTTTGCGCCCGGAGAGTTTCTCGCAGAGCATCGAACCCACCGCAATACCGACCGAGAACACCGTCAGAATCAACGTCACCACGGTTTCGTCGCCGTGCATCCATTCCTTGGCATACGCCGGGATCTGCGTCAGATAAATCGCCCCGACAAACCAGAACCATGAGTTGCCGACAATCGAGCGCGACACCGCCGGGGTTTGGCCCAGGCCCAACTTCAGCGTGGCCCAGGACTGGCTGAAAATGTTCCAGTTCAGACGCATTTGCGGCGAAGCCGCCGCCGCCCGAGGAATACCGCGACTGGCCAGGTAACCGAGCACGGCGATACCGATAATCGCGGTGGAGACGACCGGTGCGTAGTGAGTGGACGACATCATGATCCCGGCACCGATGGTCCCGGCGAGAATCGCCAGGAAGGTGCCCATTTCCACCAGGCCGTTGCCGCCGACCAACTCGTCTTCACGCAGGGCCTGGGGCAGGATCGAGTATTTCACCGGCCCGAACAGCGCCGAGTGCGTACCCATGGCGAACAGCGCCACCAGCATCAGCGACAGGTGATCAAACATGAAGCCGATCGCGCCGACCGCCATGATGGCGATTTCCCCCAGCTTGATCAGACGGATCAACGCGTCCTTGGCGAATTTTTCCCCGAACTGGCCCGCCAGGGCCGAGAACAGAAAGAACGGCAGGATGAACAACAGCGCGCACAGGTTGACCCAGATCGAACGGTCACCTTCGATCGTCAACTTGTACAGAATGGCGAGGATCAACGACTGCTTGAAGATGTTGTCGTTGAACGCCCCGAGAGACTGTGTCACGAAAAACGGCAGGAAGCGCCGGGTGCGCAGCAAGGTGAATTGCGAGGGGTGACTCATCTTCCATGTGTCCCTGATTTTAGAGTGAGGCCTGGATACAGTGATTGGAATGCCGTACGTCGATCCAGGCCACACATTACCTAAAATCCGCCGGTCATTTCTTCAATCCTGCAATGCACGGCGAGACAAACAGCTCACCCCGCCACGCGCCCTGCACGGTGCGCTTGCCGACAATCAGCCACATCACGGCCAACAACGACACCAATACACAGCCGAAGACACTGAAAAACGCCAGGTGCAACGTGCTGGCCAGTTTCAGCGTTGCCAGAGAATAGACGCCCAACGGGAAGGTGAACCCCCACCAGCCGAGATTGAAAGGAATGCCGGCGCGCAGATAGCGCAAGGTGATCAGCACCGCCATCAGCATCCACCACAACCCGAAGCCCCACAACGTGATGCCGGCGACCAGCCCCAGGCCCGCAGCAATTTCACCCATGCCCGGCAAACCGTTGGCGGCGAATATCGCGGGAGCATCGGCCCCCAGCAGCAACATACCCAACGCTCCGGTGCCAATCGGACCGAGCGCCAGCCAGCTCGAAGCAGCCATGTTTTCGTGGGGCAGTTTATGCAGCGCCATGCGCAGCAGCAGAATGGTCAGGATGCTGAACGCCACCGGCAGGGAAAATGCCCAGAGCACGTAGCTGGTAACCAGCATTACCAGTTGCGCATGGGCATCGGCCAGGTGCGGCGCCAGCAGGCCACCGCTGGCAGCCGCGACTTCCGCCGCCACGACCGGCAACAACCAAACGGCCGTCATCTGGTCGATGCTGTGTTCCTGGCGGGTGAACATCATGTAGGGAATCAGCACCCCGCACGCCAGTGACATCGCCACGTCCAGCCACCACAAGGCTTCGGCCAACTGAATCACGCCATCCCCCCAGCGCGGCAGGCCGAACACAAGGAAGCCGTTGATGATGGTCGCCAGGCCCATGGGGATCGTGCCGAAGAACATCGAAACCGTGGAATGACCGAATATCCGTCGCGCCTCATCGAAAAACAGCACCCAACGTGCCGCGTACAACGCGGTGAACAACAGAAACAGCACGATATTCAGTTGCCACAGGGCCTCGGCAATGGCGTGCACAACGGGATTGGCCAAGGGCAACTGCGCCAATGCCAGTGCCAGTACACCGGTGCCCATGGTGGCTGCGAACCAATTGGGCGTGAATTGGCGGATGACCTCACGCGGGTGCTGCAAATGGCGGAAAGGTTTGATACCGGGTTTGGCGATGTTGGGGCATGTCATGGCGAACTCCTGTCCTCTGGTGAGGTAGAGCCCATCATAGATCCAGATCGAATATCGATATAACGGGTAATATCTCTAACTGTTATCTACTTTGTAGATATAAATATTAGTCCATATCCGTGAATAGCTGCGCCAACCAGTCGATGAAGACCCGCACGCGATTGCTCAAGTGACGGTTGGGTGGGTACAGGACATGAAACGGGTAACGCGCCGGTTGCCAGTCCTGAAGAATCGGCACCAGATCGCCGCGCTCGATGTGGGCCTTCACGGTGTAGGTAAAGGTGTGAATCACCCCGAGGCCTGCCAGTCCCGCCGCCAGGTGTGCATTGCTTTCGTTGACACTGATGATGCCACGCCCCTGGACCTCGATTTTCTCGCCATTGCGCTCGAACCGCGCCGGCATCACCCGCCCGGTGCGGGCCGAGTGATAGCTGATCATGCGGTGATGTTTGTCCAGTTCCCGAGGGTCGCTCGGAATCCCGAAACGCGCCAGATAGGCCGGGGTGGCGCAAGTAGTCCAGGACGACAGGCCCAACGGACGCGCTGCCAGTGACAACTCGACCAAAGGACCGCCGCGAATCACACAATCGACATTTTCGCTGATCAGGTCCACCGGACGATCGCTGACGCCCAGATCGATCTGGATGTCCGGGTAACGCTCATGAAAATCCGGAAGCGCCGGAATGATCAGGATACTGGCCACCGAGCCCCCCACATCGACGCGAATCCGCCCCCGGGGCCGCCCTTGAGCGGCGGCAAAACTGTTATCCAGATCCTCCAGCTCGACCAGCAGTTGCAGGGCGCGCTCGTAGTAGGCCATACCATCGGCCGTGACCGTCAGCCGGCGGGTGGTGCGTTGCAACAGGCGCACACCAAGGTGCTCCTCCAGTTCGGCCACCAGTTTGCTGACCGAGGTTTTCGGCAAATTCAGGGAATCGGCGGCGCGGGTAAAGGACCCTGCCTGTACGACACGGACGAAGACACGCATGGCCAGCAACTGATTCATCGCGAATCCTCAGTGGAAGTGCCCTGAGTATTGTCCACAACCATGTACAAACAAACCTGATTCAGGTGATTTTTCAGCCGAATCTGCCGGCATAGAGTGAGGTCAATGGCGCACATCAGGGCCAAGTAACTCCTCACGACTATCGGAGATTCACCGCATGAGCAGCACTCTCAAAGGCAAAGTTGCACTGATCACCGGCGGCACCACCGGCATTGGCCTGGCCTCGGCCCAAGCCTTCGTCGACCAGGGCGCGACGGTGTTCATCACCGGGCGCCGCCAGGCTGAACTGGATGCCGCGGTCAACAGCATCGGCCAGAACGCCACCGGCATTCAGGGCGACGTGTCGAACCTGGCTGACCTTGACCGGATTTTCGATGTGATCAAGGCCAAGGCCGGCTATCTGGACATCGTCTTCGCCAACGCCGGTGGCGGAGACATGCTGCCGCTGGGCGCGATCACCGAAGAACACTTCGACCGGATTTTCGGCATCAACGTCAAAGGCCTGTTGTTCACCGTGCAGAAGTCGCTGCCACTGCTCAAGGATGGCGGCTCGGTGATCCTCACCGCCTCCACTACCGCAAGCCAGGGCACGGAAAACTTCAGTGTCTACAGTGCCAGCAAGGCGGCGGTGCGTAACTTTGCCCGCTCATGGTTGCTTGACCTGAAGGCACGCAAGATTCGCGTGAATGTGATCAGCCCCGGGCCGATTCACACCCCCGGCCTGAGCGACCTGGCGCCACAAGACCAACAGCAAGGCCTGCTCGATCATTTGGCCAGCCAGGTGCCGATGGGTCGCCTCGGGACGCCATCGGAAGTGGGCAAGGCCGCAGTGTTCCTGGCCTCGGATGACAGCAGCTTCATCAATGGAATCGAGCTGTTTGTGGACGGCGGGTTCGCGCAGATCTGATCCCGGGAAAAGCGGCGCCTTTCAAGGCGCCGCTTTTTTATGACTGGCCCGTAGCGCTGCAAGCACTGACCGTGCGCTGGCGCAGCATCGCGAACAAGGCACTGAGCGACAGGATGATCAGCACCGCGCAATAGCCATCGGTGGTGTTGACCAGGCCAAAGACGCGCGTGAGGTTGCCGGCCAGCAACGACGGCAGGCAAAACGCCAGATAACTGAGCACGTAGTACGCTGACATCAATCCGGCCCGCTCATGAGGTAACGCCAGCGGAACCAGGGTGCGTACCGTACCAAGGAAACCGGCGCCGAAGCCGCAACCGGCGATGAGTGTGCCAATGAAAAACAATGCAAGACTGGCGCTGTGTACGCCGATCAAAATCAGGATGACACCCAGCGGCAACGAGCTGGCGCCCAGCCGCAGGCCCAGGGTCGCCGGCCGATTGCGCAGGGTGAAAATCATCAGGGCGCCGGTCATGGTCAACGTCGCCACGGTCGATCCGCCGATCAGATTCGACGTCGAGCCTGTCGCCGATCGCACCAACGAGGGTGCGAGAGAGGCGAAGAAACCGCCGAGCGCCCAGGTCGCCGTGTTGAGCGGCAGCAACCGCCACAAAGTCGAACGCGCCTGGACCGGCACATGCAGGGTCGGCCGCAATGAAGACCACGCGCCGGGCTGTGGCGAAACGCTTTCCGGCAAACGCCAGACGTACAGGGCCTGCATCACAAACAGGACCAGCAACAGCCAGTAGGTCAGGTGCAACGGTGCCGGTGCGAACTCAGCCAGCAGACCGCAACCCAATCCACCCAACGCCATGCCCATCAAAGGAGCCACGCTATTGACCAGCGGCCCCTGCTGGCGGTCGGTGTCCAGCAGTGTCGCACTCAATACAGCGGTCGCCATGCCGGTGGCAAAGCCTTGCAGCACCCGGGCGCTGATCAGCCAGGCAACACTGTCGGCGTAGATAAACAGCAGCATCGCCACGCTATTGAGCAGCACCGCTGTGAATATCACGGGCTTGCGCCCCAGATAATCAGAAAGCGAACCGACCGTCAGCAGCGCCACCAGCAGACTGAGGGCATACACGCCGAAAATCAGGGTCAGCACGGCCGCCGAGAAATGCAGTTGCTCCTGGTACAAGTGATACAACGGCGTCGGCGCCGTGGAAGCCGCGAGAAAACTGAGTAAGGTGATTGCCAGAAACCACAGGCTGGCACGGTTCGAATGAGGCATCGACATGGGCACGCTCCGCAAAAGCTAATTTTTTGCTTTTGCGGAGTGTGCTACCGGTTTGCGCTTAAAGCAAATTCTTTGTGTTAAGGTCCGATTCATGGCATTTCAGGACCGGAGCTGGCTCCGGTGCAACACAGGAAACACAGGATGACCGCCCCCACATTACGACCCGGTGGCCGCAGCGCCCGGGTGCAGGAATCGATTCATACCGCCGTGCGCGAACTCCTCGAAGAACAGGAACGCGCCACTGTGACGGTGCCGCAGATCGCCGCGCGCGCGGGCGTGACGCCCTCGACTATCTATCGGCGCTGGGGTGATTTGTCGGCATTGCTGGCGGACGTTGCGCTCGCCCGCCTGCAACCGGAAACCGAATCGGCCAAGACCGGCAGCCTGCAAGGCGATGTACGGGCGTGGGCGGAGCAGTATCTGGACGAGATGAGTTCCGCGCCCGGCCGCAACATGCTTCGCGACGTGCAAGCGAGTCTCAAGCCGAGCTATTGCGCAACGATCATTGGCGGGCAACTGCAGGTCATCCTGGATCGATACCCGGATGAGCCCAAACCCAGTGTCGATCGACTGATCAACGTGGTCGCTGCGCCTATCGTGTTCCGCATTCTGTTTTCCGAGGCGCCGATGGACGTCGAGGAATTGCATCGGTTGATCGAGATTGCGCTCAATCAGTGATATCGCTATTCGCGAGCAGGCTCGCTCCCACACTTGACCGGGATCACTGTGGGAGCGAGCCTGCTCGCGAATAGGCCCGCATAAACACTGGAAATCCAACTGACACTCCCACCTGCGACACCCCGCCACGTCACGACCTTGGTCGACACTGACTAACCCCTGCCATCGTGCGAGACTGTCTGTCCGGGCGGGAAGCCCGGGTGTCTTTGGTTGCCGGGAGTTCCCATGTCGCTGTCCAGCGGGCTGATTGCCGCCGTCGCCCTGGCCTATATGGCCATCATGTTCGCCATCGCCTTTTACGGTGACCGGCGCAGCGCGCCTTTGCCGCCGCGGGTGCGTGCCTGGGTGTACAGCCTGTCGCTGGCCGTCTATTGCACAAGCTGGACCTTCTTCGGCGCGGTGGGCCAGGCGGCCGAACAACTCTGGTCGTTCCTGCCGATTTACCTCGGGCCGATCCTGCTGCTGATCGGTGCGCCGTGGGTCTTGCAAAAAATGGTGATGATCAGCAAACAGGAGAACATCACCTCCATCGCCGACTTCATCGCCGCACGCTATGGCAAATCCCAGTCGCTGGCGGTGGTGGTGGCGCTGATCTGCCTGGTGGGCGTATTGCCCTACATCGCCTTGCAACTCAAGGGCATCGTCCTCGGGGTGAACCTGTTGATCGGTGCAGGCGCCGACGCCATGGGGGTTCGTGCGCAGGACACGGCACTGGTGGTGTCACTGGTGCTGGCGTTGTTCACCATTGTCTTCGGGACCCGCAACCTCGACGCCACGGAACACCACCGGGGCATGGTGCTGGCGATTGCGTTCGAGTCGCTGGTGAAGCTGTTCGCGTTTCTGGCGGTGGGTGCCTATGTGACCTTCGGCTTGTATGACGGTTTTGATGACCTGTTCGACCAGGCCATGCTCGCGCCTCGCCTGGAGGAATACTGGAAGGAAACCATCAACTGGCCCTCGATGGTGGTGCAGACCGGGGTGGCGATGATGGCGATCATCTGCCTGCCGCGACAGTTCCACGTCACCGTGGTGGAAAACATCGATCCTCAGGACTTGCGTCTGGCCAAGTGGGTGTTTCCTGCCTACCTCGCCCTGGCGGCCTTGTTCGTCGTCCCCATCGCGTTGGCGGGTCAGATGATGCTGCCCAGCTCAGTACTGCCGGATTCCTTCGTCATCAGCCTGCCGCTGGCCCAGGCCCACCCGGCCCTGGCATTGCTGGCCTTTATCGGCGGTGCTTCAGCGGCCACCGGCATGGTGATCGTGGCCAGTGTCGCGCTGTCGACCATGGTCTCCAACGACATGCTGTTGCCCTGGCTGCTGCGCCGCAACAACGCCGAGCGCCCGTTCGAAGTGTTCCGCCAGTGGATGTTGTCGGTGCGCCGCGTAAGCATCGTGGTGATTCTACTGCTGGCCTACGTCAGCTACCGCCTGCTGGGCTCGACCGCTAGCCTGGCAACCATCGGCCAGATCGCCTTCGCCGCCGTGACCCAACTGGCGCCGGCCATGCTCGGTGCGCTGTACTGGAAACAGGCCAACCGGCGCGGCGTATTCGCCGGTCTCGCCGCTGGCACGTTCCTCTGGTTCTACACCCTGATCCTGCCGATCGCCGCCCATAGCCTGGGCGTTTCACTGAACAGCTTCCCGGGCCTGGCCTGGCTGCACAGCAACCCATTGAACCTGCCGATCACTCCGCTGACCCAGGGCGTTGTGCTGTCCCTCGCCGGTAACTTCACGCTATTCGCCTGGGTCTCGGTGCTGTCGCGTACACGGGTGTCGGAACACTGGCAGGCCGGCCGCTTCATCGGCCAGGAAATCAGCGCTCGCCCCAGCGCGCGTTCGATGCTGGCGGTGCAGATCGACGATCTGCTGCAATTGGCAGCACGTTTTGTCGGCGAGGAGCGCGCCCGCCAGAGCTTTATCCGCTTTGCCTATCGCCAGGGCAAAGGCTTCAACCCGAACCAGAACGCCGACGGTGAATGGATCGCCCATACCGAACGTTTGCTGGCCGGTGTCCTGGGTGCCTCATCGACCCGTGCGGTGGTAAAAGCCGCCATCGAAGGTCGGGAGATGCAGCTGGAGGACGTCGTGCGAATCGCCGACGAAGCGTCAGAGGTGCTGCAATTCAATCGTGCGCTGCTGCAGGGGGCGATCGAGAACATTACCCAGGGCATCAGCGTGGTTGACCAGTCGCTGAAGCTGGTGGCCTGGAACCGCCGCTACCTGGAGCTGTTCAACTATCCGGACGGTTTGATCAGCGTCGGCCGGCCGATTGCCGACATCATTCGCCATAACGCCGAGCGCGGCCTGTGCGGTCCCGGCGAAGCCGAAGTGCACGTCGCCCGCCGTCTGCACTGGATGCGTCAGGGTCGCGCCCATACTTCAGAGCGATTGTTTCCCAATGGCCGGGTGATCGAACTGATCGGCAACCCGATGCCCGGCGGCGGTTTCGTCATGAGCTTCACCGACATCACCCCATTCCGCGAAGCCGAACAGGCGCTGACCGAAGCCAACGAAAGCCTCGAACAGCGAGTGGCCGAACGCACCCACGAACTGTCGCAGCTTAACGTGGCCCTGACGGAAGCCAAGGGCACCGCCGAGGCGGCCAACCAGTCGAAAACACGTTTCCTGGCAGCGGTGAGCCATGACTTGATGCAGCCTTTGAACGCTGCGCGACTGTTCTCTGCCGCCCTGACCCATCAGGAGGATGGCTTGTCCGGCGAGGCGCAAAAACTGGTGCAGCATCTGGACAGCTCACTGCGCTCAGCCGAAGACTTGATCAGTGATTTGCTGGACATTTCCCGCCTGGAAAACGGCAAGATCAATCCTGATGCCAAGCCATTCGCGCTCAATGAACTGTTCGATACCCTCGGCGCCGAATTCAAGGCGTTGGCCCGGGAGCAAGGATTGGAGTTCCGGGTGCGAGGCAGCACGCTGCGCATCGAAAGCGACATCAAACTGTTGCGCCGCATCCTGCAGAACTTCCTGACCAACGCCTTCCGCTATGCCAAGGGCCCGGTATTACTGGGTGTTCGCCGTCGCAAGGGCGAGCTGTGCCTGGAGGTCTGGGACCGCGGACCGGGCATTCCGGAAGACAAGCAGCAGGTGATCTTCGAAGAATTCAAACGCCTCGACAGTCATCAGACCCGCGCCGAAAAAGGCCTGGGGCTGGGCCTGGCGATTGCCGACGGGTTGTGCCGC
The DNA here is from genome assembly GCF_013359695.1 of Pseudomonas sp. C2B4. Taxonomy (GTDB): domain Bacteria; phylum Pseudomonadota; class Gammaproteobacteria; order Pseudomonadales; family Pseudomonadaceae; genus Aquipseudomonas. Next base: position 20,971 of record NZ_JABFMU010000016.1, read on the forward strand.
GTACTGGGCCATACCCTGCGCGTACGTTCGTGGCCGGGGCGTGGCAGTGTGTTCAGCGTCAGCGTACCGCTGGCACGGGCGCAAGCGGCGTTGCCGGCCAAGGCGGCTGAACTCAACGGCAAATTGCTCGGCGGTGCGCAGGTGCTGTGCATCGACAACGAAGACAGCATCCTGATTGGCATGAACAGTCTGCTGACCCGGTGGGGTTGCCAGGTCTGGACCGCACGCAACCGCGATGAGTGCGCGGCGCTGCTCGGCGACGGCGTACGGCCACAATTGGCGCTGGTGGATTACCACTTGGACGATGGCGAAACGGGGACCGAGTTGATGGCCTGGCTGCGTACCCGATTGGGCGAGCCGGTGCCGGGCGTGGTGATCAGCGCCGACGGTCGACCGGAGACGATGGCCCAGGTGCATGCGGCGGGGCTGGACTATCTGGCCAAACCGGTGAAGCCGGCGGCGTTGCGGGCGTTGTTGAGTCGGCATTTGCCGTTGTAGGGTTTACGGTGCGGTGCTGCATCTGACGCCTTCGCGAGCAGGCTCGCTCCCACAGTTGATCGGTGGTACTCACAGAACCAAAGTGGGAGCGAGCCTGCTCGCGAAGCTTTTCCGGTTATTCCGGTAACTCGACCAACCCATCCACATCCGTCATCGCCCGCTCCAGCAAATCCGCCGGCAAGCTTTTGCTGGCCCTCGCCCCGAGCAACTTGAGCTGTTCACTGCGGCTGACCAGATTGCCACGCCCCTCTGTCAGCTTGTTGCGCGCTGCACTGTAGGCTTTATCCAGTTGCTGCAGGCGATTGCCGACTTCGTCCAGATCCTGAATGAACAGCACGAATTTGTCGTACAACCACCCGGCCCGCTCCGCGATCTCCCGGGCGTTCTGGCTTTGTCGCTCCTGTTTCCACAAGCTGTCGATAACGCGCAAGGTCGCCAACAAAGTGGTCGGGCTGACAATCACGATATTGCGATCGAACGCCTCCTGGAACAGGGTCGGCTCGGCCTGCAACGCGGCAGAAAATGCCGCTTCGATCGGAACGAACAGCAGGACGAAATCCAGGCTGTGCAAGCCATCGAGTCGCTTGTAATCCTTGCCGGCCAGCCCTTTGACGTGATTGCGCAAGGACAGTACGTGCTGCTTGATGGCGATCTGGCTGATGCCTTCGTCTTCAGCCGCCACGTACTGTTGATAAGCCGTGAGGCTCACTTTGGAGTCGACCACCACCTGTTTGTCGCCAGGCAAATAGATGATCACGTCCGGTTGAAAACGCTCGCCATCCGGACCTTTGAGATTGACCTGGGTCTGATACTCGCGGCCCTTCTCCAACCCGGCATGCTCAAGCACCCTCTCCAGAATCAGTTCGCCCCAGTTACCCTGGGTTTTCTGGCCTTTCAGGGCTCGGGTCAGGTTGGTGGCTTCATCACTCAGGCGCAAATTGAGTTGTTGCAAGCGCTCCAGCTCCTTGGCCAGCGAAAAGCGCTCCCGGGCCTCAGCCTGGTAACTTTCCTCGACGCGTTTCTCAAAAGACTGGATGCGTTCCTTCAATGGATCGAGCAATTGTCCCAGGCGCTGCTGACTGGTTTCGGCAAAACGCTGCTCGCGCTCATCGAAAATCTTCCCCGCCAGTTCGGCGAACTGCGCGCGCAGCTCGTCCCGCGAGCCCTGCAGATCGTTGAGGCGTTGCTGATGGCTTTCCTGTTGCTCACGCAGCTCGGCGTTGAGCGAGGCGGCCTGGGCGTCCAGGCGCCGCAATTCGGCGTCTTTACCCGCGCGTTCGATATTCCAGGCATGGGAGGCGTCGCGGGCATCGTCGCGTTCGATTTGCAGCAGCTCGACTTCGCGACGCACCGCGGCCAAGTCTGCTTGCCGGGCGGCATTGGCCTGACCGAGATCAGCGATTTCATCGCGACAGGCTTCCAGTTGCGCATTCAAGCCATCCTGCGCCAGATACGCCGTGGCCAGGCGCTCTCCCAGCAGCGCCACCTCGGCCTGCGCCGTGCTCGCCTTGCGTTGAAGTTGCCAGGCCAATACCAGTAACGGCAGAGCAGCGCCCGCCAGACCGAGCAATACGCTGGTCAAGTCCATAGCCATAGCCATTCCTGCCATTGAAATAAAGCTCGAAGGTTAACCAAGGCGCCAGGACTTGGACAGCTCAGTCTTCGATCAGGCCCAGTTCCTGCTGCGCGCGCAGATCCCCTGCCCGAGCGGCCTGACGCAAGAGATCCTGGCCGATCCGGCGGTCTCTCGCATTCCCGCATTCGCGGCACATCAACTGGCCAAGACGACTTTGCGCTTCCACGATCCCTTCACGGGCCGGCTGCTTGAGCAGTCGTCCGGCGATGTGTTTGACGTTCGTACTTTCGCCCAGGCGCGGGCTGTCCAGCAGCCATTCGGCCACGCGCATTGAAATGCGCTTGGGGGGTACAGGGGACGTTTTGGGAGTGGAGGAACCGGAAGGTGTACGAAACTTCATAAAGCACTGTGGGTAGATCGGAAGGCGCGCCACTCTACTCTTTTTTTCTTACAGGTAAAGGTGAAAAATCCCGGCACGCCCGTCCTAGAGCAAGCGCTCGGGACAATCCACAGAAGCTGTGGATAACTCAGTGGACAACCGCCCTTGAAGTCGCTCAAAGCCGTGTGGAATGGGGCCTGCAGTCAAACTGACGATTTTTTCACCAGTAAAAAAAAGCGATGTTTTTCATTGACTTAAATTTTGGTTACAGGCACCCACTGCACTTGAAGGCTAGATGACAGAGCGGTTACAGCCTGCGCAATTAATGTGCACAAGTACCTTCGTGGTGGTTATATCGGTGCCCTTTTTCGACGCATTTTTTTCTCCTGCCTGGGGATAAACCCGGGCAAACCCTTGATCCTGACTGCTCGCCACTGGTCGAATCACCCATACCGCCGGTCGGAATCCGGTCCATTACCGGGCGTTTCTGAAGCCTCTGATCCTGGAAAAATGACTGAGTGCCGATGCAAATGACCTGAGCGACCGATCTTTTTGGCTAACACACTTCCCTTCGACAGTTCAATCCGTTAGTATCCGCGGCGTTAGTACCAAGCTGAAAGTCAATTCTGGTCGAACAAATCCCCCCGGTCAGCCTTCCCAAAGGAAGCCTTCCACCGAACAAGCGGGATCGACCACCTCGATGGTTTCCAGGTAACTCCAGCGCCAACATTGCCTTTGAATCGAAAACAAAGGGTGTTGCAAAGCTCATTACTCTGACCGAACCAACCTGCAAATTGATCAGGATCTTCACCCCGGGCCCAGAACCTTTGCCCTCGATGTGTTGCCTGCCCTCCTAAGTACCTACCTGCCAGCCCAAGCGCGCCAATTATCAGCGCTTCAAACTGGCTGCTTTGTTCCAGTCGGGTTCTTCGTTCGACCAATGGTGGTCGTCGTTACTGGAACGTTTTAATTTTGCACGGCTCTTATCCGTGTCGCTTGTAGGAACACCCATGACTATGTCTACTCAAATCCATGCACAGGATGCCATTCGCACCCTAACCAACGCTTTTGCACCAATGAACTGCCTGATCATGGCCGCTCGCAAAGGCTGCTTCAGCTTTACCCTGGTCAACGAACACGGCATCGCCCGTCACAGCGAACGCCTGTACCCCGATCAATACTCCAGCGCTGAGCCGCTGCAGGCCGTGATCGAGCGTACCCGTCAGGCACTGGTTGCCTGAGACGCCAGCAAGGCTGAAACATAAAGGCCCCGCCCGAAAAGCGGGGCTTTTTGTTGCCCGCGATTTCACATCGCTGACTATCCGGTAAAGCACCAACCGATATAACGGTTATAACTGGAAGCTGGAAATATTTTAAAAACAGGCCTTTACGTAGCGAATATGACACTACACTTCAACTCAAGCGGCCTGTGCCGCTTCCGGCGAGCCTGAGTCGATTCACCGCTGCCAACGCTACCTTCAGGTTTCGCCGCCCATTTCATGTTTCGAGGGTTTTATGGGTATCGCTGCCAGCGAACTGTGCCGCTATGTGATCCGTCCGACCTTGATCTACCTGGGACGCCATAGCGCAACCGCCGAAGCCCTGCTGCTGGGCATTGCCGCCAGCCAGTCAGCCCTGGGTTCAGCACTGCACGACCGGCGTGGACACGGCCTGTACCGCATCGCCGAACCCCGCCATCAAGCACTTTGGGACCACTACCTGGCACTCGACCCCGAGCGCGCCAGCCTGGTTCGTGGCCTGGCCAGCCAGCATGCCTTTCTCAGTGGCCCACACCTGGAATTGACCGTCAACCTGCGTTACGCCACAGCCATTGCCTGGCTGCTGGTCGAAGAACAGAACACTCCCCTCCCCGAAGCAGACGACTTGTTGGGAATGGCCAGAATCTGGCGTCAGACCTTCCAACCCCAGGGTCGCCTGAGAGACTTCACCTACGCCTGGCAAACCTGTGTTTCACCGCTGAATCAGGTAGCCTGCTAACCACCCCTGGATCCAAAGATCGCACAACAGGTCGCGAATCTGGTCGGATTGTCCTACAAAACCGCTCTAAATCAAGCGATACAGCCTATGGCGCTGGGACGAAAATGTTGGTAATTTTCGCCCCGGTGATCACCAGGAGTTCTAATAATGAAAAAAGTAATGCTCAAAACCACCATTAGTCTCGCCGTTGCCATGGCATCCACCCAGATCTTCGCAAGTGGCTTTGCCCTTAACGAACAAAGCATCAGCGGAATGGGTACTGGTTTTGCCGGGCGTTCTTCTTCTGCCGACGACGCATCCACAGTTTTCGGCAACCCTGCCGGCATGTCTCGCCTCAAGCGCGAACAAGTCACCGGCGGTGTTGCATTTATCGACGCACACACCGACATCAGCGATGCCAGCTCCCGTCCGAACGGCGGCACCAACAAAGGCGACATGGTCCCTTTCATGGGCGTGCCGATGGGCTACTACGTCAAGCCAATCGATGACCAGTGGGCGGTCGGTTTCGGCGTCTACGCGCCATTCGGCCTGGTCACCGATTACGAGAACGGCTTTGCCGGCCGTTACTTCGGCAGCAAGAGCGAAGTTCAAATCGTGACCCTGCAGCCAACCGTCAGCTACGCCTTTAACGACAAGGTGTCGATCGGCTTCGGTCCGACCATCAACCGTATCGACGGTAAGCTGGAATCGAGCCTGTCGCTGGATCCTCGCGCACCGGACGGTGAAGTCAAGATCAAGGGTGACGACACCGCACTGGGTTACAACATCGGTATTCTGGTGCAAGCCACCGACAGCACTCGCGTCGGCCTGACCTACCACTCGAAAGTGAAGTACAAGCTCGACGGTGACACCAAGGTCAACTACGGCCTGCTGGCAGCGCTGGGTCAGAACCCGAACCAGAAGTTCGATGCCTCACTCGACATTACGACACCTGAGTCGGTTGACTTCTCTGTGACCCATCAGCTGAACGACCAGTGGACCCTCTATGCAGGCAGCACCTGGACTCGCTGGAGCCGCCTGAAAGAAATCTCTGTCGAAAACGAAGGCGTACCTGCAGCGCTGGCCGCACGCGGGTTTGGCACCATCACTGAAGAGCAGAACTGGCACGACACCTGGGCGCACGCCATTGGTGCTTCCTACCAGCTGAACAAGCAGTGGGTACTGCGTACCGGTCTGTCCGTTGACCAGGCGCCGACCAACAACGAAAACCGCTCCCCTCGTATCCCGACTGGCGATCGCACGATCTTCAGCCTGGGTGCCGGCTGGAGCCCGACCGACGACCTGACCATCGACGTGGCGTATTCGTACCTGAAGGAAGAGGACGTCAAGATCAACAACAGCAACGGTGCTCCTCGCAACCAGAGCTACAGCGCCAAGTATGAAAACTGGGCGAATGGTTTCGGTATCGGTGCAACCTACCGCTTCTGATGATCCTCGGCGAGCCTGAACCCCTCGCCGCCTGAATCGAAAAAGCCCCGCGCTCTTGTACAGAGGCGGGGCTTTTTAGTGGCTGTGTAGGAGCGAGCTTGCTCGCGATGGACGTTAACGATAACGCGTGCTTCTGAATAAACGCGTCGGCCTTGAGTCCATCGCGAGCAAGCTCGCTCCTACAGGGTTTAAGCCGTTTCAGATCATGGAGTGGAAGCCAATGGTGGGGATGCCAGGGCTTTCTCTACAGCCTCGATAAACTCAGGATCATCCGGCTTGGTCAGGCTGGAGAAACTGGCAATCACCTTGCCCTGGCGATCGACCACGTACTTGTAGAAATTCCACTTCGGCGCACTGCTCTGTTTGGCAAGGACCTTGAACAGCGGCGTGGCATCGTCGCCGCGGACTTTCTGCGGCTCGGTCATGGTGAAGGTCACGCCGTAATTGACGTAGCACACCTTGGCGGTCTCGGCGCCATCCTTGGACTCCTGTTTGAAGTCATTGGAAGGCACGCCGATCACCTCCAGCCCCTGGTCCTTGAACCGCTGATTCAACGCCTCGAGGCTTTTGAATTGCGGTGCGAAACCACAAAAGCTGGCGGTATTGACCACCACCAGCGGCTTGCCGGCAAAGCGTTGGCACAAATCGATGGACTCATTGGCGCGCAACTTGGGCAATGAACCTTGCAGCAGCGCCGGGCACTCTGCCGCCTGAGCCAATCCGGTAAACGCTACCAGTAACGCGGGAACTGCAAACCAGCGCATCAGCATGTCGGTGCTTCTCTGTGAGGAATCGTCAGGCTCGAAGTTACTCGCCCTGACATCCTGCTAGCAAGCCTCTGCCTGGCAAGCCCCGTTCTAGCAAGCACCCATGCCCAACTGCATCAAGGCCAGCCCGCCCTGATGCCAGCCCCACCACGCCAGGGCCAGCAGCAAGGCACAGACAGCTAAAAGTGTGATTCGCGGCCAGAGACTGTTCATGTCGCACTCATTGAGGTTTGCAGACGTGCCACCGGTTGCTCACGCACCGGCCAGTTGAGGGCGGCGGCCATCAGGCTCAGGAGAATCGCTACCTGCCAGATCAAGTCATAACTCCCGGTTCGATCGTACACCACCCCGCCCAGCCAGCCGCCGAGGAACGAGCCGAGCTGGTGGAACAGGAAAACTATCCCACCGAGCATGGACAGGTTTCGTACGCCGAACAAGGTCGCGACCGTGCCGTTGGTCAAAGGCACCGTCGACAGCCAGAGGAAGCCCATGGCCATGCCGAACAGATACGCGGTGGTCGTGGTAACGGGTGCCCACAGGAACAACAAAATCACTACCGCCCGTAACAAATAAAGACCTGTGAGCAACCGTGGCTTGGACATGCGCCCGCCCAGCCAGCCTGCGGTGTACGTGCCGAAGATATTGAACAGGCCGATCAGCGCCAACACCGTGGTACCGACGGAGGCTGGCAGATGTTGATCCACCAGGTACGCCGGCAAGTGCACGCCAATGAACACCACCTGGAAACCGCAGACAAAAAAGCCGAACGCCAACAACCAGAATCCCGAATGGGAACAGGCTTCGCGCAGGGCTTCGGACAGGGTTTGCTCATGTCCCAGCACCGGCAGGGGTTTGTCCTTGAGCATGCTCACCAGCGGCACGATCAGCGCCACCAGCAACCCCAGCGCGAGCAGGGCCGCCGACCAGCCGAGCCAGCCGATCAACCCCAGCGTGCCGGGCAACATGGCGAACTGGCCGAACGAACCGGCGGCGCTGGCAATGCCCATGCCCATACTGCGCTTCTCCGGTGGCACCGCGCGCCCGACCACGCCGAGGATGACCGAAAACGAAGTACCCGACAGGCCGATACCGATCAACAGGCCGGCACTCAACGACAAGGTCACTGCCGAATCGGACAAGCCCATGAACACCAGGCCCAGGGCGTAGAAAACACCACCGATGAGTACCACTTTCGCCGCGCCAAAGCGGTCGGCCAGCGCGCCGGTAAAGGGTTGCGCCAGACCCCAGATCAGGTTTTGCAGGGCAATGGCGAAGGCAAAGACTTCACGCCCCCAGCCGAACTCGGCGCTCATTGGCGCCAGGAACAGCCCGAAGCCATGTCGCACTCCCAGAGACAACGCAAGAATCAGCGCACTCCCCAACAGCACCCAACCGCACGTACGCCACATCGATGTCATTCTTGTTCTCCGGTCGCGGGTATATACCCGCTTAAGATCGAACAAACCGGCATCACGCCAGTTCGTCCAGCAACTTCAATAACGTTTCGCGCTTTTCCGCGCCCAGGCGCTCAACCAATCGCTGTTGCGCGGCCTCCCAGGCCGGTAAGGCTGCTTTTAGCCGCTCGGCCCCGGCGTCGGTCAGCAGAACGATGCGATTGCGCATGTCCTCGCCTTCCACCAGCGTCACCAAGCCATCGCCCTCCAGTACCCGAAGATTGCGTCCCAGGGTGCTGCGATCCAGGCCCATGGCTTCGGCCAAAGTGGAAATGCTCGGTTGATTCAGGCGCTGCAGATTGCACAGTAAAGAATACTGCGCGACGTTGATCCCGAAGCCATCGAGAGCGCCGTCGTAATGCCTGCTGACGCCACGGGCGGCGCGACGCAGGTTGATGCATAAACATTGGGAGTCGAGCATGGTGCGTGTATATACCCGCGGTTGAATGAATGCAAATTTATGTTACATCAACCCGCTGTAGGAGCGAGCTTGCTCGCGATGGACGTCAACGATAACGCGTGCTTTCTGAATAAACGCGGTGGTCTTGAGTGCATCGCGAGCGAGCTCGCTCCTACGGGACTAGCGCCAGCCCTACGAGCACCGCCATCTCGAGCAACTCCAGCAAGGCCCCCGCCGTATCGCCTGTCGTTCCACCCAAGCGCCGTAGCATCACTTGCCTCAGCCAGACAGATAGAAGCACCGCCAGCACCACAGCGACAACACCGGCAAAGCCAGCAATCACTACACAAACCACCCCACTGGCCACCAACACCTGCTTGCCCGCCAATCGCGGAAGATGATCGGCCAGCGCCTGCCCCAAACCACCAGGACGCACATAAGGCGTGGTCAGGAACAGTCCCAGCAATGCACTGCGCCCCAGCAATGGAACGATGATCAACGCCACGGCGTGCTGCTGCTCGATCAATGCCAGCAACGCGGCGAACTTCAACAGCAGCACCAACACCAGGGTAACCACCGCGATCGGCCCGCTGCGCGGGTCTTTCATGATGGTCAGTGTGCGCTCACGGTCACCGAAACCGCCCAGCCAGGCATCGGCGCTGTCGGCCAGCCCGTCCAGGTGCAGGGCACCGCTGAGCAACACCCAGACCGTCAGCAACAGCGCGGCATGCAACAACGGCGGCGTGCCCAGCAACAGCCAGTTCGACGCGCACAAGATCCCGCCGAACAACAAACCCACCAGCGGATAAAACAGCAGCGACCGCCCCAACTCCTGCGGTGCCGGCATGCCCGGCAAACGAATCGGCAGGCTACTCAGGAACTGCAGGGCGATCCAGAACGGCAGCATGATCAGTGGACTTCCCTTAACAAACCATTGGCCTGCACCGAAAGCTTGAACAACGCACCATGTCCCACTTCAACATTGAGCAACTGTTCCCGGGGCAAGCCCCGTGCCCGCGCCAGCAACAACCGCATGACCCCGCCATGGCTGATCAGCAACACGCGCTCGCCGGCGTACGCTGTCTGCAAACGCTCGACCGCCGATAACACTCGCTCCGAGAAGTCGGCTACCGGCTCACCCTGAGGCGGGGTGAATGAATAGGGATCAGCCCAGAACAGGCCCAAGGCCTCGGCATCCGTCTCCATCAGCGCCGCGGCGCTCCGCCCTTCCCAGCGACCGAAGTGCAGTTCCTGCAGATTCCGATCGAACGCCACCGGCAAACCCATCTGCCCGGCAAGCTCTTCAGCGAATCGCGCACAACGCTGCAACGGCGAGCTGATCACTCGGTCCCATGGGCCCTGCTCCATCACTGCTGCGCGCATCTGCTGCCAGCCCTTTTCGGTCAGCGCATCGTCGAGGCTGCCGCGCAAGCCGCCCCCCAGTTCGGTTTCACCGTGACGCAGCAGGTCCAGGCGAAAGGTCATGCCGGACGATCCGCAACCGCGGCTTCGGCGAATGTCGCCATTTGCCCGTGCAGGTCGCAGGCCAGGCGCAGCAAGGGCACGGCCAGTGCGGCCCCGCTCCCCTCGCCCAGACGCAAGCCGAGATCGAGCAGCGGCTCGGCGTCCAGGGTTTCCAACACATGACGATGACCTGGCTCGGCGCCACGATGACCGAACAGCAACCACTGTCGGCAGTCAGGATTCAAGCGCACGGCAACCAAGGCCGCGACGCTGCAGATGAAGCCATCCACCAGAACGGCGATGCCCTCCTGGGCGCACGCCAGATAAGCGCCGACCAGTGCGGCGATCTCAAAACCGCCCAGGTTGAACAGGGTTTGCAACGCATCGCCGCGCTGTGCCCCGTGCAGGGCCAATGCGCGCTCGATCACCTCAGCCTTGTGGCTGACCCCCGCCGCATTCAACCCGGTGCCCGGGCCGGTCAGGTGCACCACCGGGCAATCCAGCAAGGCACAGGCCAGTGCACTGGCGGCGGTGGTGTTGCCGATCCCCATCTCGCCACCGATGAATAATTGCGCACCGAGCGCTTTCGCCCGCAGCACACTGTCTCGACCGGCCTGCAACGCCAGTTCGCCTTGAGCCACGGTCATTGCCGGCCCTTGTGCAAAATTCGCCGTGCCCGGGCCGACGTTCAGGTGCCGCACCCCCGGAAGATTCAGCGATGGCGTTACCGTTCCCAGGTCAACCACCTCAAGGGAAGCGCCCAACTGCCGCGCCAACACGCTGATCGCCGCACCGCCGTTGACGAAGTTGTGCAGCATCTGCCCGGTGACTTCCTGGGGAAACGCCGACACCCCTTCGGCCACCACGCCGTGATCGCCGGCGAAAATCGCAATCCATAGCTGATCGAGGCGCGGCTTGACCTGCCCCTGCAACCCGGCCAGTTGCACCGCCACCGCTTCGAGACGACCGAGCGACCCGGCGGGTTTGGTCAGTTGCTGCTGACGCGCCGCAGCCAGTTCGATCGCTACGGCATCCACCGATTTGCACGGGTCCAGCCACCAGGATTGGCTCATAACGCAGTTCCTTTCAAAGTCAGGGGCAGGCCGGCGACGGTCAGGACGACTCGCTGACAACGCTCGGCCAGAGCTTGATGCAGCCAACCGGCTTCATCGACATAGCGGCGAGTCAATTCGCCCAGCGGCACGACACCCATACCGGTCTCGTTGCTCACAAAAATGATTTCCCCCGGCAACGACTCCAGGCACTCCACCAAAGCATCACGCTCAGCGTTCAGACGCTCGGCATCGCCCTGCATCAGCAGGTTGGTCAGCCACAGGGTCAGGCAGTCCACCAACAGGCAATGATCGGCGTGGGCGTTTTCGCGCAGGACTCGGGCCAGTTCCAGAGGTTCTTCGATCAAGGCCCATTCGGCCGGACGACGGGCGCGGTGATGGGCGACCCGCTCGTTCATTTCGCCGTCCAGCGGTTGGCTGGTGGCGATGTAGGTCACCCGGAGTTGGCTGTCTGTTGCCAGTTTTTCAGCCAGGCGACTTTTGCCGGAGCGGGCGCCGCCGAGAATCAGTTGGAGCATGGTTCATTCCTTAAAAGCTTCAGTGTTTCGGCTGCCGCATTCGCGAGCAGGCTCGCTCCCACATTGGAATGCGGTCTACTGTGAGAGCGAGCCTGCTCGCGAAGAGGCCGGAACAGTCACCCTAGATTCCACAGAGCTCCCGCAGCAGTCCGGTATCCAGATGCTTCTCCACCAGATCCGCCAAGCGCTCGATGTCCCGCTCGCGCAATCCGTGGTAATCCACATCCTGCACCGCCTGCAATCCTGCCCAGCGCAACAGCGCACTGCACGCCGCCGGCGACTCGAACAGGCCATGCAGATAGGTGCCGAAAATCTGCCCATCGACACTTTGCGCACCGTCGCAGCGTCCGTCATCCAGTTGCACTGCCGCGTTTTCCAGCGCCGGCCCGGTGGTCACGCCAGCGTGGATTTCATAACCGCTGACGTCAGCGTTTTCCAGCGCCAGGCGCCCGCGCACATTGCGCAGTTGCTTCTCTGCTTCGAGTTGCGTTTCGAACGCCAGTAATCCCAACCCAGTGCTGGAACCCGGTGCGCCTTCAAGGCCCAGCGGATCATGCACCTGCGCGCCGAGCATCTGCAGGCCGCCGCAGATGCCCAGCACTTTTCCACCGTAGCGCAGGTGCCGGGAGATTGCGGTTTCCCAGCCATTGGCCCGCAGGTGCGCAAGGTCGCTGCGCACGCTTTTCGAGCCGGGAAGAATGATCAGGTCAGCCGGTGGGATCGCCTGGCCAGGGCCGATGAATTGCAAGTCCACTTGCGGGTGCAGGCGCAGCGGATCGAAGTCGGTGTGGTTGCTGATACGCGGCAGCACCGGTACTACCACTTTCAACACCTGCTCGGCCTTATCGGTCTGGCGCTGATCGATACCGTCCTCGGCTTCCAGGTGCAGATCCATCACGTAAGGTAAAACGCCGATCACCGGTTTGCCGGTGCGTTGTTCCAGCCAGTCCAGGCCGGGTTGCAACAAGGCAATGTCGCCGCGAAAACGGTTGATGATGAAACCCTTGACCCGCGCCTGCTCGCTGGGCGACAGCAATTCCAGCGTACCCACCAAATGGGCGAACACCCCGCCACGGTTGATGTCTGCGATCAGCACCACCGGGCAATCCACTGCTTCGGCGAAGCCCATGTTGGCAATGTCGCCGGCTCGCAGATTGATCTCGGCAGGTGAACCGGCCCCTTCGACCATCACCACCGGATAGGCCGCACTCAACCGTGCATGGGAGGCCAGCACCGCTTGCATGGCGATGGCCTTGTAGTCGTGATAGGCCACGGCGTTCATGGTCGTGACGGCACGGCCGTGGATGATCACCTGAGCGCCGGTGTCGCTGTTGGGCTTGAGCAGCACCGGGTTCATGTCGGTGTGCGGTTCGAGAAAAGCAGCCTGGGCCTGCACCGCTTGCGCGCGACCGATCTCGCCACCGTCGGCCGTCACCGCGCTGTTGAGGGCCATGTTCTGCGGTTTGAACGGCACCACGCCGACACCCTGACGTGTGGCCCAGCGACATAGCGCAGTCACCAGTGTGCTTTTACCGGCATCCGATGTGGTGCCCTGCACCATCAAGGTGGTCATGAAAATTCCTTGGCAAAATCGTCGAATGCGGCGGCGAGGCGCGCCCAGTCCGTTTCATCGGCCGGCAAGCCGAAACGCAAGCTGCTGTTTTGCGTGAACAGGCGCAGCAGAATGCCGCGTCGTGCCATGAATTCATGCAGCTCTTCGGCGCGCTCGGTGATCAGCCACTGGAACAAGGCACAACCGCCCTGGGGTTTGAAGCCATACTGCTCGAGCAACGACGCCAAGCGTTCGCTGGCGTCCTCGGCGCGCACCCGCTGCCGCGCATGCCCTTCGGTATCGCGCAAGCATGCCTGGCCCAGCACCCGGGTCGGCCCGCTCACCGCCCAAGGCCCGACCTGTTCGGCGAGCAATTTGAGCAACTTGCGCTCGGCCAGGACAAATCCCAGACGCACGCCGGCCAGGCCGAAAAACTTGCCGAACGAACGCAGCACGATCAAACCGACCTGATGGGCAAACGGCGCCACACTCAGGTGCGGCGTGTTGTCCATGAAGGCTTCGTCCACCACCAGCCAGCCACCGCGCTGGGCCAGCCGCGAATGCCAGTCGAGCAATCGGGCGGGGGTCAGGCTCAGCCCCGTGGGATTGTTCGGGTTGACCACCACCAGCACATCGAGGCTGTCGACGAAGAAGTCGACCTCCTGCTCCAGCACTTCGCGCACGATGTAGCCATTGCGGCGCCAGGCTTCGGCATGTTCGGCATAACAGGGGGACAGTACGCCGACCTTGCCTGCACGGCGCAAACGCGGCAGCAACTGGATCGCCATTTGTGAACCGGCCACCGGCAACGCGTGCAGGGTGCCGTAGTAATCGCAGGCGGCCTGCTCCAGCCCGTCATCGGTTTCCGGCAGCCGCGCCCAGGCTCGCAGCGGGATGTCCGGAATCGGAAACGGCCAGGGCGCCAGGCCGCTGGACAGGTCTAGCCAATCGGCTTCCTCGATGCCGTATTCGAGCGCCGCCTTGCGCAACCGTCCACCGTGCTCAAGCATAAAATTCAGCCCCCACGCAGAGAATCAGCAGCCATAACCATACCCCGCGCTGGACCAGTTGCCAGCCGCGGTCGATGGAGTCGGCGTCTGCCGGCACACCTTCGCCCAGTTGCGGACGTTCATGCCGTTCGCCGTGATAAATCGCCGGCCCACCCAACTCGACACCCAACGCACCGGCACCGGCGGCCATCACCGGACCGGCATTCGGGCTGTCCCAGGTCGGGCCCTGGGTGCGCCAGCATTTCAAGGCGAGTCGGGTTTTGCCCAGCAGCGCGTAGGTCAACGCTACCAGCCGCGCCGGAATGTAATTGAGCACATCGTCAATCTTCGCCGCGGCCCAGCCGAAACGCTCGAAGCGTTCGTTGCGATAGCCCCACATCGCATCCAGGGTGTTGCTCAAACGGTAGAGCACCACGCCCGGCGCTCCGGCCACGGCAAACCAGAACAGGGCGGCGAACACGGCGTCACTGCCGTTTTCCAGTACCGACTCGGTGGCGGCACGGGCGACTTCGGTCTTATCCAGCTCACTGGTCTGGCGGCTGACCAGGTAACCGACACGAGTGCGCGCCAGATCAAGATCATCGCTGCGCAAGGCCTTGGCAACCGGTTCAACATGTTCGCCGAGGCTGCGCATGCCGAGGGCGCAATACAGCGCGAGAATCTCGACGACCCAGCCGACATAGGGTGCCCAGGAAAATGTCGTGGCCAACAATGTCAGGGGTAATACGGCGATGACCCACGCGGTGACGCCATGACTGCGCCAACCGCGACCACCACCATTGAAACGCTGCTCGATACGGTCGGCAAAACGGCCGAACGCCACCAGCGGATGCCCGCGCTTGGGCTCGCCCAACAGCGCATCCAGCGCCACGGCGGCGACACTCAACAACGCCACACTCATGGACGCACTCCCCAAAAATTCTCGTACAACAGTTCACTGAGCGGACGCTCTTGCGCCCAGCCTTCAAGCACCAGCATGGGTGCCGGATAAAAGGCCTTGACCGGTCCCAGGCACAAAATGGCCAACGGCTTGGCACCGGGCGGCAGGCCCAGCAAGTCCGCCAGCGCTTGCGGCTCGAACAGCGAGACCCAGCCCATGCCGAGCCCTTCAGCGCGGGACGCCAGCCACAGGTTCTGGATCGCGCAGGACAAGGACGCCATGTCCATTTCCGGCAAAGTGCGTCGACCGAAGATATGCCGTTCGCGATCATCCATCAGCGCGGCCACCAGCACCTCGGCGCAGTCGTTGATGCCTTCGACCTTCAGTTGCATGAATTCGTCGGTACGTTCACCGAGGGCTTCGGCGGTGCGGATGCGTTCTTCTTCCACCAGCCCCTGGATCTTGCCGCGCAAGGTACGGTCGCTGATGCGAATGAAACGCCAGGGCTGCATCAGGCCGACACTCGGCGCCTGGTGCGCGGCTTCAAGCAGGCGACGCAGCAGCTCGGGCTCGACGGTGCCGCCGCTGAAGTGGCGCATGTCGCGGCGTTCGCCGATGGCTCGGTAGATTGCTGCGCGCTCCGCTTCGGAAAATGCGTTGTCGGTCATGGCCTCTTCGCGAGCAGGCTCGCTCCCACATTGGACCGCGTTTCTTCAGTCAGAACACTTTCTACTGTGAGAGCGGCGGTGCGACGATTCGACTTGCTCGCGAAGGCGGCCCCACGGTCAGGCGCAAAGAGCGAGGCAATCGCCGACGGATTGGACGGAAAATAAAAATGTACATAAGAAGCGGTCATCCGCCCCTCACGATAAACCGCCTCCGCCCCACGTCCGCCGTTGGGACTCAAGCCACGGGCAATCGGCGTCAGTTCAGTGGTGGTCAGCGAATGATGATAGGTATGTCCGCGCAGCGAACCTTCCGGCAGTTCGACCGCCTGCAAGGCCAACGCGGCAAGACGTTTTTGCATCACCGCATCGCCGTTCAGCAAACCCACCAGCTCTGCGCGAGTGCCTTCGACATCGGTCAGCGAATCGAGCAGATACAGCATGCCGCCACACTCAGCGAGCAACGGCTTGCCAGCGACGTGATGTGCGCGGATCGCTTCGATCATTGAAGTGTTCTGCGACAGGGCCACATGGTGCAGTTCTGGATAACCGCCTGGCAGATACAGGCTGTCTGCTTCCGGCAAATCGGCATCACGGATCGGCGAGAAAAATCGCAGTTCGGCGCCCATCGCCCGCAGCAAATCGAGACTGGCGCCATAGGTGAAGGCAAACGCTTCGTCCCGAGCCACGGCAATGCGCACGCCGGCCAGCAATGGGTCGGCTGCGATCACATCCGGCGCGGCGAATTCCACCGCCGGTGGCAGCGCGACTTCGCAACTGCTGGCCAAGGCATCGGCCGCCGCATCGAGGCGCGCATCAAGATCGTTCAACTCGCTGGCTTGCACCAGACCGAGGTGCCGGCTCGGCAATTCGATCCCGGTTTCCCTCGACAGGGCGCCATACCAGCGAAGACCTTCGGTGAGGCTGCCCTCAAGCAATTGTGCGTGACGCAAGGTGCCGACGCGGTTGGCCAGGACGCCGGCAAACGGCAAGTCCGGCTGATAGCGCGCCAACCCCAGGGCCAGCGCGCCAAAGGTCTGGGCCATGGCGGTGCCATCGATCACGCCCAGCACAGGTACGCCGAAGTGCCGCGCCAGGTCAGCGCTGGACGGCGTGCCGTCGAACAATCCCATCACCCCTTCGATCAGAATCAGGTCAGCGTCGCCGGCGGCTTCCCACAACAGGCGACGACTTTCCTGCTCGCCGACCATCCACATGTCCAGTTGATACACCGGCGCACCGCTGGCGCGCTCGAGAATCATCGGGTCGAGAAAATCGGGGCCACATTTGAACACGCGAACCTTGCGCCCTTGATTGCGATGCAAACGGGCCAGTGCGGCTGTGACGGTGGTCTTGCCCTGACCGGAGGCCGGCGCGGCAATCAGAACCGCGGGGCAATGACGGGGTTGATTCACAGCTCGACGCCTTTTTGCGCTTTGATTCCGGCCTGGAAGGCGTGTTTGATCATGCCCATCTCGGTGACGGTGTCGGCCAGTTCGATCATCTCTGGCTTGGCGCCGCGACCGGTAACGACCACGTGCTGCATCGGCGGACGCGCCTGCAAATCGCTGAGCACTTGATCGAGATCGAGGTAACCGTGCTTGAGCGCGATATTCAATTCATCCAGCACCACCAGGCCGATGGACGGATCGCGCAGCAGTTCCTGCGACACGGCCCAGGCCGCTTCAGCGGCGGCGATATCACGCTGACGGTCCTGGGTTTCCCAGGTGAAACCCTCCCCCATCACGTGAAAACGCACCTGCTCCGGGAAGCGCCGAAAGAACAACTCTTCACCCGTGCTGTTGCGTCCCTTGATGAACTGCACCACGCCGCATTGCATGCCATGCCCCAGGGATCGGGCGAGCATGCCGAACGCCGAGCTGCTCTTGCCTTTACCGTTGCCGGTCAGCACCAGCAGCAGGCCACATTCGTTCGGGGAATTGGCGATGCGTTCGTCGATCACGGCTTTTTTGCGCAGCATGCGCGCCAGATGGCGTTCGTCGCGATCAGGGATATCAGTCATGGGGGAGCTCTCCGTTGAGGCTGGATAACGGCGGGCAGGCACAAGAATAGACGGCAAGAAGCCTGGCATCGCCCACCGTGATGCCGCTTGGATGGATCAGGCCGGTCTCCGGGCTCATGAGTGGCGTTGGCCGGACTGCGCGCCTTCCCATGTCATCGACACAGTGGCTCAATGCGCAGTTTTCTACTCATTTACCGTTGCGGGGGCAGCGCCGGAATTGCAGGCCTTCGTATTCCGAAGTGCCCCCTCACCGGCTTCCCTGTTTCACTCTGTCGACCCAAGCCACAGAGCACCTGAAACAAGCCGCGAAGGTTAGAGGGTTGGGGGTGGAGCGTCAATTGAAGACGGGGCGTATCCGTGAATAACAGCCGCCCATCCATAAATTGACGTCAATCTTGTGCCACACTCCCAGCAGTGATATCAAAGAGCCATAACCCCAACAACACAATAACAAGGGTGAGCCCAATGCAAGGCATGATCATCAGCAATCCGAAGCTGGAATTCCTGCGCCCGGTGCTGGAGCGCTGGTTCGAGTGTATCGATCGCTACAACGTCGTACGCGGTGACAATGAAACACCGTACTGGCTCGACGAAAAAGCCAATCTCGGCTTGCTCTCGGCCGCCGCCTGGATGGCGGAGACGATCACCCTGCAACAATCGCCCACCCGCAAACAGGTCGAGGAAGGCGAACGCAACGGTCGAGCCGACCTGTTTATCGCCACGCCCGAAGCACGCGCCTGGCTGCAGGCCACGCAACGCTGGCCCCGGGTCAACAGCCTGAATCTGACTCAAGCCCTGCTCGACATCACCAGCACCGCCAGACAAATCAGCTACGCCAGTGACCTGAAGCTCGGCTGCCTGTTCGTCGCACCGCAAAAAGCCCAGCACGGCGCAACGCCGGAAGAACTGCAGGACATGGTCGACGACTTACAAAAGGAGCACACCTGCGCCGTGGCCTGGTATTTCCCTTACGCCTACCGCAAGTTGCGCGATGAAGCGGGCCATTATCATCCGGGCATCGCCGTATTGCTCAAGGAGGCTCGCGGCTGAAGGGTTGAACCATCCTGCTTCCAGGCTTCTCTATGATTAAATCAAGGCATTCATAGGGAAGATCAGCAATGCGCACGTCTCAGCTCGCTTTCGTTATCGCCCTCGCCGGAGGGCTCGCCGCCTGCGGCGAAACCTCCAGCCTGCAAGTCTCCGACGGCACCGGCCCGTCACCCAAGCTGCCCGAACCGAACAAGACGCTGATCCCGACCGTGAACATCGCCCCCGCCATCGGCTGGCCGGACGGCGCAAAACCCGTCGCGGCCGCCGGTACGCAAGTGGCCGCGTTCGCAGAAGGCCTCGATCACCCGCGCTGGCTTTACGTGCTGCCCAATGGCGATGTATTGGTCGCCGAGACCAACGCGCCGCCCAAGCCCGATGACGGCAAAGGCATCAGGGGTTGGGTCATGAAGAAAGTCATGGGGCGCGCCGGGGCCGGGGTGCCGAGTCCGAATCGAATCACCCTTTTGCGGGATACGGACCATGATGGCATCGCCGAAACCCGCACTGTTTTTCTGGAGAATCTCAACTCCCCCTTCGGCATGACCCTGGTCGGCAATGACCTGTACGTCGCCGATACCGACCGCCTGTTGCGCTTCCACTATGAACATGGCGACACGGCGATCAAGTCGCAGCCGATCAAAGTGGTCGACCTGCCGGGTGGCCCCCTGAATCACCACTGGACGAAAAATGTCATCGCTAGCAAGGACGGCAGCAAGCTGTACGTCACGGTCGGCTCGAACAGCAACGTCGGCGAAAACGGCATGGACCAGGAAGAAGGCCGCGCGGCGATCTGGGAGGTGGATCGCGCCACCGGAAACCATCGGATCTTCGCTTCAGGGATTCGCAACCCGAACGGCCTGGCCTGGGAACCCACCAGCGGTGCTCTGTGGACTGCAGTCAACGAGCGGGATGAAATCGGCAGCGACCTGGTGCCCGATTACATCACCTCCGTGAAGGACGGCGGGTTCTATGGCTGGCCTTACAGTTACTACGGTCAGCACGTCGACCTTCGTGTCGAACCGCAGAACCCCGAGTTGGTGGCCAAGGCCATTGCCCCAGACTATGCGGTCGGCCCCCATACCGCCTCGCTCGGCCTGACCTTTGCCGAAGGCAACAGACTGCCGGCGCAGTTCAAGGAAGGCGCCTTTATCGGCCAGCACGGCTCTTGGAACCGTAAGCCCCATAGTGGCTATAAAGTTATTTTCGTGCCCTTCAGCGCAGGCAAACCGACCGGGCAGCCGGTGGATGTGCTCACGGGTTTTCTCAATGATGACGAAAAAGCCATGGGGCGGCCGGTGGGCGTGGTGATTGACCAGCAAGGCGCTCTGCTGGTGGCGGATGATGTGGGGAACAAGGTGTGGCGAGTGTCAGCAACCAAATAGAACCACAAATCACTGTGGGAGCGAGCCTGCTCGCGAATAGGCCAGCTCATTCAACATCAATGGTGCCTGTCGTACCGCATTCGCGAGCAGGCTCGCTCCCACAGAGGCTCAGTGATTACCGCTTACGACAAAGGGTCAGCCCATCCCCCAGCGGCAACAACGACAAATCCACCCGCGAATCATCTTTCAAGGCTCGATTCAGCGCCTGGATAGCGCGGGTATCTTCACTCTCCGGATTAGCCTCAAGCACCCGCCCGCTCCACAGCGTGTTATCGAACACGGCCAGACCGCCCGTGCGCAACAGACGTAACGCATGCTCCAGATAGGCTGGATAGTTGGCCTTGTCGGCATCGATAAAAACCAGATCGAACTGGCCTGACGAGTCCAGTTTGCCCAGGGTTTCCAGCGCCGGCGCCAAGCGCAGATCAATGCGATCGGCTAAACCTGCCTCCTGCCAGTAACGTTGCGCGGTGGCGTTGTAATCGCCCGGAATGTCGCAGCAGATCAGCGAACCGTCTTCCGGCAAGGCCGCCGCCATGCACAGGGCGCTGTAACCGGTGAAGGTGCCGACTTCCAGCACGCGCCTGGCGCCGGTGAGTTTCACCAGCAGCGCAAGAAACTGCCCCTGCTCCGGTGCTACCTGCCAGCGCGCCATGGGCAGCGCCTGGGTTTCGTCGCGCAGGCGCTTGAGCAGCGGCGTTTCACGCAGGGACACATCAAGCAGGTACTGATAGAGCGAATCGTCGAGATTGAGCGTACGAGCGGTCATGACCACGACCTCCGGTTGTTACGGATTTCGCGCCAGGTGCTCCGGTTGCAGGACGCGCTTGGCGCTCAGGTAGGCTTTTTGCCAATACGCCTTGGACAAGCTGTCGAGCTTCACCGTGCCGCCGGTTGCAGGGGCATGGACGAAGCGGCCTTCACCGACATAAATACCGGCATGGCTGACCTGGGAGCCGCCATTGGTGGCGAAAAAAACCAGATCGCCGGTTTGCAGGCCTTCCTTGCCGACATTGGCCGCCTGCATGGAGATCATTTCACGGGTGGTGCGCGGCAAACTGATGCCCGTGACATCACGGTACACGTAGCCGATCAGCCCGCTGCAATCGAATCCGGAATCCGGTGTATTGCCGCCCCAGCGATAAGGCGTGCCCACCAGACCCAACGCGCGGAACAGCACGTCTTCCGCTTCAGGCGAAAAGGCTTGGGAAGGACCGAAAACGATGGGCGCGCGAACCACCGGCGCTGGCGGCGGTGTGCGACTGGCGCAGGCGCTGAGCAGCGCTGCGAAAAGCATGATTGCGAGGCGGGCCGACGTCGACATAGGCAGAGCATCCTGATCTGGCTGCGGCTTTTTTCTGCAAGGGGCGCAGAAAAGAAAACCGCCTGCGCAGTACGCAGGCGGTTTGCCATCATTCATGAATCAGATTCTAGCGCTTATGCGGCGAACTTCAAGTAAGACTTTAACTTAGCCTTACAAAATGTCTGCTTACTTGCGCGCCGTGACGATCGGGCTTGCAGCAGGCGCCATCGCGAGGGCGCGCTTGGCTTCGATGAAGGTCTTGCTCCAGTAGCTGTCGCCCAGGCTGTCGATCCGCACACCACCGCTTTTGCGGCTGCTGGAATGGATGAACTGGTTGTCACCCAGGTAGATCCCGGCGTGACTGACGCGACCGCGACGGCCATTGGTGGCGAAGAACAGCAGGTCGCCCGGCTCCAGCTTGCTGCGAGAGACCAGTGGCGCGTCCACGTTGATCATTTCGCGGGTGGAGCGCGGCAGGTTCATGCCGGCTTCTTCACGAAACAGATAACCGATGAAGCCGCTGCAATCGAAACCGGCTTCAGAGGTACCGCCGAAACGGTAACGGGTACCGATCAGGGACATGCCGCGTTCGAGAATGCTGTCGGCCAGAACCGGAAGCTGATAGGACTTGCCGTCGGCAAAGGCGGCCAGTTCTTTTTCGGTCGCCACTTCTTCCTGGAAAAGAGAATCCTGATAACGAACGGAAGATTGGGCAACAACGGAATTTTGTACCTGCTGTTGTTGTGCTTGTTGAGCCACTGGAGTGTGGGCAGCGCAACCGAACAACAGGGTAACGAGTGCGAGGGGCACGAGGGGTGCAAAGCGCTTTAGCATGGGCACGACCGTGGCTGATAGTTGTAAAGAAGCCGAGACTATGCCCGCTATCAACCTCATTTGCAAATTCAATCGAACTTTTTGTGACTTCCCGGTTTCCCGGCGACATCTAAGCGCTTAAGCCCATTTTGATCATTTGCGTAGCCTGCACCCGGCAGGAAAGCGCATTTTCTGGCGCCTGGAATATGCCGAAAGTCGCTGCAGGCCGCAGATCCAGCGGCCCAGGCTACCAGCCCAGCGTTTCTTTCAGGAAGGGAATGGTCAACTTGCGTTGAGCTTGCAGGGAGGCCTGATCGAGTCTTTCAAGCAACTCGAACAACGCACTCATGCTGCGCGTCCCACGGGTCAAAATGAAATGCCCGACTTCATCCGTCAGGTGCAGGCCGCGACGGGATGCGCGTAACTGCAGCGCACGCAATTTGTCTTCATCGGAGAGCGGGCGCATCTGGAAGATCAAAGCCAGGGTCAGACGGGATTTGAGGTCCGCCAGCTTCACCGGCAGCTCACGCGGGGAGGTCGATGCGGCAATCAGCAGACGCCGACCACTGTCACGCAGACGATTGAACAAATGAAACAGCGCTTCTTCCCAATCCGCCTTCCCTGCCACTGCCTGCAGATCATCCAGGCAAACCAGTTCGTACTGTTCAAGGTTATCGAGAATTTCGACGCCACGATCCATCAACTCGGCCAGCGGCAGATACACCGCCGGTTCACCCATCTGCTCAAAACGCAGGCACGCGGCCTGCAACAGATGCGTACGCCCCACCCCGTGCTTGCCCCAGAGGTAAATCAGGCTTTCGGTCCAGCCGGCGTCGGCTTCGCATAGCCGCTCGACATAGCCGAGTGCAGCGGCATTGGCGCCTGGGTAGTAGTTGATAAAGGTGGCGTCGTCACGCAGACGCACACCTAGGGGCAGCTGAATCGGTTTCATGCTGACTGAACAGTTCCAAAGGAACCGTTAGTGGCCTCTGTGTAAAGTTTGCGAAGTTTATACCCGTGAAGCCGACGGCACAATGCGACACACCACAAGCAAAATCAAAGGTTTGCGATAGCAGCCCGGTTTTATGACGGTTTCTTTGGCGCCGCGGGGATCAACCCGGCATCGAACCGGGTTGCCCGCGATGACGTCTAAAGCTCTGGCTCGTCAACACCACTGTAAATATCCGAATCCTTATACAAATCATGCACATGGCGCACCAGCACCATAATCACGGCCGCCACCGGCAGTGCCAGCAAAACACCGGTAAAACCGAACAGCTCACCACCGGCCAGGATCGCGAAGATCACCGCCACCGGGTGCAAACCGATGCGGTCGCCCACCAGCAAGGGTGTCAGCACCATCCCCTCCAGCGCTTGACCGACCATGAACACCGCGACGATGCCAACCATGGGGTACAGATCGCCACCGAACTGGAACAAGCCCGCAATCAAAGCGGCACCAATACCGATGATAAAGCCCATGTACGGAACAATCGCCGCCAGACCGGCAATCAGACCGATCAACAGCCCCAACTCCAGCCCCACCAGCATCAGCCCCGCGGCGTAGATCACTCCCAACGCCACCATGACCAGCAACTGACCGCGCACGAAGGCTCCGAGCACTTCATGGCATTCGCCAGCCAGCAACACCGCCCGCTCCTCCCGATCACGGGGCAGCAAACCGCGAATCTTGGCCATCATCAGGTCCCAATCCCGCAGCAAGTAAAAACTCACCACCGGAATCAGCACCAGATTCGCCAGCCAGCCAATCAACGCGAGACCGGAAGCCGTGGCCTGACTCAACACCACCCCCACGATATCGGTGGTCTGCCCCATGTGCTCGCTGATGGCAGCCTTGAGTTTGTCGAACTTCCAGAAACCCTCCGACAAACCAAATTTCGACTGCGCCCAGGGCAGCGCGGTGTGCTGCAACCAGTCAAGCATCTGCGGCGCCAGCTCATACAGACGAAACAGTTGCTTGGCGAGCATCGGAACCAATACCAGCAGCAGCGTCGTGAAGATCAAGGTGAACAACGCGAACACCGCGACCACACCCCAAGTCCGTGACAACCCGGCCCTCTCCAGCCGATCCACCAGTGGATCAAACAGATACGCCAACAACAATGCCACCAGGAACGGCGTCAAAATCGGGTGCAACAGCCAGATAAACGCGCAGAGCAGAACCACTCCACCCAACCAGAACCAACGCCGCGTATCGGCCATGAACCACTCCATTGCTTCTATATAAAGAAAGAAAAACTACCAGCGGAAACGTAACTGCGGCGTGGGGGCCGGGGTTGAGGCTACGACCGGCACCGAACCGTCGGCTGCCGGCGTAACAGGCACTGCGGGAATCGGGGCCGGGGTTGCCGCGACTTCTTGCAGCTTCGCCAGCGACAACTGCGCCCGCAACTGATCGGTACTGCCATTGACTCGATAGAGAATCCGGTCGCCGTCGACACTTTGCGGCCGCCCGTTAAAAGGTTCCAGCAAACGCCCAAGGGTCGCATAGCGCTCAAGATTCATGCCCTGCACTTCCAGTAACTGTTGAGCCGACGCTCCTGGCCTGGCGACAAACCGAGGCGCCAGTCGCTCGTTGACTGCCAGCATCACTGCATCAGCCAAGGCAGCCGGATCGGCCCCCTGGGCACTCCCCGACTCTTTCTGATCGCCCAGCCACAACCGCCACTTGGCTTGCCATTGCCCCCCTTCCTCACGGGCATGCACCGCCAGCAAAGCGTCGGCATTGTAACGTTCCGATGCGTTGCGCAGCGGTGCCGGATCGGCACTTTCCAGATTCGGTGCGGTGCCGACGATCTGCTCATTCAAATCCGCCAGTGGCAACCGCAACGGCAAGCCACGGTGTTGCGCCGCACGCCGCAACGGCGCGGCACTGGCCTGACCATCGCCCACCAGGCTTGAACCGTCGGCATAGTCGTTCAGCCACCAACCGAGAATCGATGGTCGATTGGCACCCCACATGGCCAGCCCGGCGCGGCGCAGCGCCTGCTCGGTGGTGCCCGGGTCGAAATCGACTTTCAACACTTCCGGCGGGCCCGCATCGAAGCCGTACTGACTGATGATTTGCTGCGGATCTTTGCGAACCGCCGCCAACCCCGGGCTTTGTGCCGCCTTGGGGTCGCCGGTCAAACGCAGGACCAGGGTGTCGAGGGCGCGCTGAGTCGCTTGTTCACGCTCTTCCGGCGACTGACCATTCACCGGTTCGCGCACCTGGTAGAGACCTTTGACGGTTTCGCCATGACTGGCCAGGCTGACCAGAGACAAACATCCCACAAACAAGAATTTACAAAAACGCATGGAAGATTCCTGGCGACAAGAGCGGCTGGAACAGGCCGCATGAACACGATCGAGCAAGGCTGTGACCATTGCCCGGCGCAAAACATTCACACGTCCTGGGTAAGTTTTCGCACTGTCATAACGATAGACGGTTAATGGCGATACCCTGCGCAGGCCTGAAGAATGCCACCAACCCGCGGCAATGATGGTTTTTTTATGCCGATATGCCCCTGCCGTCGGCCTGAGGATGGCCGCTGCCCTTCAAGCCTGATAAAATCGCGCGCCTTCGCAGACCGGCAACAGCCGGGCACCTCGAAATTCGCGTGAGGCAATCGCCCCCGTCGATTTCGGCGCCCCCGCTGAACTCGGTCGTTACCCAGAAATCCCCCCTAAAGGCCTGGATCATGAGCAAGCAACCCTCCCTGAGCTACAAGGACGCCGGTGTAGACATCGACGCCGGTGAAGCATTGGTCGAACGCATCAAGAGCGTCGCCAAGCGCACTGCGCGCCCGGAAGTCATGGGCGGCCTGGGCGGTTTTGGCGCCCTCTGCGAAATCCCGGCCGGCTACAAGCAGCCTGTGCTGGTTTCCGGTACTGACGGCGTCGGCACCAAGCTGCGCCTGGCACTGAACCTGAACAAGCACGACAGCATCGGCATCGACCTGGTGGCCATGTGCGTCAACGACCTGGTGGTATGCGGCGCCGAGCCGCTGTTCTTCCTCGACTACTACGCCACCGGCAAACTGAACGTCGACACCGCCGCTCAGGTCGTGACCGGCATCGGCGCAGGTTGCGAGCTGTCCGGCTGCTCCCTGGTCGGCGGCGAAACCGCTGAAATGCCTGGCATGTACGAAGGCGAAGACTACGACCTGGCCGGCTTCTGCGTCGGCGTCGTGGAAAAATCCGAAATCATCGACGGCTCCAAAGTTGCAGCCGGCGATGCCCTGCTCGCCCTGCCTTCTTCCGGCCCGCACTCCAACGGCTACTCGCTGATCCGCAAGATCATCGAAGTGTCCGGTGCCGACATCGAAAACACCCAGCTCGACGGCAAACCGCTGACCGACCTGCTGATGGCTCCGACCCGTATCTACGTGAAGCCGCTGCTCAAGCTGATCAAGGAAACCGGTGCCGTCAAAGCCATGGCCCACATCACCGGTGGCGGCCTGCTGGACAACATCCCGCGCGTACTGCCGAAAGGCGCGCAAGCCGTGGTTGACGTGGCGAGCTGGAACCGTCCGGCAGTGTTCGACTGGCTGCAAGAGAAAGGCAACGTCGACGAGAACGAAATGCACCGCGTGCTGAACTGCGGCGTGGGCATGGTCATCTGCGTGGCGCAAGAGCACGTTGAAGCCGCCCTGAACGTTCTGCGTGAAGCGGGCGAGCAGCCTTGGGTCATCGGTCAGATCTCCACCGCTGCCGAAGGCGCGGCCCAGGTTGAACTGAAGAACCTCAAGGCTCATTGATGTCCCAGACCTGTGATGTGGTGGTGCTGTTGTCCGGCACCGGCAGTAACTTGCAGGCCCTGATCGACAGCACGCGGACCGGCGACAGCCCGGTCCGCATCGCTGCGGTGATTTCCAACCGCAGCGACGCCTATGGCCTGCAACGCGCCAGGGACGCGGGTATCGACACCCGCACCCTGGATCACAAGGCATTCGACGGCCGCGAGGCTTTCGATGCCGCGCTGATCGAACTGATCGACGCCTTCAATCCCAAACTCGTGGTACTGGCCGGTTTCATGCGCATTCTCAGCGCGGATTTCGTGCGCCATTACCAGGGTCGCCTGCTCAACATCCATCCTTCGCTGCTGCCCAAATACAAAGGGTTACACACTCATCAGCGCGCACTGGACGCCGGCGATACTGAACACGGCTGCTCCGTGCACTTCGTCACCGAGGAACTCGATGGCGGACCACTGGTCGTACAGGCAGTAATACCGGTAGAGTTGCACGACTCGCCGCAAAGCCTGGCGCAGCGGGTCCATGTTCAGGAACACCTGATCTACCCGATGGCCGTTCGCTGGTTTGCCGAAGGCCGGTTATCGCTCGGCGATCAAGGTGCTTTACTGGATGGAAAGTTACTCGCGGCCAGCGGCCACTTGATTCGAACCTAGGAGATTTTATGCGTCGCGCCCTGCTCTTCGCTTGCGCTCTGTTCGCCTTGCCCTTGGCACAGGCTGCAGACCTTCAACCTTTCTCCGCCAGTTACACCGCCGACTGGAAGCAGCTACCCATGAGCGGCACCGCCGAACGCAGCCTGACCAAGGAAGCCAACGGCGTCTGGAAACTCAGCTTCAAGGCTTCGATGATGATCGCCAGCCTGTCCGAAGAAAGCACCCTGACCGTCGACAAGGACACCCTGCTGCCGCAGTCCTACCACTTCGAACGGGGTGGCCTGGGCAAAGCCAAGAAGGCGGACCTGGACTTCGACTGGGCAGCCAAAAAAGTCACCGGTACCGACCGTGGCGATCCAGTCAACATTCCGCTCAATCGCGGCATGGTCGACAAATCCACCTATCAGCTTGCTCTGCAGCATGACGTGGCCGCCGGCAAGAAAAGCATGAGCTATCAAGTCGTGGATGATGGCGAAGTCGATACCTATGACTTCCGCGTGCTGGGTTCGGAAAAAGTCGACACCAAGGCTGGCCAGATCGACGCGATCAAGGTCGAGCGCGTGCGCGACCCGACACAAAGCAAGCGCATTACCGTGCTGTGGTTTGCCAAGGATTGGGACTACTTGCTGGTTCGCCTGCAACAGGTCGAAACCGACGGCAAGGAGTACAACATCATGCTCCTGGACGGCAAGGTCAACGGCAAGACTGTCAAAGGCAGTTGATCCGCGCTGAGACGTGAAAGCCCCGCCATTGCGGGGCTTTTTTTCGTCTGCCCTTCGAGAAAGAAAGTGGAACGCGCTACAGGTGCAAGGCTCTATACCTTCAAGGTCTTTTTTGATCGAATGACGTTTCCTGTTGCCTGCGAGGTTTCCCATGACTGTTACCGTCAACACCGTCTCCGCCGAAGGTTTTCGACACACCGTTCAGATCGATGACCACGAACTCTTTGCCGACGTGCCCACTACTGCAGGCGGTGAAGGCTCGGCGCCGGAACCCCACGATTACTTCGATGCCGCACTGGGCGCCTGCAAAGCCCTGACCCTGAAACTGTATGCCAGGAAGAAGGACATTCCGCTGACCGGTGTCGGCGTCGAGGTCAAACGCGATAACAGTGAAGAGCAAAAGGGCAAATACGCACTGCACGTCAAATTGACCCTCAAAGGTGTACTCACCGACGCCCAGCGAGAAGAACTGCATCGCGTGGCCGACCGCTGCCCGATCCACAAGCTGATGACCACCAGCGAAGTGAGCATCGAAACCCATCTTTCCGAAGGTGCGTTCAGCCAATAGCGGCAAGGGCTGCGCAAGCGGGTTATGCTCGACCGCATCACCCGCTCAGTCTGGAATGCACCATGAACACTCCGCTCGTGATCCGCCCTCGCGCCGAGGATGTCGAAGGCCAGCCGATTCTTCGCCCGTTGCCATCAGCCAAATGCCGCAATGTCGGGCCCTTCGTGTTCTTCGACCATATGCTGGAAACCCGCTACGCCGCGGGAAACGGCATGAATATCCGCCAGCATCCGCACATCGGCCTGTCCACCCTCACCTACCTCTTTGCAGGGCAGCTCCAGCACAAGGACAGCCTCGGCTCGGATCAAATCGTCAATGCCGGGGATGTCAGCTGGATGACCGCCGGCAGCGCCATCGCCCACGTCGAACGCACGCCTGAAGCCCTGAAAGAAACCGACTTCACGATGCATGGCTTGCAGATCTGGCTGGCCTCGCCCAAAGACCATGAACACGGACCTGGGCATTACAGCCACCATCCCGCATCTACGCTGCCAGTCAGTGAAAATCTTGGTGTGAAGATCCGCATGATCGCCGGGACCGGCTTTTGCCTGGAATCACCGGTCCCGGTGCTTTCTCCAACGCTGTATGCCGAACTGAATCTTCAGTCGGCAACGACGCTGCTGATTCCCACCGAGCATGAAGAGCGCGCGCTGTATGTGTTAAGCGGTGAGGCACAACTGGATGGCGAACCGGTTGAACCGCATTCGCTGGTGGTGCTGCCGGTCGGTCAAGAGATGACGTTGTTCGCCGAGAGCGATTGCCATGCGGCGCTGTTTGGCGGGGCACCGCTGGACGGTCCGCGGCGGATCAACTGGAATTTTGTGGCGAGCGATCCGGCATTGATCGATGAAGCACGCCGGCGCTGGGCGGCCGGGGATTGGCCGACGGTGCCAGGGGAAGTGGAGCGGATCGAACTGCCTTAAGTTCTTTTTTACCCGGTACATCGCCTTCGCGAGCAAGCTCGCTCCCACAGGGGAACGCATTCCATTGTAGGAGCGAGCCTGCTCGCGAAGAGGTCGGTGCTAACACCAATCCATGATCAGCCCTTGAACACTTCATCCAGCAGGTTATGCATCGAAGTGAATGCCCGGGCGGCGATCTTCGCGTCGTACATCATCATCCCCGGCACCTTTGCATGCGGGTCAGTGAACGAGTGGAAAGCACCGCCATAGCTCAGCAACTGCCAGTCCACACCGGCGGCATTCATTTCATCCTCGAACGCCGGCAACTGCTCTTTCGGCACCAATGGGTCGGAAGCACCGTGGAGTACCAATACCGAGCCCTTGATGTTTTTCGCATCGTTGACGTCCGGGGTATCGAGGGTGCCGTGGAACGACACAGCCGCCTTCACCGGTGCACCGGTGCGGGCAAACTCCAGCGCGCAGCAACCGCCGAAGCAGAAACCGAAGGTCGCCAGTTTCGACGTATCGACCTGTGCCTCGCCCTGCTTTTGCAGCTGTTCGAAAGCCACCTGCATGCGCTTGCGCAGCAACGGGCGGTCATTCTTGAGGGGCATCATCGCCGCGCCCGCCTCATCGTTATTCTGCGGACGAACCGATTGGCCGTAGATATCCGCGATCAGCACCACGTAGCCCTTGGCTGCCACTGACTTGGCGATTTCCTCGGCACCGGCACCCACGCCCATCCAGTTCGGCGCCATCAACAGGCCCGGACGTGCGCCTTTATGGTCGGCGTCGAATGCCACGCGGCTTTCGTAAGACTGGCCGTCAATCTGGTAGACCACGGAACGTACAGTGATTTGGCTCATTTCTGACTCCTGATTTTTAAACACCAGAATGAAAAAACCCGCCGAAGCGGGTTTTTCTACAACGCAGTTAAGCCGACAGCTCAACCAACAGCTTGTTCAGTCGACGCACATACGCCGCCGGGTCTTTCAAGCTGTCGCCAGCCGCCAGGGCTGCCTGATCGAAGAGGATGTGCGACAGGTCGCCGAAGCGCTCGTCGCTCTGCTCGTTGTCGAGCTTCTCGATCAGCGGGTGAGCCGGGTTGAACTCGAAGATCGGCTTCGAATCCGGAACCTTCTGGCCGCTGGCTTCCAGGATCTGACGCATTTGCAGGCCCAGGTCTTGCTCGCCGATGGCCAGGATCGCCGGGGAATCGGTCAGGCGATGGGAAACCCGTACTTCAGCAACGGATTCGCCCAGTGCAGTCTTGAGGCGCTCGACCAGACCTTCCTTGGACTTGGCGACTTCTTCCGCGGCTTTCTTGTCCTCTTCCGAGTCCAGGTTGCCCAAGTCCAGGTCACCGCGTGCAACATCGACAAAGCTCTTGCCGTCGAAGTCGCTGAGGTAGCTCATCAGCCACTCGTCGATACGGTCGGTCAGCAGCAGCACTTCGATGCCTTTCTTGCGGAAGACTTCCAGGTGCGGGCTGTTTTTGACCTGAGCGTAGGTTTCGCCGGTCAGGTAGTAAATCTTGTCCTGACCTTCCTTGGCGCGCGCCAGGTACTCGGCCAGACCAACGATCTGCTCACCTTCGTCACCGTTGGTCGAAGCGAAGCGCAGCAGGCCGGCAATTTTCTCTTTGTTGGCGAAGTCTTCTGCCGGGCCTTCTTTCATGACCTGACCGAAATTCTTCCAGAAGCCCTTGTATTGCTCAGGCTCGTTCTTCGCCAGTTTTTCCAGCATATCCAGCACGCGCTTGGTCAGCGCCGACTTCATGGAGTCGATGATCGGGTCTTTCTGCAGGATTTCCCGCGACACGTTCAGCGACAGGTCGTTGGAATCGACCACGCCCTTGATGAAGCGCAGGTACAACGGCAGGAACGACTCAGCCTGGTCCATGACGAACACGCGCTGGACGTACAGCTTCAGGCCCTTTGGCGCTTCACGCTGGTACAGGTCAAACGGTGCACGGGCCGGTACATACAGCAGCGAGCTGTATTCCAGCTTGCCTTCGACCTTGTTGTGGCTCCAGCTCAGCGGGTTTTCGAAGTCGTGGGCGATGTGCTTGTAGAACTCCTGGTACTCCTCGTCCTTAACTTCAGTGCGAGGGCGGGTCCACAGGGCGCTGGCGCGGTTGACGGTTTCCCATTCCAGCGCAGGCTTTTCTTCACCTTCGGCGGCTGCCGCCTCTTTTGGCAACTCGATCGGCAAGGCGATGTGGTCGGAGTACTTCTTGATGATGTTGCGAAGGCGCCAGCCGTCGGCGAATTCGTCTTCGCCGGACTTCAGGTGCAGAACGATGCGGGTACCGCGGTCAGCCTTGTCGATGGTGGCGACTTCGAATTCGCCCTCGCCTTTGGACGACCAGTGCACACCTTCGCTGGCCGGGCTACCGGCACGGCGGCTGAATACGTCGACCCTGTCGGCAACGATGAACGCGGAGTAGAAACCGACACCGAACTGACCGATCAGGTGGGAGTCTTTCTTCTGGTCGCCCGACAGGTTTTTCATGAAGTCGGCGGTGCCGGATTTGGCGATGGTCCCCAGGTGGGTGATCACATCTTCGCGGCTCATGCCGATGCCGTTGTCTTCGAGGGTGACGGTCTTGGCGTCCTTGTCGAAGCTCACACGAATTTTCAGCTCAGCGCCGCCTTCCAGCAATTCTGGTTTGGCCAGCGCTTCGAAACGTAATTTGTCTACAGCGTCAGAGGCGTTCGAGATCAGTTCGCGAAGGAAAATTTCCTTGTTGGAATACAGCGAATGGATCATGAGGTGCAGCAGCTGCTTTACCTCGGTCTGGAAGCCCAGGGTTTCCTTTTGAGTTTCCACACTCATGGTCATCAAACTCCAATCAGATGGCATAAGCCGCGACCAAGAGGGTCAGCGGCGGGTTGTCATCAGAGTTGGGGGCACCGTTCAGGATTTCAAGGGCTCCTCAAGTTTGAAATGCGCCCGGGCCGTGGCAATGGGCTCAGCTTCGGTACTTTGCCATGCCGTAATCGCCACGTTGGCCACCCGGCGCCCCTGTCGGCACACCTGGCAACGGGCCCAGGTATCACGGAACTGCCCGGCGCGCAGGTAATCGAGGGAAAAGTCGATAATCTTCGGCACGCTCGGCGAGCCGGTCGCGATCAGCAGGTGCAGCGCGGCGGCCAATTCCATGAAACCGGCAATCACGCCACCATGGATAGCGGGCAGCAAAGGGTTACCTATGTTGTCCTTGTTGGCCGGCAGTCGAAACAACAGTTCATCCCCCACCCGCGAGCATTCAACCCCAATCAGCGTGGCGTAGGGAATCAGCTGCAACAACGGGGCATAGTCGCCCTGCTCATGGGCTTTTTGCAGTTGCGCCTGGAAACCGTCAGTCATTTCGCACCTCCGGCGATGGCGCCACCAAAGCCTTGAGTGCCCTTGATGCCCTTGCCCATGCGCATGAAGGTCCCCACTACATGGGCGATCGGTTGCTCGGGATCGTCCTGATAGGCAAAGCCGCGCGCGAAGATCACGTCGGTGGTCACGCGGTAACATTGAGCGAAACCATAGACATCCTTATGCGGCTCGGCGGCATGCATGTAGTCGATACGCAGATCCAGGGTCGGGCAGACTTCAAATTCCGGCAGCACGCAGAGCGTAGACATGCCGCAGGCGGTGTCCATCAGCGTGGTCAGTGCGCCGCCGTGAATCACACCGGTTTGCGGGTTGCCGATGATTTGAGGACTGTAGGGCAGCACCACCGTGAGTCCTTCGTCACTGGCGCTGTGAACTCGCAGCCCCAGCACCTGACAATGTCGCAGCGCCGATAGAAATCGTATCGCGCGTTCAAAAACGGGATTTTCGGCCATTTGATAAAAACTCTTATTTAATAGACTGATAGCGCAGTAATGACAATTGGAAAAGTTCCGCGTTAGAACAAACTTATATATCTGAACGAGTTAAGGAACTTAACCCTGATGGCGGCGCTCGAAAGGCCAGTAAGATACTTTCCATCAGGAGAAACACCCCATGCGTAAGACTTTAGCTATTGCCTTGATGTTGACCGCTTCCCTCGGTCTCGCTGCCTGCGATAAAAAATCCGAGGACAAAGCTCAAGACGCTAACCAACATGCTGAGCAAGCCCAGCAAAAAATGAACGAGGCTCAGGATAAAGTGAACGACGCGGCGAAAGAAAACGCCGAAGCCGCCAAAGCTCAGGCTGAATCGAACGAAGCAGCGGCAAAAGAAGCCGCTCCGGAAGCACCTAAGAACTAATCCGGTTTTTAGCGTGACAAAAGAAAACCCGCCAAGTGCGGGTTTTCTTTTGTCTGCGTTTTTTTGTGCTCTCAGCGTTAGAGCAAAATCGTTCGAAAAGTCGGACTAATCATCAACAGTAGAGAACAGATTAAACCCACTAGCCAAACCAGGCTGCGCTGCCAGGCAAGATCTTTCCAGTAACACACCAAGTAGATCACTCGCGTGATCACGAAGATGATCGCCAGCCAGTCAATGAGCCATCCGGCCGTCTGCGTGGTATGCGCCATCAACACACCCACCGCAAACAATATGAATGCTTCGAAACTATTCTGGTGTGCTGCCACCGCTCGAGCACCCAAACCCGTGAGTTGCGCCTGCTGTTGGCGCGGCAGGTGATTGTTGTAACCACCCTGCTCTTTCATGGCCGTGGTCACGGGCATACGTGCCACGTAAATCAGCACGGCACTGATAAACACACACCAGAATGGAATACTCATCAAGCCGCCTCTTTAATCACCTCGGGCAACGGTGCCTCTGTAGGGGTATAGACCATCACGTCGAGAACGTCTGAGTGAAACTCGCGGCGATACAACACGAACACGACGCCGGCACTCATCAACATGAACAACCAGGGACTGACGAACCACGCCAGCATGGTCATCCCGAAATAGTAAGAACGCAGGCCAAAGTTGAACTGGTTCGCGGCCATGGAAATGACGCGCGCTGCCCGGGCGGCAAAGGCTTTGCGCTCCTGCTCGGACACGTGGCGCTCACCGACCATCGGCGCCGAACCCACCAGAATGGCGGCGAAGTTGTACTGACGCATGCACCAGCTGAAGGTAAAGAACGCATAGACGAACACCAGCGCCAGGCACAGCAACTTGATTTCTGACATCCCTTGGGAAGCCTGCTGCACCATCGGAATATCCGCCAGCAACGACACCGCTCTTTCTGACGCCCCGAGCACGGTAAGAATACCGGCCAGGATAATCAGCGTGCTGGAAGCAAAGAACGACGCGTTGCGCTCCAGGTTACCGATCACACTGGCGTCGGCGATGCGGTTGTCGCGCAGCAGCATGCGGCGCATCCAGTCTTCACGGTAAAGATGCAGAACGCTGGCCAGGCACGCCGTGTCGCGGCCCTTCCACGTCGCGTAACGGGTGTAACCACCCCAGCAGATGACGAACCAGAGCGCGGCAAGGATGTGGATCAGGTTGGCTTGGATGAACGACATGCAGGTCCTTGTGATGTAGTAACGGAACACTCAAACCTTGTGGGAGCGAGCCTGCTCGCGAAAGCGGTAGATCAATCAACATTTGCGTTGAATGAAGCGACATCTTCGCGAGCAGGCTCGCTCCCACAAGGTGTTGCAGTGGTTCGACGTTAGCTCAACGGAAAAGACACCGCATCCCTCACAAAAAAAATGCCCCGTATCGATTGATACGGGGCATTTCCATTTTTTGTAGAGAGCAGCTCAAAAGCCCGCTTTTGACGGGCCTGTGAAGCTTAAGCCAAGGCTTCGGCGCGCTTGCCCAACAAGCGATCGCACGCCACGGCGACTACCAGGGTCATCACCGAAGGCACCAACCACGCCAGACCTTGCTCACTCAGCGGCAAGTGGGCCAGTTGCGCCGGCATCCAGTCTGCCAGACCGGCACCCTTGAGGGCGTCGATCAGGCCGAAAATGAACGACACCAGCATCACCGGACCGACGATGCGACCCTGTTCATGCCAGAAGTCCTTGCAGAAGCTCAGGGCCACCAGGGCGATGCATGGCGGGTAGATTGCGGTCAGGACCGGGATCGAAAACGCGATCAGCTTGGTGAGGCCCAGGTTGGACACCAACAGCGAGAACGCCGCGAGGATGATCACCAGGGTCTTGTAGGACAGTGGCAATACACGGCTGAAGTATTCAGCGCAGGCACAAGTCAGGCCGACCGCCGTCACCAGGCACGCCAGGGAGATCAGCACCGCAAGGAAACCACTGCCCAGAGAACCGAAGGTGTGCTGTACATAAGCGTGCAACACCGCCGCGCCGTTAGTTGCGCCAACGGCCACTTCATGGCTGCCCGATCCGAGGCGGAACAGGCTGATGTACACCAGCGCCAGGCCCACGCCGGCAATCAGACCGGCAATGATCGCGTAACGGGTGATCAACGCCGGGGATTCGACGCCACGGGAGCGTATGGCATTGACGATAACGATGCCGAACACCAGAGCGCCGAGGGTATCCATGGTCAGGTAACCATTGATGAACCCCTGGGAAAACGGTGCTGCAACGTATTCAGGCGTTGCATGGCCAATATCACCCGCCGGCAAGGCGAATGCCGCGATGCCGAGTACGGCCAGGGCAATAATCTTCAGCGGTGCGAGGAAACGCCCTACGGTATCCAGCAAACGACCCGGATACAGCGAAATGAAGAACACCAGCAGGAAATACACCGAACTGTAGAGGAACAGTGCCAGCGGACTTTCGCCGGTCAGCGGCGCCAGGCCCACTTCGAAGGACACGGTAGCAGTACGCGGCGTGGCAAACAGCGGACCCACAGCCAGGTAGCACGCAGCGGCCAACAGACCGCCGGCAATCTTGCCGATAGGGCTGCTCAAGGCATCCATGGCGCCACCCACCTTGGCCAGCGCGACAACGGTGATCACCGGCAGACCCACCGCCGTGACCAGAAAGCCCAACGCCGCCATCCAGACATTAGGCCCGGACTGCAAACCGACGATAGGCGGGAAGATGATGTTGCCGGCCCCGACAAACAGGGCAAACGTCATAAAACCAAGTGCCAGGATGTCCTGACCTTTCAACACTTTCATTAAGGAAATACCACACTACTGAATCGGAATTTAGAGAGGGGTTTCCCTTATGGATGAGGGAAATGCAGCCGGTCCGTATGGGACTGACCCGTTAAGCGCGTAGCTGCCTTGTGGGCGGCGGACGCAAAAATGGCGCGTAGCCTAACGAATTTGGGTGAGAAACGCACTGTTAGGGGGCGAACATTCCGATCTACGACATTTTCGTGTCGCGTTTACGTATCTAAATTACACCTCGCACTCTGTGGCGAGGGGATTTATCCCCGTTGGGTCGCGAAGCGGCCCCAGAATCATCATATGCGGTCCATCAGGCACAACAGCACTGCTGGTTTTACGGCTGCTGCACAGCCGAACGGGGCGGTGCGACGATTCGCTAAATCCCCTCGCCACAAAAAGCCCTGCATATCTATCAAACCCCGAAAACGACAAAGGCCACCCGAAGGTGGCCTTTGTTTGGTAAAGCGTCAGCTAAGCGCGAGGCTTACTTGACAGCCCAACCAGTCAGCTCGGCCAGGGCCTTGCCGATGTCTGCCAGCGAACGCACGGTTTTAACGCCTGCGTCTTGCAGAGCAGCGAATTTCTCGTCTGCAGTGCCTTTGCCGCCAGAGATGATTGCGCCAGCATGGCCCATGCGCTTGCCCGGAGGAGCAGTCACACCAGCGATGTAGGAAACAACCGGCTTGGTCACGTGTGCCTTGATGTAGGCAGCCGCTTCTTCTTCAGCCGAACCGCCGATCTCACCGATCATCACGATCGCTTCGGTCTTCGGGTCTTCCTGGAACAGCTTCAGGATGTCGATGAAGTTCGAACCCGGGATCGGGTCACCACCGATGCCGACGCAAGTCGACTGACCGAAACCGGCGTCAGTAGTTTGCTTCACAGCTTCGTAGGTCAGGGTGCCGGAACGGGAAACGATACCGACCTTGCCTGGCAAGTGAATGTGACCTGGCATGATGCCGATCTTGCATTCGCCTGGAGTGATCACGCCTGGGCAGTTAGGGCCGATCAGGGTAACACCCAGCTCGTCGCACTTAACTTTAGCGTCCAGCATGTCCAGGGTAGGAATGCCTTCGGTGATGCAGACGATCAGCTTGATGCCGCCGAAAGCAGCTTCCAGGATCGAGTCCTTGCAGAAAGGAGCCGGAACGTAGATCACGCTGGCGGTGGCGCCAGTGGCAGCTACGGCGTCTTTCACGGTGTTGAACACTGGCAGGCCCAGGTGCTCGGTGCCGCCTTTGCCTGGAGTTACACCACCAACCATCTTGGTGCCGTACTCGATGGCTTGCTGGGTGTGGAAACTACCTTGCGAACCGGTAATACCCTGGCAGATAACTTTGGTGTCTTTATTGATCAGGACGCTCATTATTTGCCCTCCGCAGCTTTGACAACTTGTTGAGCAGCGTCGGTCAGGCTGGTAGCAGCGATGATGTTCAAACCGCTTTCTGCCAGTACTTTAGCGCCCAGCTCAGCGTTGTTGCCTTCAAGGCGAACAACAACCGGGATTTTCACGCCGACTTCTTTCACTGCACCGATGATGCCTTCGGCAATCATGTCGCAACGAACGATGCCGCCGAAGATGTTAACCAGTACTGCAGCGACGTTGGTGTCGGACAGAATGATCTTGAATGCTTCGGTAACGCGTTCTTTGGTAGCACCGCCGCCCACGTCAAGGAAGTTGGCTGGCTTGCCGCCGTGCAGGTTGACGATGTCCATGGTACCCATGGCCAGGCCAGCACCGTTGACCATGCAACCGATGTTGCCTTCCAGCGCTACGTAGTTCAGTTCGAACTTGGCAGCGTGCGCTTCGCGCGGATCGTCTTGCGACGGATCGTGGAAAGTCTTCAGCTTAGGCTGACGGTACATGGCGTTGGCGTCGATGTTGATCTTGGCGTCCAGGCAGTGCAGATCGCCGTCAGCCTTGATCACCAGCGGG
The DNA here is from genome assembly GCF_013359695.1 of Pseudomonas sp. C2B4. Lineage (GTDB taxonomy): Bacteria > Pseudomonadota > Gammaproteobacteria > Pseudomonadales > Pseudomonadaceae > Aquipseudomonas. The sequence goes on from NZ_JABFMU010000016.1 coordinate 59,789, forward strand.
TTCACTTCCAGCAGGGCCAGATCGTGATCCTGGAACAGTTTGGCCAGACCTACGAAGATCTTGGCGAACTGGGCAACTTGCTTGCCTTCCAGACCCAGCTGGAATGCCAGCTCGCGACCCTGGAATGGCTGAGCGCCAACCAGTGGATCGATAGTGGCTTTCAGAATTTTTTCTGGAGTGTCGTGAGCGATTTTCTCGATGTCCACGCCACCTTCGGTGGAAGCCATGAACACGATGCGACGGCTCGAACGGTCAACGACAGCGCCCAGGTACAGCTCTTTAGCGATATCAGTGCACGATTCAACCAGGATCTTGGTGACTGGCTGACCATTGGCGTCAGTCTGGTAAGTCACCAGACGCTTGCCCAGCCACTGCTGTGCGAAGGCTTTGGCGTCTTCTTTGTTGCGAACCAGCTTAACGCCGCCCGCTTTACCGCGACCACCGGCGTGGACCTGGGCTTTGACAACCCACTCGCTGCCGCCGATTTTGTCGCAAGCTTCTGCTGCTGCTTCCGGGGTGTCTACCGCGTAACCGGTGGATACTGGCAGGCCGTACTCAGCGAACAGCTGCTTACCCTGATACTCGTGAAGATTCATGCTTATTACCGTCTTCGTTAGGTACTGCGCATTCGGTGCTGCACTTGTTGAAGTGCCGCACCACCTGTGACTGCTGCTTGCGTAGCCTTTCCGGATACCCGGTGCAGCTACGCAAGACTGCGTCCAGCGGACATTCCGCGGTGAGTCTTGCGCGCAAGGCTCACGACGGGCCGATACCGCCGTGGTTTCTTATTGTGTCTTAACGCTTCTTGCGGTTGGCAACGTGGATGGCGCCGCCATTCACTGCCAAGGCAGCTTCGTGCAAGGCTTCGGACAGGGTCGGATGGGAGAAAACCATCATGCCCAGGTCTTCAGCGCTGGTGCCGAATTCCATACCGATTGCGCCCTGCTGAACCAGTTCCGCAGCGCTTGGGCCAATCACGTGGACGCCCAATACGCGGTCTGTCTTGGCATCTGCGATGACCTTGACGAAACCACCGGTATCGTTGGCAGCCATGGCACGGCCAGAGGCTGCGAACGGGAAGGTGCCGACGTTAACTTCTACGCCTTCAGCTTTCAAGGCCTGCTCGGTTTTACCGACCCACGCGATTTCCGGGTGAGTATAAATAACCGAAGGGATCAGATCATAGTTCATCTGAGCCTTGTGACCCTTGATGCGCTCGACAACCATGATGCCCTCTTCCGACGCCTTGTGCGCCAGCATCATGCCGCGAACCACGTCGCCGATGGCGAAAACGCCCGGTACGCTGGTCGCGCAGTGGTCGTCGACGAACACGAAACCACGCTCGTCGATGGTCACGCCGCTGTCGGCAGCCAGCAGATCAGTGGTCACCGGACGGCGACCAACGGCTACGATCAACTTGTCGAAAGTGATGGTCTGCTCACCGTTGGCATCGGTGTAGTTCACAACGACTTCGTCGCCGTTCACTTTGGAACCGGTCACGCGAGCGCCCAACTTGATGTCCAGGCCTTGCTTGGTCAGGGTCTTCAGCGCTTCCTTGGAAACAGCGGTGTCCGCTGCCATCAGGAAGGTGTCCAGGGCTTCCAGGACAGTCACTTCTGCACCCAGACGCGACCAGACCGAACCCAGTTCCAGACCGATCACGCCAGCGCCGATCACGCCCAGACGCTTAGGTACGGTCTGGAATTCCAGGGCGCCAGTGGAGTCAACGATGACTTTCTGGTCGACTGGAGCAGGAGGAATGTCGATCGGACGGGAGCCGGATGCCAGGATCACGTTCTCGGCTTCGATGATTTCCACCGAACCGTCTGGCTTGGTCACTTCGACTTTCTTGCCGGCCAGCAGCTTGCCGTGGCCCTGGATCGACGTAACGCCATTGGCCTTGAACAGGGTGGCGACACCACCGGTCAGGTTCTTGACGATACCGGCCTTGCGGCCAACCATCGCAGCGACGTCCATTTTGACTTCGCCGGTGGAGATACCGTGGACGTTGAAGCTTTCTTTCGCTTCCTTGTATTTCCAGGAGCTGTCCAGCAGTGCCTTGGATGGAATGCAGCCTACGTTCAGGCAGGTGCCGCCCAGGGCCAGCTTGCCTTCGCCATCGGTGTACTTCTCGATGCAGGCAGTGGAAAGGCCCAGTTGTGCAGCCTTGATGGCTGCCACGTAGCCGCCAGGGCCCGCGCCGATCACTACTACGTCAAATTTCTGCGACATTCAAAAAATCCTCTTTAGCGAAAAGCTTCAAGCCACAAGCTGCAAGCCAGGCTGCGGGTTTTCCGACAGCCCGAACTTGCAGCTCATGGCTGCTTCTATCAGATATCCAGCAACAGACGAGCCGGGTCTTCCAGCAGGTTCTTGATGGTCACCAGGAAGGTCACAGCTTCTTTGCCATCGATCAGACGGTGATCGTAGGACAGTGCCAGGTACATCATCGGACGGATAACGACCTGGCCGTTGATTGCCATAGGACGCTGGATGATGTTGTGCATGCCCAGGATGGCTGCTTGTGGCGGGTTGACGATCGGGGTCGACATCATCGAACCGAAGGTGCCACCGTTGGTGATGGTGAACGTACCACCGGTCATTTCTTCCATCGACAGTTTGCCGTCACGGGCTTTCTTGCCGAAAGTCGCGATGCCACCTTCGATTTCAGCCAGGCTCATCAGTTCGGCGTTACGCAGAACCGGTACCACCAGGCCGCGGTCGCTGGAAACAGCAACACCGACGTCAGCGTAGCCGTGGTAAACGATGTCCGCACCGTCGATCGACGCGTTGACAGCCGGGAAGCGTTTCAGCGCTTCGGTGGCCGCTTTCACGAAGAACGACATGAAGCCCAGGCGCACGCCGTTGTGGGACTTCTCGAACAGATCCTTGTACTTCGAACGCAGGGCCATGACTTCGGTCATGTCGACTTCGTTGAAAGTGGTCAGCATCGCCATGTTCGATTGAGCTTCAACCAGACGCTCGGCAACCTTGGCACGCAGACGGGTCATCGGAACGCGTTTTTCAACGCGGTCACCGGCAGCGAATACCGGAGCAGCAGCGGCAGGCGCGGCAGCCTTGGCAGGCGCGGCGGCCGGAGCGGCTTTCTTGGCGGCAACGGCTGCAACCACGTCTTCCTTGGTCACGCGACCGCCTTTGCCGGTACCGGCAACGGAAGCGATGTTGATGCCGTTTTCTTCAGCCAGCTTGCGAGCAGCCGGGGCAGCAACAGGATCGTCTTCGCCTTCGGCAGCCGGGGCAGCGGCTTGAGCAGCGGCAGCCGGAGCAGCAGCTGGAGCAGCGGCAGCAGCGCCGCCTTCAACGATCGAGCCCAGCACTTCGTCGGACAGAACGGTGTCGCCTTCGTTCTTGACGATCGCGCCCAGCACGCCATCAGCAGTGGCCAGAACTTCCAGTACGACTTTGTCGGTTTCGATGTCGACGATCAGTTCGTCACGCTTGACGGCGTCGCCCGGTTGTTTGTGCCAGGTGGCAACGGTGCCATCGGCAACCGATTCCGGGAAAGTGGGGGCTTTGATCTCGATAGCCATTATCTGTGGTTCCTTAAATTCGGTTTCAGGTGCGCGAAGGCATTAAACGGTAAAGGCGTCTTGCAGCAGTTGTTCCTGCTGCTCGGCGTGCATCGATGCGTAACCGCATGCAGGTGCAGCAGAAGCCTCACGGCCCGCGTACTCGAGTACGAGAGACTTGTTGAGGTTGCTGATGCTGCGACGCATGTGGTGCTGGCTGCTGTACCACGCGCCCTGGTTCATCGGCTCTTCCTGGCACCAGACGGCATGCTTGGCGTTGGTGTAAGGAGCCAGGACTTCGTTCAAGTCGTCCTCAGGGAATGGGTACAGCTGCTCGATACGCACGATGGCGATATCGTCACGGCCTTCGGCACGGCGTTTTTCCAGCAGGTCGTAGTAGACCTTGCCGCTGCACAGAACAATGCGCTCGACCTTTTTCGGGTCCAGGGCATCGATTTCCGGGATAACGGTCTGGAACGAACCTTCGGCCAGATCTTCCAGCGTCGAGATGGCCAACTTGTGACGCAGCAGCGACTTCGGAGTCAGGACTACCAATGGTTTGCGCAGCGGGCGAATCACCTGACGGCGCAGCAAGTGGTAGATCTGAGCCGGCGTCGTCGGCATGCACACCTGAATGTTGTGCTCTGCGCACAGTTGCAGGTAACGCTCCAGGCGAGCCGAGGAGTGTTCCGGCCCCTGACCTTCATAACCGTGCGGCAGCAGCATGGTCAGACCGCACAGACGGCCCCACTTGTGCTCGCCACTGGTGATGAACTGGTCGATAACCACCTGGGCACCGTTGGCGAAGTCGCCGAACTGGGCTTCCCAGATAACCAGGGCGTTTGGCGTGGTGGTCGAATAACCGTATTCGAACGCCAGTACCGCTTCTTCGGACAGGAACGAGTCGTACAGGTCGAAGCGTGGCTGACCGTCGTACAGGTTCTGCAACGGCACGTAGGTGCCCGCGTCCTTCTGGTTGTGCAACACGGCATGACGGTGCGAGAACGTACCGCGGCCGATGTCCTGGCCAGTCATGCGGATCGGGTGACCTTCGAACGCCAGGGTCGCGTATGCCATGGTTTCGGCATAACCCCAGTTGATCGGCAGGCCGCCGGCTTGCATCTTCTGACGGTCTTCGTAGATCTTGGCAACCTGGCGCTGAACCACGAAGCCTTCCGGAATTTCCAGCAGCTTGGCGGACAGTTCCTGCAAGGTCTTCAGGTCGAAGCGAGTGTCGTGACGCGCGGTCCAGGCGTGGCCCAGATACGGACGCCAGTCCACGAACAACTCTTTGTTCGGCTCTTTGACCAGGCTTTTCACCACGTGCAGACCGTTGTCCAGCGCGTTGCGGTACTCGTCGACTTTCGCCTGAACGCGCTCTGCGTCCATCACACCGCTCTGGGTCAGACGATCGGCATACAGCTCACGGGTGGTGCGCTGCTTGGTGATCTGCTGATACATCAGTGGCTGGGTGCCGCTAGGTTCGTCAGCCTCGTTATGGCCGCGACGACGGTAGCAGACCAGATCGATCACCACATCACGCTTGAACTGCATGCGGTAGTCGATGGCCAACTGGGTCACGAACAAAACGGCTTCCGGATCATCACCATTTACATGGAGGATCGGCGCCTGGATCATTTTCGCGACGTCGGTAGCGTACTCGGTGGAACGCGAGTCCAACGGGTTGCTGATGGTGAAACCGACCTGGTTGTTGATCACGATGTGCACGGTGCCGCCGGTCTTGAAACCGCGGGTCTGCGACATCTGGAAGGTTTCCATCACCACGCCCTGACCGGCGAATGCCGCGTCACCGTGGATGGAGATTGGCAGAACCTTCTCGCCGGTAGGGTCGTTGCGACGATCCTGACGGGCGCGAACCGAACCCTCGACCACCGGGGAAACGATTTCCAGGTGGGACGGGTTGAATGCCATGGCCAGGTGAACTTCACCGCCGGTGGTCATGACGTTGGACGAGAAGCCCTGGTGGTACTTAACGTCACCGGAACCCAGCTCGACCTTTTTCTTGCCTTCGAACTCGTCGAACAGCTCACGCGGGTTCTTGCCGAAGGTGTTGACCAGCACGTTCAGACGGCCACGGTGGGCCATGCCGATGACGATTTCCTTGGTGCCGTAGGAACCGGAACGCTGGATCAGCTCGTCGAGCATCGGAATCAGGCTCTCGCCGCCTTCCAGACCGAAACGCTTGGTGCCCGGGTATTTGGTACCCAGGTATTTTTCCAGGCCTTCACCGGCAGTGACGCGCTCAAGCAGATGGCTCTTGATGTCGGCGGAGTACGTCGGACGGCCACGCACGCTTTCCAGACGCTGCTGGAACCACTGGCGCTGCTGGGAATCGGTGATGTGCGTGAACTCAGCGCCGATGGTGCGGCAATATGTCTGCTGCAACGCTTCGTGAATTTCGCGTAGGCTCGCTTCCTCTTTGCCGATGAACAGGTCGCCGGCACGGAAGGTCGTATCAAGATCGGCATTGGTCAAGCCGTAATGATTGATCGACAGGTCTGCAGGTGCAGTACGCTGCCACAGCCCCAGCGGGTCAAGCTGGGCTGCCTGGTGGCCACGCATACGGTAGGCCTGGATCAGTCGCAGCACTTCAACTTGCTTCTTCTCGTGCTCACTGCTCACGCTACCGGCGGAAACCGGTTGGGCGCGGCGCTGGTTCTTTGCCAGCAAGACGAAATGATCGCGAATTGTGGAGTGCGAAACATCGGTGGCAGAGTTGCCGTCGGCAGGCAACTTCTGGAAGTAGGTGCGCCACTCTTCTGGCACAGCGTTAGGGTCGTGCAGGTAGAGCTCGTAGAGCTCTTCCACATAGGCAGCGTTACTACCGGATAGGTAGGCGCTGTTCCACATGCGCTGCATCACGCTTTCTTGCATGCTTGGTCACCCTCGGTTAGGGGAACACCACCGGTGTCGACACCGAGCAAACTTGCAGAAGTCCAAATGCAGCGACCAAAACAAGCCACTAGGATCACACTGATAGTCCGGGTACCAGCCCGGATGCCCCTGCTTGTCTCATTTCTTCAAAATAAGAGCCGCAGCCTTTTAAGCTGCTGCTCTGGTTATAGCTACGACGCGGGTTGAAGCCCGCGCCTTAGCCTCTACGTTTACAGCGGTCTTACGGGTACAACAGCTGTATCACACACCGCTCGAGAGCAGCATGTGACGGATGTGACCGATGGCCTTAGTCGGGTTCAGGCCCTTCGGACATACGTTGACGCAGTTCATGATCCCGCGGCAGCGGAATACGCTGAACGGGTCATCCAGCGCAGCCAGACGCTCGGATGTCTTGGTGTCACGGCTGTCTGCCAGGAAGCGGTACGCTTGCAGCAGGGCAGCTGGACCCAGGAACTTGTCCGGGTTCCACCAGAAGGACGGGCAAGAGGTCGAGCAGCAAGCGCACAGGATGCACTCGTACAGACCGTCGAGCTTTTCACGCTCTTCAGGGGACTGCAGACGCTCGATGGCCGGAGCCGGCGTGTCGTTCTGCAGGAATGGCTTAACCTTCTCGTATTGCTTGTAGAAGATGCTCATATCGACGACCAGGTCACGGATAACCGGCAAGCCTGGCAGAGGACGAACGATCAACTTGTTACCTTTTACGACAGCGGACAGCGGCGTGATGCACGCCAAGCCGTTCTTGCCGTTGATGTTCATGCCGTCGGAGCCGCAAACGCCTTCACGGCAGGAACGACGATAGGAGAAACCTTCGTCCTGCTCTTTGATCAGTGCGAGCACGTCCAGCACCATCAGGTCTTTACCACCGGTATCGACCTGGAATTCCTGCATGAACGGCGCAGCGTCCTGATCAGGGTTGTAACGATAAACACTGACTTGCAACATGGCGGGCACCCTTAATAAGTCCGGACTTTAGGTTCGAAAGTCGGAACAGTCTTCGGCGAGAAGTTCACGGCACGCTTGGTGACGCGCTTGTCACCCGGGAAGTACAGGGTGTGGCACAGCCAGTTTTCGTCGTCACGGTCTTCGAAGTCTTCACGGGCGTGAGCACCGCGGGACTCTTTACGTACTTCGGCAGCGATGGCGGTAGCTTCAGCCACTTCCAGCAGGTTTTGCAGTTCAAGGGCTTCGATACGTGCAGTGTTGAACGCCTGCGACTTATCGTTGATCTTGACGTTGGCGATGCGCTTGCGCAGATCGGCCAACTGGGCAATACCCTTCTGCATGTATTCGCCGGTACGGAACACACCGAAGTAGTTCTGCATGCAGCTTTGCAGCTCGCGACGCAGGGTTGCTACGTCTTCGCCATCGGTACGGCTGTTCAGCGCGTTCAGGCGTGCCAGAGCAGCTTCGATATCGGCTTCGGTCGCGTCGTCGTATTCGATACCGTCGGTCAGCGCCTTTTCCAGGTGCAGGCCGGCAGCACGGCCGAAGACCACTAGGTCGAGCAACGAGTTGCCGCCCAGACGGTTGGCACCGTGAACCGATACGCAAGCCACTTCGCCTACAGCGAACAGGCCAGGGATGATGGTGTCGACGCCATCGGCATCCTGAGTGATCGCCTGACCGTGAATGTTGGTGGCAACGCCGCCCATCATATAGTGGCAAGTCGGAACAACCGGAACCGGAGCAACAACCGGGTCAACGTGAGCAAACGTTTTCGACAGTTCGCAGATGCCTGGCAGACGGCTGTGCAGCACTTCCTCGCCCAGGTGGTCGAGTTTAAGCATTACGTGGTCGCCATTCGGACCGCAACCGTTACCGGCAATGATCTCTTTAACCATCGAACGGGCAACAACGTCACGACCGGCAAGGTCTTTGGCGTTCGGAGCATAACGCTCCATGAAACGCTCGCCGTGCTTGTTGATCAGGTATCCACCTTCACCACGGCAACCTTCGGTCACCAGTACACCGGCGCCGGCGATACCGGTCGGGTGGAACTGCCACATTTCAATGTCTTGCACCGGAACGCCTGCACGCAGTGCCATGCCGACGCCGTCACCGGTGTTGATCAGGGCGTTGGTGGTGGAAGCGTAGATACGACCTGCACCGCCGGTTGCCAGAACAGTTGCCTTGGCGCGGATGTAGGTGGTTTCACCGGTTTCGATGCAGATCGCGATCACACCGACAAACTCGCCTTCCTGGTTCTTCACCAGGTCGACAGCGTAGTACTCGTTCAGGAACGTGGTACCGGCTTTCAGGTTGCCCTGATAAAGGGTATGCAGCAGCGCGTGACCGGTACGGTCGGACGCGGCGCAAGTACGGGCAGCCTGCCCGCCTTTACCGTAGTCCTTCGACTGACCGCCGAATGGACGCTGATAGATACGGCCGGTTTCGGTACGCGAGAACGGCAGACCCATGTGGTCCAGCTCGAAAACAGCGGCCGGGCCTTCCTGACACATGTATTCGATAGCGTCCTGGTCACCGATGTAGTCGGAACCCTTGACGGTATCGTACATGTGCCAGCGCCAGTCATCGTTCGGATCGGCCGACGCGATGGCGCAAGTGATGCCGCCCTGTGCCGATACGGTGTGCGAACGGGTCGGGAACACCTTGGTGATCACGGCAGTCTTGTGACCGCCTTGAGCCAGTTGCAGCGCTGCGCGCATGCCGGCACCGCCACCACCAATAATGATGGCGTCGAAAGAAATCGTTGGAATGTTAGCCATGAATCAGATACCCCAGAGAATCTGCACACCCCAGACGAAGTAAGCGAACATCGCGACGCCGCATACTGCCTGGAAAAGGAAACGCACTGCAGTCGCGGACTTGCCCAATGCCATCGGCGTCAGGTAGTCGGTCGCGATGGTCCACATGCCGACCCAGGCGTGAGCGCCCAGGGCAACGAGGGCCAGCAGACTGAAGATACGCATCCCGTTGTGGGCGAACAGGCCGTGCCATTGGTCGTAACCAATGCCCGGGTTCGCTGCGAGGTATCCGATCAGGAAGATGAAATAAGCCGCGAGAACAACCGCAGACACACGTTGTGCCATCCAATCATAGAGGCCCGAACGCGACAGGTTCGTAACGCTGGTTACCATATCCAAACTCCCGCCAGAATGATCAGCACCGCAGATACGGCGATAATGATTTTCGAGCCCAGCGTGCCGCCTTCCAGCGTCTCACCGATGCCCATGTCCATAATCATGTGGCGCACACCGGCTACCAGGTGATACAGGAGAGCGGACAGGAGGCCCCATGCTACGAACTTGGCCAGAGGGCTGGTCAAGGTTGCCTTCACGTCGGCAAAACCTTCCTCGGAACCCAGGGATTTGCCCAATGCATAAAGCATGAAGCCCAGGCCCAGGAAGAGGATGATGCCGGAAACACGGTGAAGAAACGACGTAACGCCGGTGATGGGGAGTTTGATGGTCCTTAGGTCTAGGTTTACAGGTCGTTGGCTTTTCACGGCTTTTTTTTCACACTGAAGAGCCCCTAACAATCAGGGCAAAGTTGTTGGGGAGTGCACTGGTCAGGTAACCACCACCCAGGGATGCGACCCCCAATGAAAGCAAGCCCAAAAGCCCTTGGCGGTCGGTCGCCGAGTATAGACAGTTAGGCTACTAATGACAACGCAAACACCTACCCCAAATAGCGGATTGCACAACTCGCATAAAAGGCGTAAATGGCAGGCAATTTCGAGAAAAAAGTCGGGTTAAAGCCTTCTGGAGCAAGACTTTAGGCAAATTGACATTCGAATTTATCTCACTATAGTGGTGCGGGCCCTGCGTGGGGGGTCTGTCTGATGATTTCAAGCATAAATAGGAGGCCACATGGCTGACAAAAAAGCGCAGTTGATCATCGAGGGCGCAGCCCCCGTCGAGCTGCCCATTTTAACCGGCACCGTTGGTCCCGATGTTATCGATGTTCGGGGCCTGACGGCCACGGGCCGTTTTACCTTTGACCCTGGTTTCATGTCGACCGCCTCCTGCGAGTCGAAGATCACCTATATCGACGGCGACAACGGCATTCTGCTGCACCGCGGCTACCCGATCGAACAGCTGGCTGAAAAGTCGGACTACCTGGAAACCTGCTATCTGCTGCTCAACGGCGAATTGCCGACCGCAGAACAGAAGGCCCAGTTCGTCAGCACCGTCAAGAACCACACCATGGTTCACGAGCAGCTGAAGACCTTCTTCAACGGCTTCCGTCGCGACGCCCACCCGATGGCTGTCATGTGCGGTGTAGTCGGCGCCCTCTCGGCCTTCTACCACGACTCCCTGGACATCAATAACCCGCAGCATCGCGAAATCTCCGCGATCCGCCTGGTTGCCAAGATGCCGACCCTGGCAGCGATGGTTTACAAGTACTCCATGGGCCAACCCATGATGTACCCACGCAACGACCTGTCGTATGCGGAAAACTTCCTGCACATGATGTTCAACACCCCGTGCGAGATCAAACCGATCAGCCCGGTGCTCGCCAAGGCCATGGACCGGATCTTCATCCTCCACGCCGACCACGAGCAGAACGCATCGACTTCCACCGTGCGCCTGGCAGGTTCTTCGGGTGCCAACCCGTTCGCCTGTATTGCCGCCGGTATCGCTGCACTGTGGGGCCCTGCCCACGGCGGCGCCAACGAAGCCGTACTGACCATGCTCGATGAAATCGGCGATGTTTCGAACATCGACAAGTTCATCGCCAAGGCCAAGGACAAGAACGACCCGTTCAAACTGATGGGCTTCGGTCACCGCGTTTACAAAAACCGCGACCCACGCGCCACCGTCATGAAACAGACCTGCGACGAAGTGCTGAAGGAACTGGGCATCACCAACGATCCGCAACTCGAACTGGCCATGCGCCTGGAAGAGATCGCGCTGACCGACCCGTACTTCATCGAGCGCTCGCTGTACCCGAACGTCGACTTCTACTCGGGGATCATCCTCAAGGCGATCGGCATTCCAACCAGCATGTTCACCGTGATCTTCGCCCTGGCGCGGACCGTCGGCTGGATCTCCCACTGGAAAGAAATGCTCTCCAGCCCGTACAAGATCGGCCGCCCGCGCCAGCTGTACACCGGCTACGAGTCGCGTGACATCACCAAGCTGGAAGACCGCAAATAAGACCTGTCTTGCGATAACGTCTTAGCTGCACCGGAAACGGCCTCTATATAGAGGCCGTTTTTGTTTGATCGGCGATTTCATTGTGGGAGCGGGCCTGCTCGCGAAGGCGGCATGACATCCGAAATCCATGCTGGCTGACACACCGCTTTCGCGAGCAGGCTCGCTCCCACAGGGGTGCACTGCTGCTCGCCTTGGCCTTGGCCTTGGCCTCGGCTTTGGCTTTTGATCTTGATCCACCCGCCCCTTCGGAAGGCTGAGTGGAGGCATTCATCCGGGGAGTGGCGCGCAGCGCCGTTCGACGCAGTCGAACACGCTGCATGCAGGTGCAGCGAAGCCAACCGGAGGGCAGTGTCCCCGGATGAATGCCGAAGCGAAGGAACACCGAGCCTTAGCGAGGGGCCGGACGCTCGGGGCGAGCCTTTTTTTGCTTATCTTTTTTTTGGCGTTTGAAAAAAAAGTAAGTCGCCGTAAGGGCGAAACCGCCAGTGGCCGTTACCGCAGCAATGGATATGTACCCGGTCACCACCTCCAAAATCAAACCTCACGCCTATAACGTCCGATAACCGCCCACAAAAAATGCCCCGATCTCACGACCGGGGCATTCATTTTTAACGCAGCTTATATATAAATCGCTGAAGCCTTAGTGCGAAACCGCCCCACTCGCCCCCAGACCAGTCTGCGAACGAACGAACTGCGGGAAGAACAGCGCCCGCTCATTGTCAGCCGCCGTCGACTTGTCGGTAATCGAGAAGAACCAGATCCCGATAAAGGCAATGATCATCGAGAACAGCGCCGGGTATTCATACGGGAAGATTGCCTTTTCGTGATGAAGGATCTGCACCCAGATGGTTGGACCAAGCACCATCAGGCCCACAGCACTCACCAACCCCAACCAGCCGCCGATCATGGCGCCGCGAGTGGTCAGCTTTTTCCAGTACATGGAAAGCAGCAGGACCGGGAAGTTGCAGCTCGCCGCGATGGAGAACGCCAGGCCGACCATGAACGCAATGTTCTGGCTTTCGAACAGGATACCCAGTGCGATTGCCAGCACAGCCAACGCGATGGTGGTGATTTTCGAGACGCGGATTTCATCCTTCTCGTTGGCCTTGCCCTTCTTGATCACGCTGGCGTACAGGTCGTGAGACACCGCCGAGGCACCAGCCAGAGTCAGGCCGGCCACCACTGCCAGAATGGTCGCGAAGGCTACCGCCGAGATGAAGCCCAGGAAGACACTGCCGCCGACCGCATTGGCCAGGTGCACCGCCGCCATGTTGTTACCGCCCAGCAACGCACCGGCAGCATCTTTGAAGGCCGGGTTGGTGCTGACGAGCAGGATCGCGCCGAAGCCGATGATGAAGGTCAGGATGTAGAAGTAGCCAATGAAACCCGTTGCGTACAGCACGCTCTTGCGAGCTTCTTTGGCGTCACTCACGGTGAAGAAGCGCATCAGGATGTGCGGCAGGCCAGCGGTACCGAACATCAGTGCCAAGCCCAGGGAGAACGCCGAGATCGGATCTTTCACCAGGCCGCCCGGACTCATGATTGCTTCAGCTTTCGGGTGAACCTTGATGGCCTCGGAGAACAGCATGTTGAAGTCGAAGTTGACGTGTTTCATCACCATCAACGCCATGAAGGAGGCACCGGACAGCAGCAGTACAGCCTTGATGATCTGCACCCAGGTGGTCGCCAGCATGCCGCCGAACAGCACGTAGGCACACATCAGGATACCAACCAGAATCACCGCTACATGGTAGTCCAGGCCGAACAACAGCTGGATCAGCTTGCCGGCACCGACCATTTGCGCGATCAGGTAGAACGCCACGACCACCAGCGAACCGCAGGCGGACAGCGAACGGATCTGGGTTTGCCCGAGGCGGTAGGACGCCACGTCGGCAAAGGTGTATTTACCCAGGTTACGCAAGCGCTCGGCGATCAGGAACAGAATGATCGGCCAGCCCACCAGGAAGCCGATCGAGTAGATCAGGCCGTCGTAGCCGGAAGTGAACACCAGCGCGGAAATACCCAGGAAGGATGCGGCGGACATGTAGTCGCCGGCAATGGCCAGGCCGTTCTGGAAACCGGTGATCTTGCCGCCAGCCGCATAGTAGTCAGCTGCCGAATTGTTGCGCTTGGAAGCCCAGTAGGTGATGCACAGGGTCGCACCCACGAAAGCGATGAACATCAGGATCGCGGACACGTTAAGCGGTTGCTTCTGCACGGCGCCGGTCAGGGCGTCAGCCGCCCAGGCGCCAGGTGCGAAAGCTGCGATGCTCAAAAGAGCCATTAGACGCCGGATCATTGCTGAGCCTCCTTGAGAATCGCATTGTTCAGGTCGTCGAATTCGCCATTGGCGCGTCGCACGTAAATACCGGTCAGGATGAAGGCCGAAACAATCAGCCCGACACCGATCGGAATACCCCAGGTGATCGAGGACTCAGGGCTGATTTTCGCCCCCAGCACCTGCGGCCCGTACGCAATCAAAAGGATGAATCCGGAGTAAAGCCCTAGCATGATCGCCGAAAGAATCCAGGCGAATCGCTCCCTCTTGCTCACCAGCTCCTTGAATCGCGGACTGTTTTGAATCGAGAGGTAAATGCTGTCGTTCATTGTTTTTATCCTCGCAGCACAGATTGAGTTGGAACGGTATCCACTCTATGCGGCTGCGAAACAGGTTCCAGACGACCTTAGTCTTAGAACCACATGACGTTTTCGCCATTTACCAGCACACCATAAACAACTGTGGGAGCGGGATTGCTCGCGAAGGCGTTTTGTCAGCCAACAACTCAGTCAACTGGCAGATCGCATTCGCGGGCAAGCCCGCTCCCACAGGGTCAAGCGTAAGCTTTGTTATTACTTGGTCCAGTCAGCCACGCGCTCCGGATGCTTGGCCACCCAATCCTTCGCTGCGGCATCAGGCTTGGCGCCTTCCTGGATCGCCAGCATGACTTCGCCGATCTCGTCTTTCGAAGCCCACTGGAAGTTTTTCAGGAACTTGGCCACTTCCGGCGCCTTGGTTGCCAGCTCTTTGCTGCCGATGCTGTTCACGGTTTCAGCCGCGCCATACACGCCTTTCGGGTCTTCGAGGAAACGCAGTTTCCACTTGGCGAACATCCAGTGCGGCACCCAACCGGTCACGGCAATGGATTCGTTTTTCTTCTCGGCACGGGTCAGCTCGGCAATCATGCCGGCGCCGGAACTGGCTTTGTTCTGATAGCCGGTCAGGTCATAGTCCTTGATCGCCTGATCGGTCTTGATCATCACGCCTGAACCGGCGTCGATGCCAACAATGCGTTTCTTGAAGCTGTCGTCGGTTTTCAGATCTTCGATGGACTTGGCCTTGACGTACTCCGGCACGATCAAACCGATCTTCGCGTCCTTGAAGTTCGGACCGTAGTCGACGACTTGATCCTTGTTCTTGGCCCAGTAATCACCGTGAGTCACCGGCAGCCAGGCGGACAGCATGGCATCGAGCTTGCCAGTGGCCACGCCCTGCCACATGATCCCGGTAGCAACGGCTTGTAGCTTCACGTCGTAATTGAGTTTTTGCTTGATTACTTCAGCGGCCACGTGGGTGGTCGCGACACTGTCGGACCAGCCGTCAACGTAACCGATGGTCACTTCCTTGGCGCTGGCGAATGTGGAGCCCATCGCAAATGCCAGAGCGGCACCTGCGCCTAAAAGTCGTCGCATCTTCATCGTTACTTCCCCGAAAGTGCTGCGCTCGACGGGTGCCGAGTCGCTTCAACGTATTGTTATGGTGCACAGCGCCCCCATCACGCCCACCGCAAACTCGTTCGAACATCAGCGCGATTTATCAACCAGGGTACTGACGCCTTCGATAATCAACCTGACGCTCAACGCGACCTTCTCTGCCAGCGACCTCAAGGCATCGAGAAACGACATCAGAACGCCATTAATCCCGCGCCAGACAAACGCTTCGGGTGATCCGCCCGAACTTTGCATGTCAAAATCATGCAGGCCACCAAGCACGCGGAAAATGCAGGTAACATGCGCCGCTTTGCTCCCAGACGGCCTGACCATGCCCGCGACATCCCGCTTTCCTTTTTTTGCCTATCTCTTCGCCTGCCTGCTTGGACTGTTTGCCTTCGGCGGTTTCTGGTACGGCCTCGGTAAACCGGTCATCCTGCCGGACGCCGCCACGCCGACGCACAAGTTGCAATGCGCCTCCTACACCCCGTTCGACAAGGACCAGTCGCCGTTCGATGTGCCGTTCAACTTGCGCCCCGAGCGCATGGACGCCGACCTCGCGCTGCTGGCCAAGAGCTTCGAATGTATCCGCACCTACTCCATGACCGGCCTCGAAGCCTTGCCCGATCTGGCGCGCAAGCACGGGTTGAAGCTGATGATCGGCGCCTGGGTCAACAGCAACCCGGTGGACACCGAGAAAGAAGTCGATCTATTGATCGCCTCGGCCAACGCCAACGCGGACGTGGTAACCGCAGTGATCGTCGGCAACGAAACCCTGCTGCGCAAGGAAGTCACCGGCGCGCAATTGGCCCGGCTGATCACCAAGGTCAAGAGCCAGGTCAAACAGCCCGTTACTTACGCCGACGTCTGGGAGTTCTGGCTCAAGCATCCGGAAATCGCGCCGGCGGTGGACTTCCTGACCATCCACTTGTTGCCGTACTGGGAAGACGATCCCTCGAACATCGATGCGGCCCTGCAACACGTGGCGCAAGTACGCCAGGTGTTCGGCAACAAATTCGCGCCCAAGGACGTGATGATTGGCGAAACCGGCTGGCCGAGCGAAGGCCGCCAGCGTGAAACCGCCCTGCCGAGCCGGGTCAATGAAGCCAAATTCATTCGCGGTTTTGTCGCCATGGCCGAACAGGAAGGCTGGCATTACAACCTGATCGAAGCCTTCGACCAACCCTGGAAACGCGCCAGCGAAGGTGCGGTTGGCGGGTACTGGGGGTTGTTCGATGCCGACCGCCAGGACAAGGGCGTACTGGCAGGTCCCGTGTCGAACGTACCGTACTGGTCTCAGTGGTTGATGGTGGGCGGTTTGATCTTCGTCGGTACGCTGATCCTCGGCGGCCGTGTACGCAGCACTCGCGCGGCATTGGTGCTGCCGTTGCTGGGCGCCTTGGCAGCTTGCTCGATTGGCGCCTGGGGTGATCTGGCCCGCGTCACCACGCGTTTTGCCAGCGAGTGGTTTTGGGTCGCGTTGCTGACGGCGTTGAACCTGTTGGTGTTGGCCCACGCCGCGCTGACCTTGAGCCCTCGCGCCGGTTGGCGTGGATGGACATTCAATGTGCTCGAACGTCGTTCAGGCTGGTTGCTGGCAGTGACGGGGTTTGCGGCGGCAGTGATGATGCTGGAACTGGTCTTCGACCCACGCTATCGCAGCTTCCCGAGCGTGGCGTTCATCATTCCTGCACTGGTTTATCTGTGCCGCCCGGTGAGCGTACCGCGTCGGGAGATTGCTCTGCTGACGTTCATCATCGGCGCCGGCATTGCGCCACAACTGTACCGCGAAGGGTTGGAGAACCAGCAGGCCTGGGGCTGGGCGCTGGTGAGCGTGTTGATGGTGGCGGCGTTGTGGCGCAGCTTGCGGGCTCGCAACGCTTAATCTTTCAGCGAGCTTGCCAACGTCTTCGCGAGCAGGCTCGCTCCCACATTGGATTTTGGTCGTATGCAATAAATGTGCTCGATGGAGATCAACTGTGGGAGCGAGCCTGCTCGCGAAGGCTGACTATCAGGCGCTACGGGGCGCCCTGACCAACCGCAACCCCGCAATCACCACCGCAAACACTGCCAGCGTCGTGTTGTACAACGCCAGCGCCGGTAACCCGAGCACCAGCGCCAACACCGCCAGCCACCACCCTGCCCGTCCTGGCAGCACGAAGCCGATCACTGCGGCGGCCAACGCGCTCCAGCCCAGTACCCCGAAGTGAATCATCAGTCCGAGGTTCGAACGGACCTGGCATTCCCAGCGGCTCGCCTCATCCACGCAGAGGCCCACCCATTGCGCATCCTCCATGAAGCCATAACGCGCGCCATAACTGGCGGCCAGCCATAAAGGCAGCAAAACGAGCAGCAGGATCACGGGCAAACGGCGGGACATGGAGCACTCCAATAAAGCGAAAACGGCGGCCAGCTTAATCGCCCGGCAGCCTTACGCAAGCGCTAACAACAGTTAACTGGTCATCCAATCGCTGCAAAGTGTATCGTCCAGCTACTATTACTTTGAATTAGGCCTGTTTGGTGCCGATGCGTGGCACTTTGGCGCAAATCCAGTGGTCATAGCCTGCGAACTTCATTCGGCACCTTCTCTAAGGGATTTAGTCATGCTCCGTTCCTTGCGCTTCGCCGCGCTGTTTAGCGGCCTTATCCTGAGTGCGTCCGCACTGGCGGTCGACATCGACGCCGCCAGTTATGGCTATCCCTTGACCAACCCGTTCGAAGCGACCATCGCCACGACGCCGCCGGATTTGCGTCCGGAACTGCCGCTGGACGACGACATCGATCAATCGGATCGCAGCGTCACGTTGCGGCCGGAGCGTCAATTCGAGTTGCCCGACAACTTCTGGCCGGTGAAGAAACTCACCTATCGCATCGCCACCCAGGATAAAGCCGCCCCCCTGATTTTCCTGATCGCCGGCACCGGCGCGCGCTACGACAGCAGCCTTAACGAATACCTGAAAAAGCTTTACTACAAGGCCGGCTACCACGTGGTGCAACTGTCATCGCCCACCAGCTTTGACTTCATGAGCGCCGCGTCACGCTTTGCCACGCCCGGCATCACCAAGGACGATGCCGAAGACATGTACCGTGTGATGCAGGCCGTGCGGGCGCAAAACCCGAAGCTGCCGATCACCGATTACTACCTGACGGGCTACAGCCTGGGTGGACTGGATGCGGCATTCGTCGCGCATCTGGATGAAACCCGCCGCAGTTTCAACTTCAAGAAAGTGCTGCTGCTCAATCCGCCAGTCAATCTCTACACCTCGATCACCAACCTCGACAGACTGGTCCAGACCGAGGTCAAGGGCATCACCAACACCACCACCTTCTATGAGCTGGTGCTGAACAAGTTGACCCGTTACTTCCAGCAGAAGGGATACATCGACCTCAACGATGCACTGCTCTACGATTTCCAGCAGTCCAAGCAGCACCTGAGCAACGAACAGATGGCCATGTTGATCGGCACTTCGTTCCGCTTCTCGGCGGCCGACATCGCCTTCACCTCGGACCTGATCAACCGCCGCGGCCTCATCACCCCACCGAAAACCCCGATCACCGAAGGCACCAGCCTCACGCCGTATCTCAAGCGCGCGCTGCAGTGCGACTTCGATTGCTACATCACCGAGCAAGTGATCCCGATGTGGCGTGCCCGCACCGATGGCGGCAGCCTGCTGCAACTGATTAACCAGGTGAGCCTGTATGCGCTCGAGGATTACCTGCGCAACAGCCCGAAAATCGCCGTCATGCACAACGCCGACGACGTGATCCTCGGCCCGGGGGACCTCGGATTCCTGCGCAAGACCTTTGGCGATCGCCTGACCGTTTACCCGCTGGGCGGCCACTGCGGCAACCTTAACTACCGCGTCAACAGCGACGCCATGCTGGAGTTCTTCCGTGGCTAAATACCTCCTGCTAATCGCCGCGTTACTCTGTGCAACCGCTGCCAATGCCGACAACAGCAAAGCCAACGCCCCCGTGGTCGTCGACAGTGACGGCTTCAAGGAGCCACTGAGCAAACTCAAGTTCAACCCAGGGCTGGATCAGCGCGAGTTCGAACGCTCGACCCTCAGCGCGCTGAACGTCTACGACCCGCTGGAAGAGTGGAACCGGCGCGTTTACCACTTCAACTACCGGTTCGATCAATGGGTGTTCCTTCCGGTGGTCGATGGCTATCGCTACATCACGCCAAGCTTCTTGCGCACCGGTGTGAGCAACTTCTTCAACAACATCGGCGATGTGCCGAATCTGCTCAACAGCCTGCTGCAGTTCAAGGGCCAGCGTTCGATGGAAATCACCGGACGGTTGCTGCTCAACACCACCATCGGCATCGCCGGCCTGTGGGACCCGGCCACCGCCATGGGCCTGCCACGGCAGAACGAAGACTTCGGCCAGACGCTGGGCTTCTACGGTGTTCCAGCCGGCGCCTACTTTGTGTTGCCGATCCTCGGCCCATCGAACCTGCGCGACACGGGCGGGCTGGTGGTCGATTTCAGCGCCGAGAACGCGATCAACTTCCTCAACGTTGCCGAGGTCAGCTCCAACCATCCGGAAGTCTGGATCTTGCGCGGCGTCGACAAGCGCTATCAGACCAGCTTCCGCTATGGCCAGCTGAACTCGCCGTTCGAGTACGAGAAGGTGCGTTACGTGTACACCGAATCGCGCAAGTTGCAGATTGCCGAGTAATTACTGCGAGCACAAAACACTGTGGGAGCGAGCCTGCTCGCGAATGGGCTTATCAGTCACCATCATGGTTGTCTGATACACCGCATTCGCGAGCAGGCTCGCTCCCACAGTTGTTATGTGTCGCTGAAGGAAGCAAGCCTCAGCCTTTAAGCGCTTTCCAGATCTTGCTGACAGCCATCACCCCCACCAACACCACTGCCCCCGCCACAATCCCTGCCAGCCCATTA
Organism: Pseudomonas sp. C2B4; assembly: GCF_013359695.1. GTDB lineage: Bacteria > Pseudomonadota > Gammaproteobacteria > Pseudomonadales > Pseudomonadaceae > Aquipseudomonas. The sequence goes on from NZ_JABFMU010000016.1 coordinate 79,976, forward strand.
AGCAACGTCGGCACAATAAACCCGGCACCGCCCGCCCCCGCGCTGACACTCTCGATCCAGTGATGCACCACCGGTATGCCGTGGGTGAGGATGCCGCCACCGACCAGGAACATCGCCGCGGTGCCAATCACCGACAGGCTTTTCATCATGTACGGTGCCGCGCGCAAAATCCCCGCGCCGATGCTTTTGGCGATCTGCCCGGGCTTTTGCGTCAGCCACAGCCCCAGGTCATCGAGCTTGACGATACCCGCCACCAACCCATAAACGCCGACGGTCATGACGATGGCGATCCCCGAGAGCACGACCACTTGCTGGGTCAGCGCCGAATCGGCCACGACACCCAGGGTGATGGCGATGATTTCCGCCGAGAGAATGAAGTCGGTGCGGATCGCGCCCTTGATCTTGTCCTTTTCGAACGCCACCAGATCCACAGCAGGGTCGGCCACCGCCTCCACCAGTTCGGCATGCTCGGCCTGATCTTCGGCCTTGCTGTGCAGAAACTTGTGGGCGAGCTTCTCGAACCCTTCGAAGCACAGGTAAGCGCCGCCGAGCATCAACAACGGCGTGACCAGCCACGGAATGAACGCGCTGATGGCCAAGGCCGACGGCACGAGGATCAGCTTGTTGACGAACGAACCCTTGGCGACCGCCCAGACCACCGGGATTTCCCGCTCGGCACGCACGCCACTGACCTGCTGGGCATTGAGCGCAAGATCGTCGCCCAAAACGCCGGCGGTCTTCTTGGCGGCCATTTTGGTCATCAACGCCACATCGTCGAGTACGGCGGCGATGTCGTCGATCAGCACCAGCAAACTGCTTCCTGCCATGAATCGGGTTTCCTTCTGTAATGAATGCCGTGCAGCATAGCGCGGCCCGGCGCCGCACGGAGCTTTCTTGAGCGCCGCCAAAGGCCGGTGCTACCATGCGCAACCGCCAGAACAGGCAAGGAACCACCTGGTTTATGAGCACTATCCGCGAGCGCAACAAACAACTGATCCTGCGTGCCGCCAGTGAAGAGTTTGCCGACAAGGGCTTCGCTGCGACCAAAACCAGCGACATCGCAGCCAAGGCGGGATTGCCCAAGCCCAACGTCTACTACTACTTCAAATCCAAGGAAAACCTCTACCGCGAGGTCCTGGAAAGCATCATCGAGCCGATCCTCCAGGCTTCGACGCCGTTCAATCCTGACGGAGTGCCCAGCGAAGTCCTGAGCGGCTACATCCGTTCGAAGATCCGCATCTCCCGCGACCTGCCGTTTGCTTCCAAGGTATTCGCCAGCGAAATCATGCACGGCGCGCCGCATTTGAGCACCGACCTGGTCGAACAGCTCAACGGCCAGGCCAAGCACAACATCGATTGCATCCAGACCTGGATCGACCGCGGCCAGATCGCCCCCATCGATCCCAATCACCTGATGTTCAGCATCTGGGCCGCGACCCAGACCTATGCCGACTTCGACTGGCAAATCACGGCCATCACGGGCAAGGCCAAGCTGGATGAGGAAGATTATGAAGCGGCGGCGCAGACGATCATCCGGTTGGTGCTCAAGGGGTGTGAGCCGGACAAATAATCCGCCCCCCCATTCGCGAACAAGCCCGCGAATGAAGACAACTCGGTACATCTGTCAAACCCAGATCGCATCCCACAATGGATAGTCGAGCTTTTCCACCAACCCCGCCCGCAATGGATTAGCCACTACATACCGAGCCAGTTTCACCAGATCTTCTTCTTTTCTCAAAGCATGGTCGTGGAAACCCTGCTGCCAAAGACTGCCTGTTCTGCCAGTTGCCGCATTGATTGCTCGGGTGCTCAGAGATTTGGTCTGACACATCAATTGCCCCAGCGAGCCTTTGTTCAGCTGAATCAACCAATGAAAATGATCGGGCATGACTACCCAGGCCAAAGAGTCGGCAAAGCCTTCATCCTGTGCTTGCTTAAAGTGGCGAACAACCAATCTGCCAAGGGTGTAGTCCCAGAACACAGGTTCCCTTTTCAGGGTGTTTGCAGTCAGCAGGTAGATGCGATTTTGCTCGGCATAGCGACCGATGCGCAGGCGGTGTGAAGCAGACAACTCAGGCATTCCTTTGCCCTCTCTCATGTTGAAATCATGGAAAGGCTAGGTCAGCGCCTACAGAATGGTGGAACAGACTTTTAGCTGGATGTGTCTGAGAGATTGCCTTCGCGAGCAAGCCCGCTCCCACATTTGATCGGATTTCTTCAGGTAGATCTCGGTCGAATGTGGGAGCGGGCTTGCTCGCGAAAGCGGTCTATCAATCACTACAGATCAAGCAGCAACCCCAGCATCCGCCCTCAACCCCAACGCCTCGATCGCGTTGATCGCACACTGCTCGTCAACATCCGACAGATCCCCGCTGATCCCCACCGCCCCCAGCACAATCCCGGCCTGATCGCGAATCAGCACGCCGCCCGGTGCTGGCACGACACTGCCCTGTCCCAGGCTATTCAGAGCGGCGATGAATGCCGGGCGTTGCTGGGCATCCAGGGCCAGCAGGCGTGAACCCTTGCCCAGGGCGATGGCGCCCCAGGCCTTGCCGATGGCGACCTGCGGGCGCAGCAGGCTGGCGCCGTCTTCGCGTTGCAGGGTAATCAGATGCCCACCGGCATCCAGTACCGCGATGGTCAGGGGCGCCGCGGAAATGGCGCGCCCCGCATTGATGGCCTCGTTGACCAGGTTGACTGCGACTTTCAAGGTTAAAGCGCTCATGGTGCCGTCCTCATTTTGTTTTTCGGAAAGCCGGTGGATTGCGGTTTTGATCTCACGCTTGTGCCGCAGCCCGATGCAACAAATAGAACACAATGAATTATTTTTTTGTATACAATAATTCTCGAAAAGCGCCACATGCGACGAAAAGCCACAGTGAATAGGGCTTCCGACGAATGAAACGGTTGCTTGAGAAAATGGATTGACCTGCGCCGTCCACCGTGAATACACTCAGCGCAAAGCCACTTGTATACAATTACAAAACGTAAAGAGGCACAAAACCATGAGCAAAATGAGAGCAATCGAAGCCGCCGTTCTGGTGATGCGCCGTGAAGGGGTTGATACCGCTTTTGGCATCCCGGGTGCCGCCATCAACCCGCTGTACTCCGCCCTGCAAAAGGTCGGCGGCATCGATCATGTCCTCGCTCGCCACGTTGAAGGCGCGTCGCACATGGCCGAGGGCTACACCCGCACCAAGGCCGGCAACATCGGCGTGTGCATCGGCACCTCCGGCCCTGCCGGCACCGACATGGTCACCGGGCTCTACAGCGCCTCGGCCGACTCGATCCCGATCCTTTGCATCACCGGCCAGGCACCCCGCGCCCGTATGCACAAGGAAGACTTCCAGGCTGTCGACATCACCAGCATCGTCAAGCCAGTGACCAAGTGGGCGACCACCGTTCTGGAACCGGGCCAGGTGCCTTACGCGTTTCAGAAGGCCTTCTATGAAATGCGCTCCGGCCGTCCAGGCCCGGTGCTGATTGACCTGCCGTTCGACGTGCAGATGGCGGAAATCGAATTCGACATCGACGCCTACCAACCGCTGCCATTGGCCAAACCGAACGCGACCCGCGTTCAGGTGGAAAAGGCCTTGGCGATGCTGGATCAGGCCGAGCGTCCGTTGCTGGTGGCCGGTGGTGGCATCATCAATGCCGACGCCAGTGACCTGCTGGTGGAGTTTGCCGAGCTGACCGGCATTCCGGTCATTCCGACCCTGATGGGCTGGGGCACCATCCCGGACGATCATCCGCTGATGGTCGGCATGGTTGGCTTGCAGACTTCGCACCGCTACGGCAACGCCACCCTGCTCAAGTCCGATGTGGTCCTGGGTGTCGGCAACCGTTGGGCCAACCGCCACACCGGCTCGGTCGACGTCTATACCGAAGGTCGCAAGTTCATTCACGTTGATATCGAACCGACCCAGATCGGCCGCGTATTCACCCCGGACCTGGGCATCGTGTCCGACGCCGCTGCCGCGCTGACCGTGTTCATCGAAGTCGCTCGCGAATGGCAAGCGGCTGGCAAGCTGAAAAACCGCAGCGCCTGGTTGCAGGACTGCCAGCAGCGCAAGGCCAGCCTGCAGCGCAAGACTCACTTCGACAACGTGCCGGTCAAGCCGCAGCGCGTTTACGAAGAGATGAACCAGGTGTTCGGCAAGGACACCTGCTACGTCAGCACCATCGGCCTGTCGCAGATTGCCGGCGCGCAGTTCCTGCACGTCTACAAGCCGCGTCACTGGATCAACTGCGGCCAGGCGGGCCCGTTGGGCTGGACCATTCCGGCGGCACTGGGCGTGGTCAAGGCCGACCCGACCCGCAAGGTTGTCGCACTGTCGGGCGACTATGACTTCCAGTTCATGATCGAAGAATTGGCGGTAGGCGCGCAGTTCAAACTGCCGTACATCCATGTGGTGGTGAACAACTCGTACCTGGGTCTGATCCGCCAGGCGCAGCGCGGTTTCGAGATGGACTACTGCGTGCAGCTGTCCTTCGACAACCTGAACGCGCCGGAACTCAACGGTTATGGCGTCGATCACGTCGCGGTTGCCGAAGGCTTGGGCTGCAAGGCACTGCGTGTGTTCGAACCGTCTGAAATCGCCCCTGCCCTGCGCAAGGCCGAACAGATGATCGAGGAGTTCAAGGTTCCGGTGATCGTCGAGATTATCCTGGAGCGCGTGACCAACATCTCCATGGGCACCGAGATCAACGCCGTCAACGAATTCGAAGACCTGGCGCTGGTCGGCAACGACGCGCCTACTGCGATTTCGTTGCTCGATTAACTGCTGATAGTCCCTCCTGTGGGAGCGAGCCTGCTCGCGAAGGCGTCTTCAAATCCAACATTAATGTTGGCCGACGCTCCGCTATCGCGAGCAAGCTCGCTCCCACAAGGGCCCTCACATATTTACGGGAGACCACCATGCCGCGTTTCGCAGCCAACCTGTCCATGCTGTTCACCGAACAGGATTTCCTCGCCCGTTTCGAAGCGGCCGCCAAGGCCGGCTTCAGCGGTGTCGAATACCTGTTCCCGTACGACTTCAGCTCCGCTGAAATCAAGGCCAAGCTCGATGCCAACGGTCTGACCCAAGTACTGTTCAACCTGCCGGCCGGTGACTGGGCCAAGGGTGAACGCGGTATCGCCTGCCTGCCGGACCGTGTGGAAGAGTTCCGCGCCGGGGTCGACCTGGCCATCGCTTACGCGCAAGTGCTGGGCAACACCCAGGTCAACTGCCTGGCCGGTATCCGCCCACAAGGCGTTGACGATGCCACCGTGGAAAAAACCTTCGTCGCCAACCTCAATTACGCGGCCGACAAGCTGCAAGCGGCGGGCATCAAACTGGTGATGGAAGCGATCAACACCCGCGACATCCCGGGCTTCTACTTGAACAACACGGCGCAAGCCCTGTCGATTCGCGAACAGGTCGGCAGCGCCAATCTGTTCCTGCAATACGACATCTATCACATGCAAATCATGGAGGGCGACCTGGCCCGCACCATGCAATCGCACCTGGGCGAGATCAACCATATCCAGTTGGCCGACAACCCGGGGCGCAACGAACCGGGCACCGGTGAAATCAACTACCGCTTCCTGTTCGAACACCTGGACCGCATCGGTTATCAGGGTTGGGTTGGCTGTGAATACAAGCCACTGACCACCACCGAAGCGGGACTGGGCTGGCTCAAAACCCATAACGCAATCTGAACGAACAATACAAAACCCTGTGGGAGCGGGCTTGCCCGCGATGGCGGCAGCACACAAACAAATAGGTTGCCTGACCCACCGCCATCGCTGGCAAGCCAGCTCCCACAATGAATCTGCTGCGTCTCAAAGACTGCATTGCAGCATCGAAATAAAACGAGGATTTTCTCATGGCTAAAATCGGATTTATCGGCACCGGCATCATGGGCCACCCAATGGCGGCGAACCTGCAGAAAGCCGGTCACAGCCTGTTCCTGTCCGCGCACCACGACGCGGCCCCTGCCGACCTGGTTGCCGCTGGCGCCGTCGCCCTGGCCAACCCGAAGGAAGTGGCCCAGGAAGCCGAATTCATCATCGTCATGGTCCCGGATACCCCGCAGGTCGATGACGTACTCTTCCGTGCCGACGGTGTCGCTGCCGGCATCGGCAAAGGCAAAGTGGTGATCGACATGAGCTCGATCTCGCCAACCGCCACCAAAGCCTTCGCGGCCAAGATCAATGAAAAAGGCGCTCAGTACCTCGACGCGCCAGTGTCCGGCGGTGAAGTCGGTGCCAAGGCCGCGACCCTGAGCATCATGGTCGGCGGCGATGCCGATGCCTTCGAACGCGCCCTGCCGCTGTTCCAGGCCATGGGCAAGAACATCACCCTGGTCGGTGGCAACGGTGACGGTCAGACCGCGAAAGTGGCGAACCAGATCATCGTCGCGCTGAACATCCAGGCCGTGGCCGAAGCCCTGCTGTTCGCCTCGAAAAACGGTGCCGATCCAGCCAAGGTGCGTGAAGCGCTGATGGGTGGCTTCGCTTCGTCGAAGATCCTCGAAGTGCACGGCGAGCGCATGATCAAAGGTACTTTCGATCCAGGCTTCCGCATCAGCCTGCACCAGAAGGACCTGAACCTGGCCCTGCAAGGCGCCAAGGAACTGAACATCAACCTGCCGAACACCGCCAACGCCCAGCAAGTGTTCAGCACCTGCGCGGCCATCGGTGGCAGCAACTGGGATCACTCGGCGCTGATCAAAGGCCTTGAGCACATGGCGAACTTCTCGATCCGCGACAAGAAGTAAGCCCTGCCCCAAACTGCATCAAACCTGTGGGAGCGAGCCTGCTCGCGAAAGCGGTTTCACATTCAACAACTCTGTTGACTGACACCCCGTCTTCGCGAGCAGGCTCGCTCCCACAGGGTCCGCGACAACCCCAATAACAAGAATTCCGGGAGCCCGCCATGTCGGTCGATCCGCAACAATTCCTGCGCGAGCTGTTCGCCACAGCCATCGACGCGGCCCATCCGCAACAAGTCCTCGAAGCCCATCTGCCTGCCGATCGCAGCGGACGGGTGATCGTCATCGGCGCCGGCAAAGCCGCGGCCGCCATGGCCCAGGTGGTCGAGCGTTGCTGGCAGGGTGAAGTATCCGGTCTGGTGGTGACGCGCTACGGTCACGGCGCCCCGTGCGAAAAAATCGAAGTGGTCGAAGCCGCGCACCCCGTGCCTGACGCCGCCGGCCAGGCTGTGGCCAAGCGCGTATTCGAGCTGGTCAGCAACCTGACGGAAAGCGACCGAGTGATCTTCTTGCTGTCCGGTGGCGGTTCAGCGCTGCTCGCCCTCCCGGCAGCCGGCATCACCCTGGCCGACAAACAGTCGATCAACAAGGCCCTGCTCAAATCCGGCGCCTCCATCGGCGAGATGAACTGCGTGCGCAAGCACCTCTCGGCGATCAAGGGCGGGCGCCTCGGCAAGGCCTGCTGGCCGGCAACCGTGTACACCTATGCGATTTCCGATGTGCCGGGCGACCTCGCCACGGTCATCGCTTCCGGTCCCACCGTGGCCGATCCGAGCACGTCGACCGAAGCGCTGGCGATCCTCAAGCGCTACAACATCGACGTGCCAGCCTCCGTGCGCACCTGGTTGCAAAGCCCGGAATCGGAAACCGTCAAACCCGGCGACCCGAGCCTGGCCCGTAGTCATTTCCAGTTGATCGCCCGCCCGCAACAGTCACTGGAAGCGGCGGCGGTGAAATGCCGTCAGGCCGGTTTCAGTCCGTTGATCCTCGGCGACCTGGAAGGCGAATCCCGCGAAGTGGCCAAGGTTCACGCCGGCATCGCCCGACAAGTCGTGCTGCACGGCCAGCCGCTGGCGGCGCCCTGCGTGATTCTCTCCGGCGGCGAAACCACCGTCACCGTGCGCGGCAATGGCCGTGGCGGACGCAACGCCGAGTTCCTGCTGAGCCTGACCGACAACCTCAAGGGCCTGCCGGGCGTCTATGCGCTGGCCGGCGACACCGATGGCATCGACGGTTCCGAGGACAATGCCGGCGCCATCATGACCCCGGACAGCTACGCCCGCGCCGCTGCCCTCGGCCTGAGCGCCAGCGACGAGTTGGACAACAACAATGGCTACGGCTATTTCGAGGCGCTGGACGCATTGATCGTCACTGAGCCGACCCGCACCAACGTCAACGACTTCCGCGCCATTCTGATCCTTGAGAGCCCAAAACCATGACGCCTGACAAAAAGGTCAAAATACTCGCCACCCTGGGCCCTGCCATCAACGGGATCGACGACATCCGCGAACTGGTGCAGGCCGGGGTCAACATCTTTCGCCTGAACTTCAGCCACGGCGATCACGCCGACCACGCCCAGCGTTATCAGTGGATCCGTGAAGTGGAGCGCCAGCTGAATTATCCGTTGGGCATTCTGATGGACCTGCAAGGTCCGAAACTGCGGGTCGGCAAGTTCGCCGAGGGCAAGGTGCAACTGGTCCGCGGTCAGGCCCTGCGCCTGGATCTCGATGCCACGCCGGGCGATGAGCGCCGGGTCAACCTGCCGCACCCGGAAATCATCGCCGCGCTGGAGCCGGGCATGGACCTGTTGCTCGATGATGGCAAGCTGCGCCTGCGGGTGGTCACCAAGTACGCTGACGCCATCGACACCACCGTACTCAACGGCGGTGAGCTGTCGGATCGCAAAGGCGTGAACGTGCCACAAGCGGTGCTCGACCTGAGCCCGCTGACCGCCAAGGATCGCCGCGACTTGAGTTTCGGTCTGGAACTGGGTGTGGACTGGGTGGCACTGTCGTTCGTGCAGCGTCCGGATGACATCCGCGAGGCCCGCGCACTGATCGGCGACAAAGCGTTTTTGATGGCCAAGATCGAGAAGCCATCGGCCGTGACCCAACTGCGGGAAATCGCCGAGTTGAGCGACGCGATCATGGTCGCTCGCGGTGACCTCGGTGTAGAAGTGCCCGCCGAAAGCGTGCCGCAGATCCAGAAGAACATCATCAGCACCTGCCGCCAGCTCGGTAAACCGGTGGTGGTGGCGACGCAGATGCTCGAATCGATGCGCTTCTCCCCGGCACCCACCCGCGCCGAAGTGACCGATGTCGCCAACGCGGTGGCCGAGGGTGCCGACGCGGTGATGCTGTCGGCGGAAACCGCCTCCGGCGAGTACCCGCTCGAAGCCGTGCAGATGATGAGCAAGATCATTCGTCAGGTGGAGAACGGTCCGGACTATCAAGCCCAGCTCGACGTCAGCCGACCGAAAGCCGAAGCCACGGTTTCCGATGCAATCAGCTGCGCGATCCGCCGCATCAGCAACGTGCTGCCGGTGGCGGTGCTGGTCAATTACAGCGAGTCGGGGACGTCGAGTTTGCGTGCGGCGCGGGAGCGGCCGACGGTGCCGATCCTCAACCTGACACCGAACTTGCAGACCGCTCGTCGCTTGACTGTGGCCTGGGGCGTGCACTCGGTGGTCAATGATCGGCTGCGTCAGGTGGATGAAGTGTGTTCGACAGCGCTGGAAATCGCCCAGGCCCAGGGCATGGCGCAGCGCGGCGACACGTTATTGATCACGGCGGGTGTGCCGTTTGGGCAGCCGGGGTCGACTAACTCATTGCGTATCGAGACGTTGATCTAGAGCGCCCATACCGGCCTCTTCGCGAGCAGGCTCGCTCCCACATTAGATTGTGTCGATCACAAATCTAATATTGAACAAAGATTCAATGTGGGAGCGAGCCTGCTCGCGAAGGCGGCGACACGGTTTAACTGACTTTTTAGAACTGCCATGCCTGCCAACCACTTCAACACCCACTGCCCCGACTGGGCCGAGGCTTTGCTCAACGGCTTCAGTCAAATCTTCCTCCAGCGCAATCCGCTGTGCGGACTGCTATGCCTCTCGGCAATCCTGTTCACCGCGCCCGCCTTGCTCGGCGGCGCATTGCTCGGAGGCGTCGCCGGATTGCTCACCGCGCAACGGCGCAACTACGCAAAGGCTGATCGCCAGGCTGGCTTGTTCAGCTACAACGGCGTGTTGCTCGGTCTGTTGCTGAGCCTGTATTTCCCCTGGTCGGCGATGATGCCTCCGCTGATTCTGGCGGCCGGTGGCTTGAGTGCGATGATCACTCAGCAATGGCTCAAGCGCGCCCGCGTCAACCAATGCCTGCCCGCCTACACCGCGCCGTTCGTGGGCCTGAGCTGGTTGCTGCTGTGTTTCGCCGCGCCGTCGGTGCCGACACCCCTGATCGAGCTGAACACACCGAACCTCTTTGCCGCATCGCTCAGAGGGATTGGCCAGGTGATGTTTCTCGACCATCCGCTGGCCGGGGCAATGATTGCCGCCGGTTTGCTGATCGCCGACCGCCGTGCGTTCGGTTGGGCGCTGATGGCCTCGATCCTCGGCCTCTGCTCCAGTCTGTTGCACCATGAGGCCGGCACCGCCCTGCTCGGCCTGGGCGGCTACAACGCCGTACTGGCTGCTCTCGCCTTCAGTGCGCAACGCCAGCAACCCTGGTTGCCACTGCTCGGCATCGTCCTGGCGCTGTTGCTGACGCCCTTGTTTGCCGCCGCCGGCCTGGCCACGCTCACCGCCCCCTTCATCCTCGCTTGCTGGCTGATCCGCGCCGGCATTCAGATGCTCGGCAAAACCGCTGTCGACGCCGCGCCTTGCGCTCACGGGGAGAATCAACCTAGGCTGCGCTGATCATTGAGTCAGGCGTTATCCATGGACAGCAGCAACAAAGATTGGCGTGAACGGCTTTACGTCATGATTTTCCAGACCGACACCAAGGCAGGCAGGCGTTTTGACGGCATTTTGCTGTTGATCATCCTCGCCAGCCTGGTGATCGTGATGCTCGACAGCATCGACACCATCCACAAGAACTACGCCGATGTGCTGGCGTACATCGAGTGGGGCTTCACGGTGATCTTCCTCGGCGAATACATCCTGCGGCTGTATTGCTCGCCCAAGCCTTTGCGCTATGCCTTCAGTTTTTACGGGTTGGTGGATGTACTGGCGATCGTGCCCGGCATCCTCGCGCTGTATTACGCCGATGCCCAGTACCTGCTGATTATCCGGATCATCCGGATGCTGCGGATTTTCCGCGTGCTCAAACTCAGCCCGTACCTGAAACAAGCCCATTACCTGCTTGATGCCCTGCGCGGCAGCAAGCAGAAAATCCTCGTGTTCCTGCTCAGTGTCTGCACCCTGGTGACGGTGTTCGGCACGCTGATGTACGTGGTCGAAGGCCCGGAACGTGGTTTCACCAGCATTCCCAAAAGCATCTACTGGGCTATCGTCACGCTGACGACCGTGGGTTATGGCGACATCGTGCCCAAGACCCCGCTGGGCCAGGTGATTTCATCGCTGGTGATGATCACCGGTTATTCGATCATTGCCGTGCCCACCGGGATTTTCACCGCCGAACTGGCCACCGCCATGCGTGGTGAACAATTGCAACACGACTGCCCGGTGTGCCGGAAAAACAGCCATGAACATGGCGCCGCGTTCTGTTCTCGTTGTGGCAATGCACTCTTTAAGAAATTGGAATAAGCAAAGTACTTTTTAATCTTTAAAGGTCTATGCGAGCCCGGCTATAGTCGCTGCCAAAATGGTATCGCCCTTACACATAACCCACCTGTAGGAGCGAGCCTGCTCGCGATGGACGTCAACGATGACGCGGGCTGCCTGACTGCCCGCGATGTCAGGGCGTTTTTCGCGAGCAGGCTCGCTCCTACAGGTGGGGCGGCAGCTCCTACATACACAGAACAAGGAATTCGCAGTGAAAAAACTCTTTGGCGCCTCACTTCTGGCCGCTGGCCTGGCATTGACCAGCGTGGCTCAGGCCGCACCGACCCTGCTCAACGTTTCCTACGACGTGATGCGCGATTTCTACAAGGACTACAACACTGCGTTCCAGAAGCACTGGCAAGCCGAGCACAACGAAAACATCACCCTGCAGATGTCCTTCGGCGGCTCCAGCAAACAGGCGCGTTCGGTCATCGACGGCCTGCCGGCTGACGTGATCACCATGAACATGGCCACCGACATCAATGCCCTGGCCGACAACGGCAAACTGGTCCCGGACAACTGGGTCACGCGCCTGCCGAACAACAGCGCGCCCTTCACCTCGGCCACCGTGTTCATCGTGCGCAAGGGCAACCCGAAAGCCCTGAAAGACTGGCCGGATCTGCTCAAGGATGGCGTTCAGGTCATCGTGCCGAACCCGAAAACCTCGGGTAACGGTCGCTACACCTATCTGTCGGCCTGGGGCTATGTGCTGAAAAACGGCGGCGACGAAAACAAGGCCAAGGATTTCGTTGGCAAGCTGTTCAAGCAAGCGCCGGTACTAGACACCGGTGGCCGTGCCGCGACGACCACCTTCATGACCAACCAGATCGGCGACGTGCTGGTGACCTTCGAGAACGAAGCCGAAATGATCGCCCGCGAGTTCGGTCGCGACCAGTTCGAAGTGATCTATCCGAGCGTCTCCGCCGAAGCCGAGCCGCCGGTATCGGTGGTCGACAAATCCGTCGACAAAAAAGGCACCCGCGCTGCCGCCGAGGAATACCTGAAGTACCTGTGGTCGCCGGAAGGCCAGGAAATCGCCGCCGCCAACTACCTGCGTCCACGTGATCCGGCGGTGTTGGCCAAGTACACCGACCGTTTCCCGAAAGTGGACTTCCTGTCGGTAGAGAAAACCTTCGGCGACTGGCGCACCGTGCAGAAAACCCACTTCAACGATGGCGGGATTTTCGATCAGATCTATGCCCAGTAAACACTGAGCAGTCATGAAAAAGGCGACCTGAAGAGGTCGCCTTTTTTGTCGGTAAAACACCGAACCACTGTGGGAGCGAGCCTGCTCGCGAAGGACGTCCAGGATAATGCAGGTTGTCTGAGTCAACGCGTTGTCCGGGCGTTTTTCGCGAGCAGGCTCGCTCCCACAGTGGTGGTGCGTATTTCAGCTCGTGTTTCAGCTCAAGTTGCCGCAGAAAATCGCCTGGTGACCATCGGCCGGGCTTTCACGCACAACTAACGCATAGCCGCCGGCTCGTAGCGTCTCGACCGGTACCGGTGCGCTTTTCCAGAAATATTGCATGGACGCTTGCGAATAGAACCGCGCATTAGGGCCATCGTTCATGTCATAGGCGGGTTTCGCACCCAGGCTTGCACAGCTTCCCGGGTAGATATAGGCCTGCAAACGACCTGGCAATGCGCTGCCCATGGACTCGCCACTGACCGCAAACCAGAATACGGTTGCTTGACCATCGGGCATCATGATTGGCCGGGCGATGTTCCCGGCATTAATGGAAGTAGCGTTCAGGGGAACGTTGGTGACCTGGCTGTCAGGCACCGTCGAGCACCCGGAGATCGTCCCAACCGCTACCACCAACGCCAGCGAAGATACGATTTTCATCGTGATACTCCCGCTTTGTAAGGACGCGTTGAAGTGATCCCCCTGTTGATTTTAGCTGTCGCGGGAAAGCGGGCGCTTCTTCGGATGGCCGGTATGTCCTTGTGGGAGCAGGCTCGCTCCCACAGAAATATAAGCACGCCATTACATCGGCGGCGTTACCCCGTCCTTACCTGCCGATATAGATTGGGCCGTCAGCGTTCCATCCGCACTTTGGGTCACGAACGTGACGATTTTCACGCCCACCTTCAGCAAGATGCGATCCCCCGGCACCAGGTTGACGATGGGCACGTCTTCCGGCACCAGAATCTTCTGTTGGCCACCCTTGTAGTTCACGGTCAACACCCGGCCATTGCTGACCACCAGGTCGCCGACGCTGCCGTTGGTCATGCTGCTGCCCTTGACCAGATCGAAAGGCCGATGGCCGTCGCCGCTGCCCGCCAGTTCCGGCGGGAAGACGTGCACCTCCAGCGCCTTCAGGCTGCCATCTTCTTGAGGAATGGCAGCCGAACCGATGTAACTGCCGGGCTTGATGTCTTCGATATTGGCCAGGGTGACGGCGCGAACCTTGGTGTCCCTGGTCAGGTTGATCACTACGTTCTCACCGCTGTTGGCATGGACTTTCAGTACGTCAGGACTCACACCGGTAATTTCGCCGCGTATACCGATACGCATGCCCGGTACATCCTGCGCCTGAGCCAGACCGGTGCTGAACAGGCCGATCAACGTCACAACCGAAACGCCGCGAACAAGGTGACCGAACATCGCATTCATGGGAGCGCCTTCCTGTGATCAAACGTGAAAGAGAACATAAGCACGCTATCGAACAAGATGTAAGTGAATGTATCATCGACCCATGATTTTTTGACGCAACGGTCATCGGCGGACGGCATGCGCGTTCATCACTCATTCCGCAATGGAATGACTGCTATCACTCCAATCTCTCTTCCGCCGCATGGGTCAGGCCCTTAGCCTGCACGCATTCTTTTTTGCTCAGCGAGACACGTTATGAATCCAGCGACCCGGGTGCCCCATGGCACCGCGACAATGACCCGAGGCATGGTGCTGCTGTTCGCTTTTTGCTGCGGCGCCATCGTGGCCAATATCTACTACGCCCAACCGATCATCGGCCTGATTGCGCCGGACGTCGGCCTGACCAGCACCATGGCCAGCTTCATCGTTTCGCTCACCCAGATCGGGTATGCGTTGGGACTGTTTTTCCTGGTACCGCTGGGCGATCTGCTGGAGAACCGCCGGTTGATGATCATCACCACCGTGGTGGCGATTGCCAGTCTGCTGGGCGCAGCATTCACCGATCAGCCGAACGTGTTTTTGCTGATCTCGCTGCTGGTGGGCTTCAGTTCGGTGTCGGTGCAAATCCTGATTCCGCTGGCCGCACACCTGGCGCCGGAAGAGTCCCGTGGCCGCGTAGTCGGCGGCATCATGGGCGGTCTGCTGCTGGGGATCCTGTTGGCGCGGCCGGTTTCCAGCGTGGTGGCCGACCACTTTGGCTGGCGTGCGATGTTTGTGATTGCGGCGCTGCTGATGGCGGCCATCAGCATCGTGCTGGCGGTGACCATTCCCAAGCGCCAGCCTGATCACAGTGCATCGTATGGCCAGTTGCTCGGTTCACTGTGGACGCTGTTGCGAAAGCAACCGGTACTGCGCCAGCGCGCGTTTTACCAGGGTTGCATGTTCGCCACGTTCAGCCTGTTCTGGACCGCCGTGCCACTGGAACTGGCGCGCAATCACGGTTTGTCGCAATCACAGATCGCCATCTTCGCGCTGGTCGGGGCGATCGGGGCCATCGCTGCACCCATCGCCGGTCGCCTGGCCGATGCCGGCCACACCCGCATCGCTTCCTTGCTGGCCCTGCTGTTTGCCAGCCTGAGTTTCCTGCCGGCCTTCATCCATCCGGCTTACAGCGTCATCGGCCTGGCCGTGACCGGCGTGGTGCTAGATTTTTGCGTACAGATGAACATGGTCCTGGGTCAACGTGCGGTCTACGCCCTGGACGCCCAGAGTCGCAGTCGCCTGAATGCGTTGTACATGACCAGCATTTTCATTGGCGGTGCGTTCGGTTCTTCGGTGGCCAGTGCGGTGTATGAGCATGGCGGCTGGTTGTGGATCGTGGTGGTGGGCAGTGCGTTCCCGTTGGTGGCGTTGGTGCGGTTTTTGAGTGTTTCAGAAAAGCGTTCGCTGGCGACGGCATAAACCGCCAAAAGCATCGCGGGCAAGCCTTGCTCCTACAGGTTACTCACTAACCTGTAGGAGCAAGGCTTGCCCGCGATAGCGCTGTGGCTGACACCACTCAATACCGAACCAGCTTCTCCATCGCCGCATCCGCCAGAAACGACGAGCGGCTTTTGACATTGTGTTCGCGCACATAACGGTCGATGCGCTGGATCACGTAGCCCGGCAGGGTCACGTTGACCTTCTCGGTCTTGCCCAGGTACGGCGAGATGTCCAGCTCCAGCATCCCCCAACCCATGTCGGCAAACTCTGGATTGGTTCGATGCTCGGCTGCTGATGTCGGCATCGGAATCGTTGCCCCGTCCGCCGCAATTTCCTGCAGCAGGATGTGGGCAATCTCGACCGCCGCGTTATAGGCGTCTTCAAAAGTATCCCCGGCGGTAACCGCGCCTGGAATATCGGGGATCTGGATACCGATGGCGGTGTTTTCGTCGCCCCACTCGATACAGATTGGATATTGCATTATGGATCTCCTGCGTAACTGACCAGCGGGTAAAAAAGCCCGGCTCGCCTCCTGATGCTCTTGACCGTCCCGACCGGCAAATCCTTTTTCGGGTGAGGAACGGGAATCGTGAACGGGTTGTAACGGTGAATGAAGATGTGATGACTGCCAGTGACACGGTCCAATGTCCAACCTGCTTCCATCAACTCCTTGATCAGTAGCCTGCTCTGCACCATCCGCCTCCTTGCTCTGGCCCGAATAAAAATAACCCTAGAGTTATATTTACTCAAGCACAAAAATCCGCAACGCGACGCTTGGTTGTTTTACAGCATCTGATTGAATACTGCCCTTTGTGGGAGCGAGCCTGCTCGCGAAGACGGCGTAACATTCAACATGGATGCCGACTGACCGGACGCCTTGCGAGCAGGCTCGCTCCCACACTGTCATTTTGTAAAAGGACCCACGATGGATCGCCTCGCCGCTATGGAAACCTTTGTCTACGTGGTGGAAACCGGCTCGTTTTCTGCCACCGCCAGGCGGCTGGATATCGGTCAGCCCGCCGTGTCGAAAACCATCGCGCAACTGGAAAAACGACTCGCGGTCCGACTGCTGCTGCGCTCCACACGAGGCCTCACCCCCACTGAGGCCGGCCTGGCCTTTTTCGAACGGGCCAAGCGCGCCATCGAGGAAGCCGACGAGGCCGATAACGCTGCTCGTGGTTCGGCCAGCGGCCTGAGCGGCAACCTTCGCATCTGCGCCGCCGTGACCTTCGGCCGACAGCACATCGTGCCGCACCTGGGACCGTTTCTGGAGCAGAACCCGCAACTCAACATCGACCTGATGCTCGATGATCGCAACATCAATCTGGTGGAAGAAGGCGTCGACGTTGCGCTGCGCCTGGGCACCTTGAGCGACTCCGGCCTCACGGCGCGCAAGATCGCCGAATGCCGGCGCGTGGTGCTCGGCACGCCTGCCTATTTCGACAAACACGGCGAACCCGCCTGCCCTGCCGATTTGAGTCAGCATCAGGCAATCGTCTACACCTTGGGGGGCGGGGCCAGTTGGACATTCAAAAAGGCTGGCGAAGAACAACCGGTGACCATCAGCGGCAGAATCCGCGTCAACGCCGCCGAGGGCCTGCGTGAAGCGGTACTGGCCCATCTGGGGCTGACCATGGCCTCGGAGTGGATGTTTGCGCCAGAACTGGCCAACGGTTCAGTCAGGGAAGTGATCGCCGATTGGACGCTGCCGAATCAGGACCTGTGGGCGGTCTTTCCAACGGGCAGGATGGCCAGTGCGAAGGCTCGGGCGTTTGTGGAGTATGTGCAGGGGTTGATGTTGAAGGAGGGCTGAACGCAGCCCACAACTGTAGGCGTTCACCTGAGACCAGGTCGGCTGTCAGGTCGTCTTCGCGAGCAGGCTCGCTCCCACAGAAAGCAAACGGCGTCGAAGACGAGGCAGCTCTTCCTACAACACACACCCATCAAACCCCACGCTGACATTCCCCGGCAACTCACCGCGATGCTCGATCAACCACGCATCCAGCGTATGCCCGACATGGGTCAACACCGCTACTTCA
Organism: Pseudomonas sp. C2B4; assembly: GCF_013359695.1. GTDB lineage: Bacteria > Pseudomonadota > Gammaproteobacteria > Pseudomonadales > Pseudomonadaceae > Aquipseudomonas. The sequence goes on from NZ_JABFMU010000016.1 coordinate 97,629, forward strand.
GGCTGCAACTCATCAATGCACTGCAACGCCAGGTTCAGGTCGTTGTGATTACGCGGTGCCTGGGGTTGGGGCGGCATCGAGCAGTCGAGCACCAGCGCGTCCAGCGGCTGGCGTTGCAGAAAGGTCACGGTGGCGGGTGGCAGGCCCACGGTGTCGGTCAGGTAGGCGATCCGTCGGCCCTCGCCCTCCAGCAGATAGCCGAGGGTCGGTTTGGAGTGCAGCAACGGCAGCGCGGTAATGCTTAGCACGCCGAATGTGCGGTTTTCAAACGCCTCGAACGGCCGGCTGAAATCGAGGATGCCCGGATGCTTGTAGAGATCCGCCAAGCCTTCCGTGTCCGCCGGCCCATGCACCGGAATCACCAGGCCCTGCCCCCAGCGCAGGTGCAGTAAACCCTGCGCATGGTCGGCGTGGTAGTGGGTCTGGAAGATGCCGTTGAAACTGCGCGGCGGGAAGCGTTCGGTGAGGTCGGGCAGTCCGCTGTCGATCAGCCAGCGCTGGTCACCGCATTCGATCAGTGCGCAGCACGGTCGACGTCGCAGGCGTTCATCGCTAAGGGCGCGAACGCAGGCCTGACATTCGCAACCATAGACCGGCACCTGTCGCGCATCACCGGTGCCCAGCAATGTCAGGCGCATGCTGCGGGCTCGTCGATGCAGGCCAGCAGGCGTTCGACCGTACGTTCCAACGGGCCGGAGTTGTCGAGCAGGTGCACGCTCGGGTCTTCGGCCAGCAGGCGTTCGCCGAAGCGGGCATTGCGCGCCAGCCGCAGATCGATCTCGGCCACGGACTCACGTCCGCGCCCCAGCAGGCGTTGACGCAGCACGACCTCGTCCACGGTCAGCAACACCACCAGTACGTTCGGATAGCGCTCGCGGGTTTGCGGCAGATGCCCCCTCGAGCCATTGATCAGCACGTCGTCGCCCGACGCCAGCCAATCGTCGATTTCCCGCGGGATGCCATAGGCCAGGCCATTGGCCTGCCAGCTCAGGGCAAACGCGCCCCGGGCCTGCATCTCGGCGAACTGCTGCTGGCTGACGCCCAGCGCCGCCTCGCCCACGGCTTCCGCCGAGCGGGTGATGACCCGCCGCACGATGCGGCAGCCGCGTTCGGCCAACCGCGTGCGTGAGGCATCCAGCAGGCTGTCCTTGCCCGAACCGGAAGGCCCGATGAGATAGATCAACCTGCCTGACATCAAAACACCCTCTTCGCTTGTCGCCATACTTGCTGGACCACCGGTAAACCGTCCTGACTGCGCGCCTGCACCAGATCCGCACGCAGGCCCGGGGCGATTTCGCCGCGATCATTCAGTCCTGCTGCCCTGGCCGGGGCCAGGCTGACCATGCGCATCGCGGAGGCCAGGTCGATGCGTTCGCTCTGGGCCGCCAGGGCAAACGCCGCTTGCAGCAGGCTCGCCGGATAGTAGTCGCTGGACAGAATATCCAGCAGCCCCTCAGCCGCCAGGTCGGCGGCCGCCACGTTACCCGAGTGCGAACCGCCACGCACGATGTTCGGTGCGCCCATCAACACCTGCATGCCCTGCTCCCGGCAACCACGCGCCGCTTCGACGGTGGTCGGGAATTCGGCGATGGTCATGCCGTAGCGCGCCGACTCCTCGACGTGGGCCAGGGTCGCGTCGTCATGGCTGGCTACCGACAGGCCACGGGCCAGGCAATGCTCGACAATCGCCGCACGATAGCGGTCGCTGTACTCGCGGGAGTTGGCCATCTGCAAGGTGATGAATTCGTCCATCTGCGTTGTCGTCAGGTGGTATTTGCCCATGTAGTACTCACGGTACTTGGACTCCAGCACAAATTGGCGCTGACCCGGCGAATGGTCCATCACCGACACCAGTTGCACCAGCGGATGCTCCACCAGATCACGAAACACGCTCAGGGTATCCGGGTGGCACAGCTCGCAGCGCAAGTGCAGGCGGTGCTCGGCGCGGGTCAGCCCGGCATCCGAAGCGCTGGAAATCGCTTCGAGCATCGCCGGCAGTTTCTGCATGCGATTGCCCTTGGGGTTCACGTCGCCGATGGACACCGCGTCGAACACCGTGGTGATCCCCGCCGCGACAATCTGCGCATCGTGGCTGAGCACCGCCGAGCGCGATGGCCAGTCCACGCCGGGGCGCGGAGTCATGTGTTTTTCAAGGTTGTCGGTGTGCAGCTCCACCAACCCCGGCAGCAGGTAATCGCCGTTGAGGTCCTGGGCCTGGGGCAAACGACTGGGGCCTTCGGCAACGTCGGCAATCAAGCCGTCGCGCAGCAGCACGGTGCCGTAGAACACGCGGTCAGCGGTGACCAGTTGGGCATTGCTGAGGATCTGTTCAACGGGCATCGGCGTATTCCTTGTCGTTCACAGCACTGGGAGTCATGTCGAGATGGCGATCGGCAACCGCCTCGCGGGCGACGTGGTCGTGGAAGATGCCGATCAGCGCGGCACCGGCTTGCTTGGCTTCGTTCATCAGCTCCAGCACCACCTGGCGATTGTTGTCATCGAGGGAGGCCGTGGGTTCGTCGAGCAGCATCACCGGCCACGCCACCATGAACCCGCGAGCGATGTTGACCCGCTGCTGTTCGCCACCGGAAAAAGTACCGGGCGCCAGTTGCCAGAGACGTTGCGGAATGTTCAGGCGACTGAGCAGCAGCTCGGCGCGGGATTGCGCCAGTGACTTGGACCAGCCACGGGCCAGGGCCGGCTCCATCACCACGTCCAGGCACGCCACTCGCGGAATCACCCGCAGGAACTGGCTGACATAGCCGAGGGTGCGTTGACGCACCTGCAGAATGTCCCGGGGCTCGGCGCCCACCAGTTCCAGCCACTGGCCGTCGTGCTGCACACGGATGCTGCCGCCCGCCGGCAGATAGTTGCCATACAGGGTGCGCAGCAAGGTGCTTTTACCGGCGCCGGACTGGCCGTGCAGCACTAGGCATTCGCCGCCCGCCACGCTGAAATCCACACCGCGCAGCACATTAAGGACTACGCCGTTCTGCTGGTGCAGGGTGAAGGTTTTCGAGAGGTCACGGACCTCGATCAAGGTATTCATCATGGCTGCAACACCGAAGACACCAACAGTTGAGAGTAAGGGTGCTGCGGATCGTCGAGGATCTGATCGGTCAGCCCGGTTTCCACCACCCGCGAGCGGCGCATCACCATCAGCCGATCGGCTAGCAGACGCGCCACCGCCAGATCATGGGTGACGATCACCACCGCCAGATCCAGCTCACGCACCAGCCCGCGCAACAGGTCGAGCAAACGTGCCTGCACCGAGACGTCGAGGCCGCCGGTCGGCTCGTCCATGAACACCAGGCGCGGACTCGACACCAGGTTGCGGGCGATTTGCAGGCGTTGTTGCATGCCGCCGGAAAAGGTCCGGGGCAAGTCGTCGATGCGTTGCGGATCGATTTCCACCTGGCTCAGCCAGTCCAGCCCCGCCCCGCGCAGTTGCTGATAATTGCGCACGCCCTGGGCCATCAAGCGCTCGCCGATGTTGGCGCCGGCCGACACGCCCATGCGCAAACCGTCTCGCGGGTTCTGTTCGACGAAGCCCCATTCAGTGCGCAACAAGGTGCGGCGCTCGGCTTCGCTGGCGCTGTAGAGGTCGAGCCATTGGCCCTGCTTGTCGCGGTAACCGATGCGACCTTTTTGCGGCGGCAGTCGTCCGCTGAGCAGCGAGAGCAAGGTCGATTTACCGGACCCCGACTCGCCGACAATCCCCAAAACCTCGCCAGGATAGAGGTCGAAGCTGACGTCCTGACAGCCCTTTTCCGGGCCGTACAACAATGACAAATCACGCACTTGCAACAAGGGTTCGGTGGACACGGACAGATCGTTTTTCAGCGCCTGGTTCATTGGCCCTGCTCCTGCTGGCTGACGCGCTGGGCGCAGTAATAGGTGTCGGAACAGACGAAGCTCTGGGTACCGGCATCGTCGAGGATCAACTCGTCGAGGAATGACTCGCGGCTACCGCAAATGGCACAGCACTCGTCCCACTTTTGCGCTTCGAACGGGTGATCCTCGAAGTCCAGACTCGTGACGTTGGTGAAGGGCGGTACGGCGTACAGGCGCTTCTCGCGGCCAGCGCCGAACAGCATCAGCGCCGGGCTCATGTCGAGTTTCGGGTTGTCGAATTTGGGGATTGGCGACGGGTCCATCACGTAGCGTTCGTCGACCATCACCGGGTAGGCATAGGCGGTGGCGATGTGGCCGAAGGTGGCGATGTCCTCGTAGAGCTTGACGTGCATCACCCCGTAATCATTGAGGGCGTGCATGGTTCGGGTCTCGGTTTCCGAGGGTTCGATAAAGCGCAGCGGCTCAGGGATCGGTACCTGATAGACCATGATCTGATCGGCGTGCAGCGGCGTTTCCGGGATGCGGTGACGGGTCTGGATCACCGTCGCTTCCGGCGTCGCCTCAGTGGTGGCCACGCCAGCGGTACGGGCAAAAAAACGGCGGATCGACACGGCGTTGGTGGTGTCGTCGGCGCCCTGGTCGATCACCTTGAGCACGTCATCGTCGCCGAGAATCGCGGCGGTCAACTGCATGCCGCCGGTGCCCCAGCCGTACGGCAATGGCATCTCGCGGCCACCGAACGGCACCTGGTAACCGGGGATCGCCACGGCCTTGAGCAAGGCGCGGCGGATCATGCGTTTGGTCTGTTCATCGAGGTAGGCGAAGTTGTACGCCGCGTCGCGCACGGGTACCTGGCTCAGGTCATTCATGGGTGTTGCCCTCGGCAGGCTTGCGCAGTTTGCGGATCAATTCCAGTTCGGCCTGGAAGTCCACGTAGTGAGGCAGTTTGAGGTGGGAAACGAAGCCGGCGGCCTCGACGTTGTCGCAGTGCATCAGCACGAATTCTTCCTGCTGCGCCGGGGACTCGATCTCTTCGTTGAACTCCTTGGCGCGCAAGGCGCGGTCGACCAGCGCCATGCCCATGGCCTTGCGCTCGGCATGTCCGAAGGCCAGGCCGTAGCCGCGGGTGAACTGCGCCAGTTCGGTGGCCGAGCCGACGAACTGGTTGACCATCTCGCACTCGGTGACTTCGATGCTGCCCAGATTGATCGGGAAACCCAGCTCCTCAGGATCGATCCACACCTCCACCTCACCGATGCGGATTTCCCCGGCGAACGGGTGGTTGCGGCCGTAGCCGCGCTGGGTCGAGTAGCCGAGCGCCAGCAGGAAACCTTCATCGCCACGGGCCAGGGCTTGCAGGCGTTCGGCGCGGCTGGCCGGCAACTCCAGCGGGTCACGGATGATGTCCGCGACCGTGTCGTTGTTGTCGGATTCGTTTTTGATCAAACCTTCCTTGGCCAGCAAGCCGAGGACTCGCGGGCAGGCTTCGAGGCTGGCGTTCGGGGTCGTTTGTGGCCCGGGATACTCGCCTTCGGCGAGCAGCGCGAAGTCGAGCAGGCGATGGGTGTAATCGAAGGTCGGCCCCAGCAGTTGCCCACCGGGCACGTCCTTGAACGTGGCGGACAGACGGCGGCTAAGCAGCATGTTCGAGGTGTCGATCGGCAGGCTCGGGCTGAAGCGTGGCAGCGTGGTGCGATAGGCGCGCAACAGGAAAATCGCTTCGACCAGATCCCCAGCCGCTTGCTTGATCGCCAGCGCGGCCAGTTCTTCGTCGTACAGCGAGCCCTCGCTCATCACCCGCGCCACCGCCAGCGGCAGTTGCTGGCGGATCTGCTCGACGCTCAATTCAGTGACCGAGGTATCGCCCCGGCGCTTTTTCGCCAGCAGACGGTGGGCATTGTCGATGGCCTGTTCGCCACCCTTGACGGCTACGTACATCAGGCACGCTCCTGTGTGATGCGAGTGCTGCGCGGCAGGCCGATCAGGTTCTGGTCGGCGGTGAAAAATACATCCAGGCCACGGGGAAATTCGTTGCGGCGTTCACGCTCGCCCCAGAAGCCCTCGGCCACCGGCAGCGCAACGCGGTGTTCGGTCTCGATCCCCGGTCCGCGCCAGGCCAGCCCTGCCCCGCCATCGAGGCTCGGCAGTTGAACCAACAAGCTGCAGGACTGATCGGGGTACCGGTCGTTGCCATGGTCAAAACCGCTCAGGTCGAGCAGATCGTCGGCGGCGAGCAAGGCAAAACAGGCGTCTTCACGATTCGCGGTCAGCGGGCAACCGCAATGGAACGCCAGGTTGGCGCGGATCAGCGGCGTGTCGAACGACGGCGCCAGCCACAGCGGCGTGTCCACATCCAGCAGCGCCAGGCACAGCGCATAGGTCGCCGGCGCCAGGCCTTCGAGGCTCGGCGTGGCGTGCAGGGTCTGGATCAGGCCTGGACCCGCCAGTGCCTTGAGCGCCGCGCGAAACCCGCGCTGAGAATCCAGCACCGGGTCGGCGAATGCCGGTTGCAACAGCTGTGCGCTCATCAGTTTTCTCCTCGCACGAGGGTGAAGAATTCGACTTTGGTGGCGGCGGTGTCCGCCTCTTTCTGCGCCCGGCGTTCGGCCTGGGTCTGGGCCAGCGGCGTGATCATCTGGTCGAGCCAATGGCGCTGCTGCGTGCCTTGCAAATGCGCATCGGCCAAGGCGGCGAGTTCGGCGTGGACCTTGTCGCGCCCCGCCAGGTAGCTGTAGCCGGTGCGGCCATCGGCCAGGCGCACGACGCAACGGGTCACGCTCATTTCGCCAACGTTGAACGGCGCGCCGTTGCCACCCATGCGGCCACGGACCAGGGTCATGCCGATTTCCGGGGCGCGGATCAGTTGGTATTCGACGTCGCGCAGCGCGGCTTCATGGGACTGCAATTCGCTGCGACGAGCGCGGGCCAGCACGCCGATCCAGTGTTGCCGGGCGGTGTGAGAAGCAGGATTCATCGGTTGGTTCTCCATCAGGTGACGACCTGGTACTGGAAGCGATCCGAACGGCTGGTGGACTGGGCCAGCTCCACGGCACGGCCGTCGCGATCGCGGGAAAGGGTGAACACACTCAGGGCCGGCAAATGCCGGGGCATCATCAGCAAAGCCGCCTCTTCGCGGTTGGGCAAACGGGCGCCGATCAGGCTTTGCGTGCGGGTCAGCGGCAGGTCGCGTTCGCTCAGGTATTGGCGCAGGGAGCCACCGGTGTAGTCCGCCAATAGCGGCGCATAACTGGCGCAGTAACGGTGGCGAATCAGGCTGACCGGTTGTCCGTCGAGCTTGCGCAGGGTCTGCAACTCGATCATCGGCGCCATCTCGGCAATGCCCAGATACTCCGCCTCTTCACGACTGGCGAAGCAATAACGGCGCTTGAGCAGCACCGCCTCGACGCCCAAGCCCTGGGCCGACAACGACTGGCTGTAGGCACTGTCGGCGGCCATGGGGTAAATCAGCGGTCGCTCCAGCACTTGCGTGCCTTTGCCCTGACGCCGCAACAGGCTGCCTTCGAACACCAGTTCATCGATGGCCCGGCGCAAGGTGTGGCGGTTGACGCCGAAGCGTTCGGCCAGTTGCACCTCCGCTGGCAGGAAATCCCCGGCGCTGTAGCTCGCCAGTTCCCGACGCAGGATGTCGGCGAGTTCGCGGTACACCGGCTCATCTTGTCTAGACAACTGCATGCTTTAAAAAAAGCGCCCGCAGGCACCCCTCCGAAAAGTCAGATGAACTGCTTGCGCAGGCGTTGCGAGAGGATGTCGATCAGGCTCACGACCACGATGATCACCAACAGCACCGCGCAGGTTTGAACGAACTGGAAGGCGCGGATGTTTTCCCAGAGGATCACGCCAATGCCGCCAGCCCCGACCATCCCCACCACCGTCGCCGAGCGCACGTTGGCCTCGAAGCGGTACAACGCGTAAGACACCCACAGCGGCATCACTTGCGGGATCACGCCGTAGATGACTTCTTGCAAGGCACTGGCGCCGGTGGCACGAACCCCTTCGACAGGCCCCGGATCAATCGCTTCCACGGCCTCGGCGAACAGCTTGGCGAGCACGCCGGTGGTGCTGATCCACAGCGCCAGGACACCGGCGAATGGCCCCAGGCCCACGGCCACCACGAACAACATGGCGAAGACCATTTCATTGATCGAACGAAAGGCGTCCATCACCCGGCGCAGCGGCTGGTGAATCCACCACGGCGTGATGTTTTCCGAACAGAGGATGCCCAGCGGCACCGAACAGACAATCGCCAGCACCGTGCCCCAGAGGGCGATTTGTACGGTGACGATCATTTCCTTGAGGTAGGCGCGCCATTCGTGGAAATCCGGCGGGAAGAAATCCGCGGCGAAGGTCGCCATGTTTCCCGAGTCGCGGTACAGCGCCATCGGGTTCATTTCGGCGCCGTGCCAGGCCCAGGCCAGCAGGACCAGGAACAGGCCCCAACCGGCGTACTGCGGCCAGGTGCGCTTGCCGACAGCTTCAGCGTGCAGAGTGGTCATAAGGGTTCTCTAAATGGCGTAATGCAGAACCTGTAGGAGCGAGCCTGCTCGCGATGGTCGCCAACGATGACGCGGGAAACCGGGAGAAACGCGGTGTCCTTACGTTCATCGCGAGCAGGCTCGCTCCTACAGGGGTTAGCCGTTGGCCGCGGATTTTTTGTCGGCGGTTTTTTCGAGCAAGGTGATGCGCTCTTGCAGCTTGGCCAGTTCGGCATCGATCTCGGCAAGCTTCCTGGTCTTGTCCGCCGCTTCAAGCTTGGTGTCGGCGGCGATCGTAGTGCGCTGCTTGAACAGCTCCAGCTGACGGATCGGCAACAACTGGTCGTCGCTGGATTTCAGGAACTTGCCCAACTGCATGCCCTTGAGCACGGCTTTCTCGGCATCGGTGTCGCCGTAGCTGAAGATGAAATCGCGGATCTTCTGCTTCTCGCTGTCGCTCAGGGCCTTGCTCCACACCAGTGGGTCGGCCGGGATCAGCGGCGACTTCCAGATCACCTTGAGCATCGCCGCCTTGTCAGGCTGGGTGACTTCCAGGCGATCCCAGCTTTCGGTGTTGAAGGTCGCCACGTCCAGTTGTCCCTTGGCCACGCTCAGCGCGTTGACCTCATGGCTGGAGTTGAGGGTGCGCTTGAACGCCGTGGCGGCATCGACGTTGTTCTTGGCAAACACGTAGTAGCCCGGCACCAGGTAGCCGGAAGTGGAGTTCGGATCACCGTTGCCGAAGGTCAGGGTCTTGGCGTTTTTCAGCATGTCGTCGACGGAGTTGATCGGGCTGTCCTTGCGCGCGATCAACACGCTCCAGTAACCGGCTGCACCGCTGGCGGCCGCGGTCTGGGCGAAGATTTCACCGTTGGAACGATCCACCGCTTCGATGGCGGCCTTGTTTCCCAGCCAGGCGACGTCGACCTTGTTGAAGCGCATGCCCTGGATCAGGCCGGCATAGTCGGAGGCGAACGTGGCGTTGATCTTCAGGCCGGTCTGCTTCTGCATGTCATCGAGAAACGGCTGCCAGATGCTCTTGAGATTCTGCGAGGACTCGGTGGACATGATGCCGAAGTTGATGGCTTTTTCTTCAGCCTGGGCGGTGCCCAATACAAAGCTTGCAGCGAGGGCTACACCAGCAAAAACACGACCGATACGGTTCAACATGGAAGGGTTTCCTGAGGGTGAACGGTTGGGAATTGGGAGGGTTATGCGCGAGCCATGACCAGCCGAGGGAGCGCTTCGGCGGGGCGAATCGGGTCGACACAGATCAGGCTGGTGTCGATGTCGGCACCGTACAAATCGTTGAGGAAATGGCTGCTCAACTCGGCGGCCCGGCCATCGAAATGAATGCGCCCGCCTTTGAGCGCTACGGCACGCGGGCAATATCGGGTGGCGTAATCGACTTGATGCAGCGTGACCACTACGGTCTTGCCGTCGCGGCGATTGATGTCGGCGAGGATTTCCATGACCTTGCGCGCCGACTCGGGATCGAGGGAGGCAATCGGCTCATCCGCCAGAATCACTTCGGCCCGTTGGGTCAGCGCCCGGGCAATCGCCACGCGCTGCTGCTGGCCGCCGGACAGGGTCGAAGCCCGCTGCGCCGCCAGATCCGCCAGGCCAACGCGATCCAGGGACTCCAGGGCGAACTGTTTTTCCTCGGCATTGAACAGGCTCAGATTGCCGCGCCAGCGCGGCATGCGCCCCAGGCAACCGAGCAGCACGTTGTCGAGCACACTCAGGCGATTGACCAGGTTGAATTGCTGGAAGATGTAGCCGATATCCGCCCGCAAGCGCCGCACCTTGCCGTTGAGCCGTCCACTGGCCTGCACTTCGCGACCCAGCACCTTGACGCTGCCGCCGTTGTTGCGATCGCAACAGGCCAGGCCCGCGAGGTGGCGCAGCAAAGTGGATTTCCCGGAGCCGGACGCGCCGATCAGCGCGACCATCTCACCGGACGCGATGGTCAGCTCGAGGTCGACCAATGCGCTTTTGCGCGCAAAGGTCTTGTTCAGATGATCGACATGGATAGCTGCGTTCATGGGCTTCTCTGTCTGGTTGAACAGCCGTCCATGGCCGTATTTGAGTTCAACAGACTTTAGGCACGGGGCATGTCAGCCCTATGACTCGCACATGTCTCTGGATTAACTATTTGATGAAGGTTTTGTGAAAGGTTGAGCGGGTGGGGCGATGGAGAACCTGTGGGGAGACCTGTGGGAGCGAGCCGGCTCCGGGCGGCGTTCCGACGAATGGGCCATGCCAGCCAGCATTTATGCTGCATGACACACTGCTTTCGCGAGCAGGCTCGCTCCCACAGGAGACTGCATACACCCGCCAAACAGGTCGAGTGTCAGCTCGCCTCGGGTGCTTTTGATCTGCCCGCCCCTTCGGGAGGCTGAGTGGAGGCGTTCATCCGGGGATGGGCGCGCAGCGCCGTTCGACGCAGTCGAACACATTGCATGTAGGTGCAGCGAAGCCAACCGGAGGGCAAGGTATGACTCACCCACATAGGTAACAAAACAGTTCAAGCACATGGGTAACAGTTT
>NZ_JABFMU010000017.1 GCF_013359695.1 Pseudomonas sp. C2B4
TCACGGTGGGAGCGAGCATGCTCGCGAATAGGTTGTGCCAGTCACCATCATCGTTGTCTGACACACCGCCTTCGCGAGCAGGCTCGCTCCCACAAGGGACCAGCGGTTGATTACAGGTTTTCGTAGCGATTCATATCCAGCACGCCCTCTTCCACCGGGTCTGTCTCATGGATATAGCGGCTCAGGTCATGAAAGTACTGCCAGAATTGCGGGTGACTGCGGCGAATCCCCCAGCGTTCGACGATTTTCTCGAAACGATCGGCATCTTTGGCGTTTTCCATGGCGTCCACAAACGCCGGAACTTCCCCGGCCGGGATATTGAACATGAAGTTCGGATAACTGCTGAGTACTCCCGGGAAAATGGTCAGGGTGTCCAGGCCTGGCTGATAACGCAGCGACTCCCCGAGCAGAAATGCAACGTTGCTGTGCGCGCGGTTGCGCAGCAGGCTGTAGACCACACGCTGGCCGCTCGCGGCTTCCACTCGCAACATCGTCGCTTCCGGCAGTTGGTCGATGACCTTGAGGCCAGCCGCCGGGCGTGACGCCAGGCGACTCAAGGCCTGTTCGGCGCTCTGCAAGTCCAGGTCGATGTTCGGCCGCGAGCAATAGGCGCCGTCACAGCGGTTGATCGGATCAGGCTTGGCATTGAGGTCGCCGTAGCGCGCCAGCAACTGCATGGCGAAATCGCGCTTGGGGTCCTGTTGATCGAGTTTCAGCGCCGTCGGCTTGTCGTTATCAATGGACTCATAGTCCAGCCACATCTTGAATTTGCCACTGCTCTGATACCAGTCATCAAGGTAACCGTCCCGGGAATCGGCCGGCATCAGGCGCAGGAAGTTCTGTTCGGCGCCGTTGCGGATCAGATCGAAATACAGGCGGGTCTGGGCTTGATGGGAGACGTTGCCGAACACATCGAAATTCACCGCCAGTTGGTAATAGGTACGCTCCAGCAACGGGAAGTCGAACAGCCACATGGTTTGCGGCACGTCACCGATCAGGCCCTTGGTCACGGCGGCACTGTCGAAATGGCGGAAGATACTCAACAGCGCATTGTCGTTGCCGGCCCAGAGGGTCGACCAGCTCGGCGCCGGCAGGTCGGCGTAACTGTCGCGACGCAAGGCTTCGTACTCGTTTCGCTTGTCGCGGTAGTTGTGCCACAGGCTCAGGACACTGCCGACGTCGTCGTTCTGCCCCGGCATCGCCAACAACGGCGTGGCCTGGCCGCGATAGTTCGGGTCCGTGATGTAGAGGTCATGCTCCGGCGCCTGGAACAACGCCCAGAAGTTGTCGCGGATCACGTCCGTGGCGATCTGCCCCCGGCAGACCGGACCGCGAATGAAGGTGCGCACGAAATACTCGGCGTTATCGAGCATGAACTGGTAACGCGCCTGGGCCGGGATGGCCTCGAAGGTGGCAAACGGATTCGCCCGACGCTCCGGCCCGTAGCCCGGCAATGCGCTGACCTGCCAGTTGCCGTTATAGAACAGGCTTTTGACCCGGGCCATTTTCGCCGCGCTTAACGGATAAGTGATGTGGGTCTTGTGCACGATCACACCCTGCACAGGCCACAGGCGGTAATAAAACTGCGTGCCCGGATCGTCGTTCGGACGGCGGGTATTGATCAGGTCGATGGGCTGGCCGGTCGGCGTGCGCGAACGCACCCATTGGAAGAAATGCCCTGGCTCGCCGTCCTTGAAATAGATATGCGCCAGGAACCAGTGTTCGAACAACCACCGCCCCACCAGACTTTGCCGGGCGCCCGGTGCATTGAGCAGGTTTTCCCACTGCACCACCTGCAGCGCTTCCTTGGCGCTGGGCACCAGGCCTTGTTCATCGATCGGCGCGCCGGACGCCAGCCAGCGTTGCAGGGTCTGGTATTGCTGATCGGTCAGCCCGGTAACCGCCAGGGGCATGCCCTGTTTCGGATGGGAGCTGGCGTAGCCATCGAACTCTGCCGGCAAGGCGCACATATTGTCGCGGTTGAGGCCCAGGGCAATGTCGTCCGGCAGTTTGGCATTGGCTTGCAGCGGCGCCTGATGACCCAACTCAAGCATCCGCGCCATCAGCGCGGCCTGGCTGCCTTGGGCGTCGAGCACCGAATAGAAGCCCTTTTGCTGCCAGGCTCGCTTGCCGAAAGCGTCGTAGAACAACCGGGTCGGTGCCGCGGCCTGGCTGCGGTCGCCGTCGTACACCGGGGTTTTGCTCGCGCCACGGGCCGCCCCTTCGCCACTGCCCAGGTTGAGCTGACAGGCAGAGTCGTAGCACGCATGGCAAGCCACGCACTTTTCAGTGAAGATCGGTTGAATGTCGCGGCTGTAGGAAATAGAAGGAGAAATGGCCGGTTCCTGCGCCACCGCGCCCCAGCTTAGAAACAGCAATACACTGCTGATGACGACGCGATACGACATGTCCCTGGTCCCGATCCTTGAAAAAACGCTGCGATTCTACCCATCTGACGATCGCCCCAACATGAGCGATATTCATGCAAAACCCGGACATGCTCTAAAAGCGCACAGGTTTGCTATGATCCCGGCCCTTCGTTATGGTCTTTTCGAGTAGCCCCAATGTCCGATCGCAGTGTTCGCCTTCAAGCTCTCAAGCACGCCCTCAAAGAGCGCATTCTGATTCTCGATGGCGGCATGGGTACGATGATCCAGAGCTACAAGCTCGAGGAACAGGATTATCGCGGCAAGCGTTTCGCCGACTGGCCGAGCGACGTCAAGGGTAACAACGACCTGCTGGTGCTGACGCGCCCGGACGTGATCGGCGGCATCGAAAAAGCCTACCTGGATGCCGGCGCCGACATTCTGGAAACCAACACCTTCAACGCCACCCGGATTTCCATGGCCGATTACGGCATGGAAGAACTGACCTACGAACTGAACGTAGAAGGCGCTCGCCTGGCGCGCAAGGTCGCTGACGCGAAAACCCTGGAAACCCCGGATAAGCCACGTTTCGTTGCCGGCGTGCTGGGCCCGACCAGCCGCACCTGCTCGCTGTCGCCGGACGTGAACAACCCCGGCTACCGCAACGTGACCTTCGATGAACTGGTGGAAAACTACACCGAATCCACCAAGGGCCTGATCGAAGGCGGCGCCGACCTGATCCTGATCGAAACCATCTTCGACACCCTCAACGCCAAAGCCGCGATCTTTGCCGTACAGGGCGTGTTCGAAGAACTGGGCATCGAATTGCCGATCATGATTTCCGGCACCATCACCGACGCCTCCGGCCGTACCCTGTCCGGCCAGACCACCGAAGCGTTCTGGAACTCCGTGGCCCACGCCAAACCGATCTCGGTCGGTCTGAACTGCGCCCTTGGCGCCAGCGAGTTGCGTCCGTACCTGGAAGAGTTGTCGAACAAGGCCGGCACCCACGTTTCGGCGCACCCGAACGCCGGCCTGCCGAACGAATTCGGCGAGTACGACGAATTGCCGTCGCAAACCGCCAAGGTCATCGAAGAATTCGCCCAAAGCGGCTTCCTCAACATCGTCGGCGGCTGCTGCGGCACCACGCCGGGCCACATCGAAGCCATCGCCAAGGCCGTGGCCGGTTATGCGCCGCGCCAGATTCCGGAAATCTCCAAGGCTTGCCGTCTCTCGGGCCTGGAGCCGTTCACCATTGATCGCAACTCGCTGTTCGTCAACGTCGGTGAACGCACCAACATCACCGGTTCCGCCAAGTTCGCCCGCCTGATCCGTGAAGACAACTACACCGAAGCCCTGGAAGTCGCCCTGCAGCAGGTCGAGGCTGGCGCCCAGGTGATCGACATCAACATGGACGAAGGGATGCTCGATTCGAAGAAGGCCATGGTGACCTTCCTCAATCTGATCGCCGGTGAACCGGACATCTCCCGCGTACCGATCATGATCGACTCCTCGAAATGGGAAGTGATCGAAGCCGGCCTCAAGTGCATCCAGGGCAAGGGCATCGTCAACTCGATCAGCATGAAAGAAGGCGTCGAGCAGTTTATCCACCATGCCAAACTGTGCAAGCGCTACGGTGCTGCCGTGGTGGTCATGGCGTTCGACGAAGCCGGCCAGGCCGACACCGAAGCGCGCAAGAAAGAGATCTGCAAACGCTCCTACGACATTCTGGTCAACGAAGTCGGTTTCCCGCCGGAAGACATCATCTTCGACCCGAACATCTTCGCTGTGGCCACCGGTATCGAAGAACACAACAACTATGCCGTGGACTTCATCAACGCCTGCGCCTACATCCGCGACGAACTGCCGTATGCTCTGACCTCGGGCGGCGTGTCCAACGTGTCGTTCTCGTTCCGTGGCAACAACCCGGTGCGCGAGGCGATCCACTCGGTGTTCCTGCTGTACGCGATCCGTTCCGGGCTGACCATGGGCATCGTCAACGCCGGCCAGCTGGAAATCTACGACCAGATCCCGCAAGAACTGCGCGACGCTGTTGAAGACGTGATCCTCAACCGCACCCCGGAAGGCACCGACGCCCTGCTCGCCATCGCTGACAAGTACAAGGGCGATGGCAGCGTCAAGGAAGCCGAGACCGAAGAGTGGCGCAACTGGGACGTCAACAAGCGTCTGGAACACGCGCTGGTCAAAGGCATCACCACGCACATCGTCGAGGACACCGAAGAATCCCGCCAGTCGTTTGCCCGGCCGATCGAAGTGATCGAGGGCCCGTTGATGTCCGGCATGAACATCGTCGGCGACCTGTTCGGCGCCGGCAAAATGTTCCTGCCGCAAGTGGTGAAATCCGCCCGCGTGATGAAGCAGGCCGTGGCCCACCTGATCCCGTTCATCGAACTGGAAAAAGGCGACAAACCGGAAGCCAAGGGCAAGATCCTGATGGCCACGGTCAAGGGTGACGTGCACGACATCGGCAAGAACATCGTCGGCGTGGTGCTGGGCTGTAACGGCTACGACATCGTCGACCTTGGCGTGATGGTGCCGGCGGAGAAGATCCTCCAGGTGGCCAAGGAACAGAAGTGCGACATCATCGGTCTGTCCGGCCTGATCACACCGTCGCTGGATGAGATGGTCCACGTCGCCCGCGAAATGCAGCGCCAGGATTTCCACCTGCCGTTGATGATCGGTGGCGCCACCACCTCCAAGGCGCACACGGCGGTGAAGATCGAGCCCAAATACAGCAACGATGCCGTGGTGTATGTCACCGACGCTTCTCGCGCCGTGGGCGTGGCCACGCAACTGTTGTCCAAGGAGCTCAAGGCTGGCTTCGTCGAGAAGACTCGCGAGGAATACATTGAAGTACGCGAGCGCACCGCCAACCGCAGCGCCCGTACCGAACGCCTGAGCTATGCCGCCTCGATTGCGAAGAAACCGCAGTTCGACTGGAGCACCTACACCCCGGTCAAACCAACGTTCACCGGCACCCGGGTGCTGGACAACATCGACCTGAAGGTGCTGGCCGAATACATCGACTGGACGCCGTTCTTCATCTCCTGGGACCTGGCCGGCAAATTCCCGCGCATCCTGCAGGACGAAGTGGTCGGTGAAGCCGCCACCGCGCTGTACGCCGACGCCCAGGAAATGCTTGCCAAACTGATCGACGAAAAGCTGATCAGTGCCCGCGCGGTGTTCGGTTTCTGGCCGGCCAATCAGGTGCGCGACGATGACATCGAGCTCTACGGCGATGACGGCAAGCCCTTGGCCAAGCTGCATCACCTGCGTCAACAGATCATCAAGACCGACGGCAAGCCGAACTTCTCCCTGGCCGACTTCGTGGCACCGAAGGACAGCGAAGTCACCGACTACGTGGGTGGTTTCATCACCACCGCCGGCATCGGCGCCGAAGAAGTGGCCAAGGCCTATCAGGACGCTGGCGACGACTACAACTCGATCATGGTCAAGGCCCTGGCCGACCGCCTGGCCGAGGCCTGCGCCGAGTGGCTGCACCAGCAGGTGCGTAAAGAGCACTGGGGTTACGCCAAAGACGAAACCCTGGACAACGAGGCGTTGATCAAAGAGCAATACACCGGCATTCGCCCTGCCCCGGGCTACCCGGCCTGCCCGGATCACACCGAGAAAGCCACCCTGTTCGCCCTGCTCGACCCCGAGGCGGCCGAGATGCGCGCCGGCCGCAGCGGCGTGTTCCTCACCGAACACTACGCGATGTTCCCGGCGGCAGCGGTTAGCGGCTGGTACTTCGCTCACCCGCAGGCGCAGTACTTTGCCGTGGGCAAGATCGACAAGGACCAGGTGCAGAGCTACACATCGCGTAAAGGCCAGGAACTGAGCGTGACCGAGCGCTGGCTGGCGCCGAACCTGGGTTACGACGACTAACCCAGCTCCTGGCCGCAACACTGTGGCTGACAGAGATCCCTGTGGGAGCGGGCTTGCCCGCGATGAGGCCTTTCCAGTCAAATTTTTTGTGACTGCCAGTACGCCATCGCGGGCAAGCCCGCTCCCACAGGATTGGTGTCTCCCCAGGTTGAATTTGTCTATGCTTACTTTTCACACACAGGTGACGAGGGGTTTATGGACGATCCAGTCGACAACAAACCGCCAACCTTCTGGCAGATGCTGCACAGCGTCATGGCCGCGGCGTTCGGGGTGCAGAGCGGGAAAAATCGCGCGCGGGACTTCACCCACGGCAAGCCCAGTCATTTCGTGATACTGGGGATCTTGTTTACTGCGGTGTTCGCGTTGACGCTCTACGGCATCGTGCAGTTGGTGTTGCATCTGGCGAAGGTTTAATGCATCAGGGTTTGCAGGCTGAACGGATATCGATAGGACGTTGGCCGGCCCTTGGCCGAGAGCTTGTGAAAATCCACACCGAAATCTGCCGCTGCGCCCATGGCCAGCAAGCGTTTGGCTTGCGCCCGGTCAATCAGCTGTAACAGCGGTATCTGTCGGTCCCGACCACCGTACTGGCTGACGTCGACCCCGTCGTCGTAGTCGTGCAACTGCACCAGGGCCCAGCCACCCAGGCTGAAATGCCCGCCCAACAACACGCTCAAGCGGTTGTCCAGCAACGCACGCAACGCTGCGGGCGAGTTATTGATGGTGCCAAACAACGCATCCTTGCCAGGCTTACCGCCTGTTTCTTCGAAGGCCTGCATCACGCCAAACCCCATTTCGTCATTGGCCGACCAGACCAGCGATGTCTGCGGATAGCGCTTGAACAACATCTTGGCTTGCTCGTAGGCACGCTCCCGGGTCCAGCCGCCGGACACCAACTGACGCAGGCGCACTTCGGGGTGCTCGGCCAGTGCCCGGCGCATGCCCTTTTCTCGCAACTGTGCGGACGGGGTGAGTTTCAACCCGGAAAAGGCCAGCAGGTCAATGTACTGGCCGGGGGCAACCGGCGGGTGCAGGCGGATCAGTTCCTTGAGCATCAGGTAGCCGCCTTCCTCGTCGTTGGGCACCAGGCTGCCCACCCAGTCCGGGTATTTGTCCGAGCGCGCCCCCAGCATCCGCATTTGGTCGGGGCTCAGGCCATTATTGACAATAAACAGCTTCACCCCGCTACCCAGAGCCAGGCGCAGGATTTCGGGGGCGATGTTTTGCTCGTTGACGAACACCAGATAGTCCGGGCGCTTTATCCCTTGCAGGGCATCGCGCGCCTGCTTGAGGGTGATTTCGGAGTTGCGGTCCGAATACTCGATACGCAAATCCATGCCCAGGTCCTTGGCGGCGGCCTGCATGAATTGCGAGTAACTGACCCAGAAAGCTTCCCTGGTGGTTCCCGGGTTCAGGAACAGCACCGACGCCGCGTGAGCGCAGGGTCCCATGACCGTTGCAAGCGCCAGCAATACGCCACACAGAAACTTCAACATTGATCGCCCGAGCCCCCGGAAATTCGCCGCGCATTATAGTCAGCGAATGTCCGCAAAATGGCGTTTATTCCGGTTTTTGTCCGACAATCGTCGGAACGAGGCCCGGACGAGTCGTTTACTGATGACTGACCCAAAATACCGCTGTGCCGACGACCAGGATAATCAGGAACAGAATCGCCCAGGCATCGACCGTGCTATCGCTTTTCCTTGCTTTGGTTGGGTTGCTCATTGCATCGCCTCTTGTCGGTTTTATCGGTGATTGCATAAAGACTCGACCAGAGTTAAGACGATGATTGCCCGCACGACAAATGTGGGTTAGTTAACAACTATTCTCGTTAGTCGATTTGGTTATTTGCATATATTCAAACATCACTTTTGCGCATAACTGCAAACTGGTATCTTGCCCCGGCTCCGTAGGGAGTGCGCGGCCGTGCGCGCAGAATTGCAGAGGCTCTATCGGACTCCGGCAAGCACAAAAACGCAGCTGTATCCGAGCGACCCTAGCCTGAGAACAGGACTTATATGTACGTATATGACGAGTACGATCAGCGGATCATCGAGGACCGCGTCAAGCAGTTCCGTGATCAGACCCGACGCTATCTGGCAGGCGAGCTGAGCGAAGAAGAATTCCGCCCCCTGCGCCTGCAGAACGGGCTTTATATCCAGCGTTTCGCCCCGATGTTGCGGGTGGCGGTGCCCTACGGCCAACTGACTTCGCGCCAGATGCGAATGATGGCCAGGATTGCCCGTGACTACGACAAGGGCTATGCCCACATCAGCACCCGACAGAACGTGCAGTTCAACTGGCCGGCGGTGGAAGACATCCCGGACATCCTGGCTGAACTGGCCACCGTGCAGATGCACGCGATCCAGACCAGCGGCAACTGCCTGCGCAACGTCACCACCGACCAGTTCGCCGGTGTTGCATCCGACGAATTGATCGACCCGCGCCCATGGTGCGAGATCGTGCGTCAGTGGACCACGTTCCACCCGGAATTCGCCTACCTGCCGCGCAAGTTCAAGATTGCCGTCAACGGTTCGACCTCCGACCGCGCTGCCATCGAAGTCCACGACATCGGCCTGGAGCCGGTGCACAACGCCGCGGGCGAACTGGGCTTCCGTGTGCTGGTCGGCGGCGGCCTGGGCCGTACTCCGGTGGTGGGCGCATTCATCAATGAATTCCTGCCGTGGCAAGACCTGTTGAGCTACCTCGACGCCATCCTGCGGGTATACAACCGCTATGGCCGTCGTGACAACAAGTACAAGGCACGTATCAAGATCCTGGTGAAAGCGCTGACTCCTGAAGTCTTTGCGCAAAAAGTCGATGCGGAAATGGAGCACCTGCGCGGTGGCCAGACTACGTTGACCGAAGCCGAAGTGCATCGTGTCGCCAAACACTTCGTCGATCCGGACTACAAGGCCCTGGATAACCAGGCCGCCGCGCTGGCCGAGCTCGATAAAGAGCATCCGGGCTTCGCCCGCTGGCGTGCCCGCAATACCCTGGCCCACAAGAAGCCGGGCTATGTGGCCGTGACCCTGTCGCTCAAGCCGACCGGCGTTGCGCCAGGCGACATCACCGACAAGCAGCTCGACGCCGTGGCCGATCTGGCCGACCGCTACAGCTTTGGTGAACTGCGCACCTCCCACGAGCAGAACATCATCCTGGCCGACGTCGAGCAGGACAAGCTGTTCACCCTGTGGGGCGAATTGCGCGAGAACGGTTTCGCCACGCCGAACATCGGCCTGCTGACCGACATCATCTGCTGCCCGGGTGGCGATTTCTGCTCCCTGGCCAACGCCAAGTCGATCCCGATCGCCGAATCGATCCAGCGCCGTTTCGACGACCTGGACTACCTGTTCGACATCGGCGAGCTGGACCTGAACATCTCCGGTTGCATGAACGCCTGCGGTCACCACCACGTCGGCCACATCGGCATCCTCGGGGTGGACAAGAAAGGCGAAGAATTCTACCAGGTGTCCCTCGGCGGCAGCGCCAGCCGTGACGCCAGCCTGGGCAAGATCCTCGGCCCGTCCTTCGCACAGGACGATATGCCAGACGTGATCGAAAAGCTGATCAACGTGTACATCGAACAGCGTACCGAAGACGAGCGTTTCATCGACACTTATCAGCGTATTGGCATCGACCTCTTCAAGGAACGCGTCTATGCAGCGAATCATTAAGAACAACGCAGTCGTCGACGAAACCTGGCACCTGCTGCCCAAGGACTTCAACATCGACGAGATCACCAACTGCGACGACTACATCGTCCCGTTGCAGCTGTGGCGCGAACACAGCCGTATGCTGATGGCGCGCGACGGCGGCCTGGGTGTATGGCTGGATGCCGATGAGGAAGCCGAGGAAATCGGTGAAGACGTGGCAAGCTTCCAGGTCATCGCCTTGAACTTCCCGGCCTTCACCGATGGCCGCAACTACTCCAACGCCCGCCTGTTGCGTGACCGTTATGGTTTCAAGGGCGAACTGCGGGCGATTGGCGATGTACTGCGCGACCAGCTGTTCTACATGCACCGCTGTGGCTTCGATGCCTTTGCGATTCGCCCCGATAAAGACCCATACGAAGCCCTTGAAGGTCTCAAGGACTTCTCGGTGACCTATCAGGCCGCCACCGACGAACCGCTGCCGCTGTTCCGTCGTCGTTGATCGTGATGCCTTGAGCCCCTTGCGGGCTCAAGGCTCACGAGTTGTCATCAGGGCTCCCCTACAGGCGGAAATGGCCGCCCCAACGCCACCCAGTGGGTGTAAAGTCGAGCCCGGTCCTCCAATGCCGTGAACGCGGCAAACGGGTTGTCGAAAGACCCTCCTGGCAACCGCACATCCTGGATCAATCGCCCCCACAACTCCTGCGACGCATCAGCTTCAGCCAACAATCGCCACACCCGCGCTTGAAGATCCAGATAGTTGACCTGGAAATCCGGCGTGAGCGTCAGTGTATTGATGGTCCCTAAAAAGTGTCCGCCACGCTGCTTGAGCGCCAGTCGCTGCCATATCTGTAACCGGGCATTCCCTAGTGCGGGTTCAATGCCGTTCAACCAGGCCGCCGGGTCCCCATAGTTATTGCCCGCCGTGTTCAACCACAAGTTGATGCCCGTCTGCTCCCGATGCGAAACCAATCGTTGCAGGGTGTCCTCGTCGTTGATCGGGTTGCGCCACAGCAGGACTCGATCCCTGGCGATAGCCTGATTCAGCACTGACTGTGGAACTCGTTGGATCTGGTTATCCTGTAAGTCCAGGGTGGTGAGATAGGGCTGATCCATAATCCCGACGGGGCAAGTCTTAATGTCCGTATTACTCAGTTTCAATGACCGCAATTGACTCATCCCCATGACGACAGGGGGAAAAACCAACGGGTTATCGCTCAGATCCAATGATTGCAAATTGACCAATGGACTTAACTGTCCCGCCGTGTTTTCCGGGAGAGCCAATACTTGCTCATCACCCAGCAAAGCTGGCTCCGGCACCGTGTTCTTCTGGAAGGTCAGCCAGGTGGAACGTAGATTCAACGACGTGAGATGCTGCAACTGGGGGATTGTCGGCGGCAACACACTTTCCAATTCCCCGACAGCGTTGGGTAACCGCAAGTCCGTGCCTTCCAGGTTCAAGGTTCGCAAATGTGGGAAGCGTTCGAGAAAGCCATTCAGAGTCTCCCGTTCGAACAAGTGGAAGTTACTCATGTTCAACTCCACCACGTCATTGAACCGGACATTCAGGACCGGCAGCCGATGATAATCCTCATTACTCATGTCCATCCTGAAGCCATCAACGTGATTTCCCGTGTAGTGGCTATTGCCCTGGGGAGGCTTTTTTTGCCAGATCGCAATGAGCTCATCCGCCAGCTCACCGCGAGTTTCGCCCTCATACTGCATCACTTCCTGGATCCGTCCGACGTTGTGCTCGTCGATTTGCTCGGCCGTCAGCCCTTCTGTCCCGGGATCACCCATTTGCAGCAGGTCGACATCCATATCGTCGATGTCGACCGCGACTTGATCAATCCAGGTCTCCAGATCCGAATACAGTTGCTGCAACTGCTGTTTTGTACCGTCGATAAAAGCCTGAGCCCCGCTCCCTAATGGCTGCAAGATCGCATCAGCTTCGCCATTGGATAAGTCGGGATAGATCTCCTTGAGTTGCAACCTCATCGCTTGCTGGGTCAGTGCCGCCTCTTGAGGTGTATTCGGATAAACACCCCCTCTCAATCCCTCGGCCTCGAACGGCAATCGTGATTCCATCCTGCCCAGGCCAAGCATCAGTTCTGAGCGGGACAATGGCTGGTCGCTGATTTTCAGCCTCAGCTCGGTGCCGGGGTCGCTCGATACCAACCCCAGCGCCGATCGCTCCTCATTGGACAGAACAGCGACGACAGCCTCGGAAAAATGGGTGACGCCAGCGGCGTGGGTTGACGCATGCCGGGGTAAATAGTGCTTACCCGACTTGATCAGGATCCGGCAATCCGGCATATCGAACGGACCACTGCGATCCAGTATCCGGCCTCCGATCGAACTGTCGCGCACTTCGATTCGCAACCCTTTGGGCCATCCAGGCAGGCCCCTGAGGGAGTGCAACATCAGCGTGTCCGATTCGGCATTGGTTATGGATCGAAGATAGAGACCTTCATAGGCTCGATTGAGGCGTACATGTTGCTGGTATTGGCGCGCCTTGCCGTCCAGTTGCTTGAACAGCTCCCTGGCCCGGACCGGTTCGGGTGACGCCGTGAAATCGACACCATAGCGATCCAGCATTTGCTCCACGGCGGCCTTGGGCAGGTCGGGGTATGTGCGCTGAAACAGCTGCACCCATGGGTGCTCCGACTGCTGGAGCGCCTGATATCGACGGTTGAATTCAGCCTGCGCGGCCCCCGGATCACCCAGCGCCGTCACGTCCTGATCGATCCTGAAACGATCGACAGTATCAGCCAGCAGAGGCGTCGGCGCGCGTCCTGACTGCATCAGCCGAAGCATGTCATCATCGACTGCGCTGACCTTGCCGATCTGTGCCAGTACTTCATCCGTGAAGGTGCCGGCCGGCGCCCCTACGCCTCGCAAAAGCTCCGTACGGGTCGGCAATGGCAATTGCGGTTGCCGGGGCGTCGGTGCAACGGCTGGCTCCTCGATCGACCCGCTTGCCCCTCCGCTTTCGCGCTCCGCATTGATCACCACAGCCAACTCTGCCCCATCCTTGCCCAGCGAAGCAACGCCCATTGCCAATGGCAGCGCGTTGAGCAAACCGAACACGGTTCGCGCCACACCCTCGGAGCGCTGGCTGGCGGTCTGGCCGTTAACGGCCTGATCCAACCCGTAGCCGGCGTCGATCAGTCCGGCGAGGACCATCAATCCCTCTCCTCCAGGCACAAATAAAGCCAGCGGACCGAATCGGGTGATCCATTGGGCTATCGGTTCGACGACTGCACTCAAGTTGTCGCGGTTGACCTGCGCATCATCACGAATTGTTGCGACGCTGGCCTGGGCTGCCCGTTTCATGGTCAAGACCAGCTGCGCAAACGGATCAGCGTGCGGGGAAGGCAGTTGGAAATCGATGTAATCGGCAGGATCCCAGTATCCCTCGTCATTGAAGAAGCCCGCGTCCGTGGACAGCAGGTGCTTTCGCGGGAACATCGCCATGCCTTCGAGCGCCGTGAGCACTCCGGCATGGAACGTACCATCGCCGCGATCTTCATCGGCGAAGTGGCAAGCCAGGGCCTGCTTCGTTTCGCTGGCCTCGCCCTGTTGGACTATCCATTGGCGCAACTGGCCGCTGTCGGCGAACTCATGCAGCGGTGAAGAGTTGCCGGGGACAAACATCAGCATTCGACCACTGGATCGATCGCGGTAGCACCAGATATCCCTTGCCGTGTATCGGTATAGCTTCAAGCGGCTTGCCTGGACGCTTGCGGGGATGCGCGTGCGTGCGCGCAGTTGTTCGATCGTCAGCGATTCCCATGTTTGCCCGGCTGGCAGGCCCGCCGCCTGCATGGCCAGTTCCAGGCCTTTTTCAGACAGGCAGTTTTCCTGGTGCTGCAGCCACGCCGTCATGACAAAAGCGGCTTTGGTCGATGTCCTCAGGGCGCAAGGTTCGCGCGCCGTGATCACCATGTCGGACGGCCAGGCCTTATCGACATAGGCCTGATACAACTCTTTGAACTGCAGCTCCCAAACCCATTTCTTGAAACGGGTGGGGGTCAGGTTGATCTGCGTCTGCGGCCCATAGGATTGCGGCTCCGTGCGGCGATAAATACCTTCATAGGTGCGATGATCGTCAGTCGGCTCGGCCTGTTCCATGATGCGTATGGTAGGCCCGATATCGGGCGGGACGTAGAAGCCGAAACCTGTCTCATAAAAGTGACCGTCGCCGATGGTCTGATAATCGGATAGCAGCGCCTGAACCAAGGACTGCGACCTCGCCACTCGCCCCAGATGACTGCCGTCCAGCTCGGGACGTAGCCAATAATCGTAATGCAGCGTGACCAGTTGCGCGGTCTGCGGATCGATGCCCGGCCCCCACTTTTCGCGGATAAGGTGCTCGCCATACTGGTCAGGGGTCTGGGGAAGCGCGCCGTCTATCGTCGCTCTCAATTCGTCGCGCATTCGTAGAGAGGGTGCCGGGTGCGGGGAAGAATCCTGTTCGTGAAAAAACGTGTTCATGGTGCATTCCTTTGCAGTCACGTCAAAAACATCACCCTACCCAATCTGCCCTCGTTTCAATGTCGGAGTGATCGACAGCAACCGATGGAAAGTGCACTGCTGCCAGACAGAAATCGACCGTACTGAAGACCAAAAAAAACCGTGGAATCGCTCCACGGTTTTTGATGTGTCATGAGGATGTGGCCTGGAACGTCACCAGAAACGTTGCTGGGTCAACCGGCTCCACCAGCTCAGCAATACACGATCGACCGATCCGCTGGCCGCCATACCGATGCGTTCCTGCAGGCTTTTGCGTTCGGCGTAGTGCAGGTGATAAAGCTCGGACTGCTTGGCGCGTTCGGCCAGGTATTCGTCGCTGGTCTTGAGTTCATCCACCAGTTGCTTGTCCAGCGCGGCGACGCCGAGCCAGATTTCCCCGGTGGCGACTTCGTCGATGGCCAACTGTGGGCGGTAGCGGGAGACGAAGTTCTTGAACAGTTGGTGGGTGATGTCCAGGTCTTGCTGGAATTTCTCACGGCCCTTCTCGGTATTTTCACCAAACACCGTCAGGGTGCGCTTGTACTCACCGGCGGTCAGCACTTCGAAGTCGATGTCGTGCTTCTTCAGCAGGCGATTGACGTTGGGCAACTGCGCCACCACACCGATCGAGCCAAGGATCGCGAACGGTGCACTGATAATCTTCTCGCCGATGCACGCCATCATGTAACCACCGCTGGCCGCGACCTTGTCGATGCACACGGTCAACGGTATGCCGGCCTGACGGATACGCGCCAGTTGCGAAGAGGCCAGACCGTAGCTGTGGACCATGCCGCCGCCGCTTTCCAGGCGCAGTACCACTTCATCCTTGGGTGTGGCGAGGGTCAGCAGCGCGGTGATTTCGTGGCGCAGGCTTTCAGTGGCCGAGGCCTTGATGTCGCCGTCGAAATCCAGCACGAACACCCGGGGCTTGGACTCGGGATGCTTCTTCTGCTTCTTGTCGGACTTGGTCTGGGACTTGCGCAAGGCCTTGAGCTGGTCCTTGTCGAGCAAGGTTTGCTCCAGGCGCTCGCGCAGCCCTTTGTAGAAATCATTGAGCTTGCTGACCTGCAACTGGCCGGCCGATTTGCGTCGGCCTTTGCTGCGCAATGCGGCAAAACTGGCCAGGACCACCAGGATGGCGATCACCAGGGTCACGGTCTTGGCCAGAAAAACGGCGTACTCGGACAAAAACTCCACAGGGACTCCTTAGACGATGCGCGGCATGAAAGCGCGCGGGATACCTTCAGCATACCCATGCGCCGCCCTTGCGGCCAGCCATGAAACCTTCGGGAACAGGGCTGTAACAGGCATTTCAAACAAGCGTATGTTTTTTCATTGACAGCTCACCGCCATCCTCATAACCTCGCCAAACCTTCAACGTACCGGGACGACGCGGACGTGGGCAGCATCTACTTGATTCGACATGGCCAGGCCTCCTTTGGTGCAGACGACTATGACGTCCTGTCGCCCATCGGCATTCGCCAGGCGGAAATTCTCGGTCAACACCTGGCCGAACTGGGCATCAGTTTCGATCGTTGCCTGTCGGGTGACCTGCGTCGCCAGCAGCATACGGCCACCAGCGCGCTGGAGCAGTTCGCTGCCGTAGGCCTTCCGGTACCGATTCTGGAAACCGACTCCGCCTTCAACGAATTCGACGCCGACGCAGTGATTCGCGCGCTGTTGCCGGCGATGCTGCCGGACGAACCCGAAGCCCTGAATATCCTGCGCAACGCCGCGCAAAACCGCGCCGAGTTCCAACGCATCTTTGCCCTGATCATCGAGCGCTGGCTCGCGGGCACCTACGACACGCCGGAGCTGGAAAGCTGGCTGGGCTTTGTCGAGCGGGTGCGGGCCGGGCTGCACCGGATCCTCGAGCAGGCCGACAACACCCAGAAGATTGCGGTGTTCACCTCCGGCGGCACCATCACCGCCCTGCTCCACCTTATTACTCAGATGCCTGCCAAACAGGCCTTTGAACTGAACTGGCAAATCGTCAACACCTCGCTCAACCACCTGAAGTTTCGTGGTCGCGAGGTGGCCCTGGCTTCCTTCAACAGTCATGCGCACCTGCAACTGCTGAAGGCCCCGGAACTCATCACGTTTCGCTGAGTCCGGACTATTGTGACCCTGGCTGTAATCACCCAGCTCTTATTACCCAAGAAAGGATCGAACCATGACCTCCGTAGCTGATGCCGTACAAGCAATGAAAGCCAAGTTCAACCCAGCCGCTGCCGCCGGTCTGGACCTGGTCTTCGGTTTCCGCATCGACGACACCAAGAACTTCTCGCTGATCGTCAAGGACAGCACCTGCGAGCTGCAAGAAGGCGAGAACCCGGACGCCCAGGTGACCCTGGTGATGGACGGCGAAACCCTGCAAGGCATCGTCAGCGGCGAAACCGACGGCATGCAAGCGTTCATGGGCGGCAAGCTGCGCGCTGAAGGCGACATGATGCTGGCAATGAAGCTGTCCGAGCTGTTCCCGGCCTAAGAGAAACCTCTCTGGCTACAAACGAAACCCGCCCATGTGGCGGGTTTCGTCGTTTCAGGCCAATTAATTCATTGTGGGAGCGAGCCTGCTCGCAAAGGCGGTGGAACAGTCAAAGTTGATGTCGACTGGTACTCCGCTTTCGCGAGCAGGCTCGCTCCCACAGTGGATCTCTGTCATTCAGATGCAGTGCAGGCCCTCTGTCCCGCTCGTCACAGGTCGAGGGTGCTCTTACAATGCCAGCATTTCCCGAACCGGCCATCCCATGGACATCGACCTCGCCCGCACCTTTCTGGAAATTGTCCGCCACGGCAGCCTTGCCGCGGCCGCCGAAAAACTCCACGTCACCCAGACCGCGATCACCGCCCGGGTACAGAAACTCGAAAGCCACTTGGGCAGCACCCTGTTTGTGCGCAATCGCGCCGGCGCCCGTCTGACACCCAACGGCGAAGCCTTCGTGGTGTATGCCAATCAGCTGGTGGAAACCTGGGAAGCGGCGCGACGGGATCTGCCGCTGCCGGAGGGCTATCACGACGTCCTGCACATCGGCGGCGAGGTGAGTCTGTGTAACCCGTTGATGCTCAGTTGGGCCGGCGAACTGCGCAAACAGATCCCCGGCCATGCCCTGCGCATGGAGATTCGCGACGGTGAAAGCCTGCTGCGTCAACTGGAACTGGGGGTGCTGGATGCGGCGCTGGTCTATCAGCCCGAATACTGGCCGCGCCTGCAAGTCGAGCAAGTTCTGGAGGAAAAACTGATCCTCGTCCGCCTGCCCGGTCGCGACGATCCCTACGTCTACATCGATTGGGGCCAGGAATTCCGTCGTCAGCACGATGCCGCCCTGCCGCAGAAAGCCAAGGCGGCCCTGAGCTTCAACCTTGGCCCGCTGGCCTTGCAGTACATCCTGGAAAATGGCGGCAGCGGCTACTTCCGCACCCGCGTCGTGCAGAGTTATCTGGAAAGCGGCGTGCTGGAGCAAGTGCCCAAGGCCCCCGAATTCAGCTATCCGACCTACCTGGTCTACTCCCGGGACCGTGACTCGCCAACCCTGCAACGCGCTTTCGACCTGCTGCGCGAAGTGATCAAGACCGATGACGACTGGTCGCAACGCTGGGACCCGCTGACCTGAGTCCGGTTTGCACCGGATCATGGCAGTTGTGTCCTCAAGGTTAGGCCAGCCAAAACGCCGGAATCGACTAGTCTGCTGGGAATAACAATAACGACAGGTGATTGCAGTGAGGCAGACCACCGAAGCATTCCGCAGCCGTTACCGCGCCAACGTCCATCCACTTTACAACCCGTGGCTTCATGGCACCTTTGTGCTGTTGTTCGGCATAGGGGCCATCACCGCGTTCTGGAACACCGTCCATGAAGTGCAACCCTGGGAGTGGCTGACGGTGCCACTGGCCTTGTTGTTCTTCAACTTCGGCGTGTACATGGTGCATCGGCACCTGGGCCATCACAAAAAAGCCTTTTCGCGGATGTTCTATGCGCGCCATGCCGGCGATCACCACAGCTTTTTCGCGCCCGGCTACATGACCTACGACAGCCCCCGCGACTGGCGGGTGATTCTGTTTCCGGCCTGGCTGATTGTCTTGCACACCTTGTTCATTACCGTGCCGATCTGGTGGCTGCTCAAGCAGTTCGATGCCAACGTCGCCGGGCTGGTCGGTGGTTGCCTGGTCCTCGGCTACCTGGCCTATGAGGTGTTTCACGCCTGCGAGCATCTGCCGTCGCACAATCCCCTGGCGCGTCTGCCGTGGATTCGCCAGATGCGGCGCCTGCATGAACTGCATCATCGCCGCGAGATGATGCAGGAGCGAAATTTCAACATCGTTTTTCCGTTGATGGATTACCTGTTCGGCACCCTCTACTGGGAACCGGAACAGGCCATCCCGTACCTGACGAGAGCGCCCATGACCCGCCTGCAGCATCAGATCGAAATAGCCGGAAACCCGATAGACGTGCTCACTTACGCCAGTACCGTGACCCGTTGGCCCGAGTGGCACCCCTCATCGCTCAGGATCAATGGGCAGAAAGGTCCATTGCATGCCGGCGCCCGATTCGAAGAAGACATCCGCGCCGGTGGGCGCGACGGTCACTTGAGCTGGAGGGTCGAGGAGTATTTGCCGGGGCGTCGCTGGCGCGCATGGGCCGAAGGCGATCATGGACTGTCACTGTTGCTGACTTACGAATGCGAGGCCGAGGGCAACGGCACGCGGTTTGTCCGCACCCTGGAGTATCAGTTCAGCGGACTCGGGATGCGCATCGCCAACACCTTGTTGCTCAGGCGCCGGATTGATCGCGAGTCTGCCGAGTCGATGCTGGCCCTGCGTGAAATGGCGCAAAAACACCTGGCACACTCGGGAGTCAATGCGTGAGGCGATCGATCAGGTTTTACCATTGGCTGTTGCTGGTGATCGTGGCCATTGGTGGCTTCCTGCTGCTGATGCCCACCCGGGTACAGCCGGTAGCCTGGACGCCGCCGCCCGCGCCCTCCCTCACCAGCGGCATCTATGCCGGGAATCAACGTCTCAAAAGCGTGGAACGGATCGGAGCCGCCGACATCGACGGTCCGGAAGCGTTGCTGCTGGAGGAGGATGCGCTGATCACCGGTTTGCATGATGGTCGAGTGATCCGCACCAGCCTTGACGGCAAGGTCACCAAAGTCCTGGCCGATACCGGAGGCCGGCCCTTGGGGCTGGCCCGCCACCCTAACGGTTTGCTGGTGATCGCCGATGCGGTCAAGGGGTTGCTGTCGCTGGACGCCCAGGGTCGCCTGGTGGCAATGACCACGACAGCCGGTGGCGTGCCCTTCGGCTTCACCGATGACGTGGTCATCGACAAGTCCGGGCACTACGCCTATTTCAGCGACGCCTCCAGCCGCTTCGGCTACGGCAAGGACGGCGACGCGATCATTGAGCACGGCGGCGACGGTCGGTTGCTGCGGTACGACTTCCAGACCGGAAAGACCGCGGTGCTGCTCGATAAGCTGGAGTTCGCCAACGGCGTCGCGCTGGGGCCGGATGATGCCTTTGTATTGGTCAACGAAACCGGCGCCTATCGCATCAGCCGTTACTGGCTGAGCGGACCGAAAGCGGGTACTCACGACCTGTTCATCGATAACCTGCCAGGGCTGCCGGACAACCTGTCGTTCAATGGCCGCGATCGTTTCTGGGTGGCCCTGTACGCTCCGCGCAACGCCTTGCTCGATGCCACGGCAGCGCATCCCTTCGTTCGCAAGATGATTGTGCGGGCCATGACCGTCCTGCCCAAACCGGTGGAAAAACGCGCCTTCGCCCTGGGTCTGGACCTCGAGGGCAAGGTGATCGCCAACCTGCAGGATGCCAGCAGCGGCAATTACTCGCCCATCACCACGGTGCGTGAGTATGGAGAGTGGTTGTATTTCGGATCGCTGAAGGCGAAAAACATGGTGCGTTTGCCCCTCAGCGCCGCATTGGAGAAATAACACGGGTTGAACCTGTGGGAGCGAGCCTGCTCGCGAAGGCGCCAGTCGACATGGAGGTAGCCGACACACCGTTTTCGCGAGCAGGCTCGCTCCCACAGTGGACTGGTGTTTTTTTCGTGGGATAGTTTTGCTTGATGTGGCACCTCGCACGGAGCCGTATTGTCGGACTCTGGACATTCGAGGTGCCGGTTTTAATCGCCGTTCCAATTGTGCAGTCACCGGTCGTCGGTGACTCATTCTCCCGAATCAGGACGACGACTGGAGTTGTCTGACGATCTTGTCCTTGACCTCCAAGCGCTTCGCCTTGAGCTTGAGCACCGCATCATCACTGGATTTGGCTTGCTCTGCCTTCACCACTTCGGCATCGGCCAGCGAGTATTTATTGATCAGTGAATCCAGTAACGGATCCTTGGTGCGTTTCTGCTGGATTTCTTCCTTTGTGCAACTCAGATCCTGAAAAAGGTCGTGGGGCACCGGCATGGAACACCTCCGTTTGTTAATCGGTAGCAAACGCGACTGATTGCGTTCGCCAACTATCAGAATGGCCTCGGTTGGGCGGTTCTGTCGACCATCTGTCTGACCAGCGGTGCCCGTTCGTCGCCCTGTCGCCAATGCAATAAAACCTTTGCCCGGCCACCTGCCTCCACAGGTTAACGATCACCTCGATCCCCTGCATGGAGAAGCACCCATGGACGCATTCACCTGGCGTCACCTCACCCTGGCCATTGCCTTGAGTACCAGCATGGGCTCGGCCTTTGCGGCGACCTCCAATGACTTTGTCGACAAGGCCGCCGCCGGCGGCATCGCCGAGATAGAGGCCAGTCGCCTGGCCCTTGAAAAAAGCCAGTCGGCGGACATCAAAGCGTTCGCCAACATGATGATTACCGATCATGGCAAGGCCAACGATGAACTGGCTGCCATTGCGAAAAAGAACGACATCGAAGTGCCCGATGACACGACGTTGGTCAAACAGGCCAAGGAAAAAATCCTGGATATGCGTGACGAATCCTTCGATGCGGCTTATGCCAATAATCAGGTCAAGGCCCACGAAGAAGCCCTCGAATTGTTCGAGAAACAAGCCAATACCGTGACGGACGACAGAACCAAAGGGGCAACGGAGCTCAAGGGCTTTGCGCAGAAAATGTTGCCGGGGTTGGAAAAACACCTGGATATGGCGAAGAAACTGCAAGCCGCGCACCCGAGCAAATAGTCGCTGTTGCAGCTCAATGAATGGCTGGACACGTTGCGGCACCGGCTCGACGGCGGCTGGTAGTTCGATTCGCGAGCAGGCTCGCTCCCACACTGGATCTTCTGTGTTCAAAAATCCCTTGTGGGAGCGAGCCTGCTCGCGAAGAGGCCCATAAACTCACCCTCGGCTCAAGGCATCCCCAAAACCCTGGCCAAAAACGGCGCCGTCCGGCTCTTTTTGCTCTTGGCGACTTTCTGCGGCGTACCCGCCACGACAATCTTGCCGCCCTGATCCCCCGCACCCGGTCCGATGTCGATGACCCAGTCACTCTGCGCCACCACGCGCATTTCATGTTCGACCACGATCACCGTGTGCCCGGCCGCCACCAGGTTGTTCAACTGCTCAAGCAAGCGATCAACGTCCCGTGGATGCAGCCCGGTGGTGGGCTCATCGAGCACATACAGCGTCGCCCCGCGCTGGTTGCGCTGCAGTTCGGTGGCCAGTTTGATGCGCTGGGCCTCGCCACCGGACAACTCTGTCGCCGGCTGCCCCAGACGCAGATAACCCAGGCCGATATCGCGCAGGACCTCCAGCGAGCGGCGCACGGCCGCTTGTTCGGCGAACACCTCCACGGCTTGATCCACCGTCAGTTGCAGCACCTGGGCGATGTTGCGGCCCTGCCAGGTGATCGCCAGCGTTTGCGGGTTGTAGCGAGCGCCGTGGCAGGTCGGGCACGGCGCATAGACACTGGGCATGAACAGCAACTCGACACTGACGAAACCCTCGCCTTCGCAGGTCGGGCAACGGCCTTTGGCGACGTTGAAGGAAAACTGCCCGGCGTCGTACCCCGCGGCCTGGGCCTCGGGTGTCGCGGCATAGAGTTTGCGCACGTTGTCGAACAGCCCGGTGTAGGTCGCCAGGTTGGAGCGCGGGGTGCGGCCGATGGGTTTTTGGTCCACTTGCACCAGACGCTTGATCGACCCCAACCCCGCCGTGACCTGGCCGCCGCTGGTTTGCGGCGCATCGTCTTCCAGGCTCGGCTCTTCCAGCTCGCTGTCGTTTGCCGGGCGTCCGAGATGGGCGCCGACCAGCTCCAGCAAGGCCTGGCTGACCAGGCTCGATTTACCCGACCCTGAAACGCCGGTAACCGCCGTGAAACAGCCCAGCGGAAACTCGACGCCGAGGTTGTTCAGGTTATTGCGGGTGATGCCTTCCAGTCGCAGCCAATCGCTCGGCTGGCGGGTGGTTCGCGATTGACTGGCCTGCGCGGCAAACAGATAGGCGCGGGTCTGTGAATCCGCCACATCGGCCAGTCCCGCCGGCGCGCCGCTGTACAGCACCCGGCCGCCATGCTCGCCCGCCGCCGGGCCGACATCGATCAACCAGTCGGCGCGGCGCATGGTCTCCAGATCGTGCTCCACCACAAACAGCGTGTTGCCAGCGGCTTTCAAGCGCTGCAACGCTTCGAACAACGCCTCGCCGTCCGCCGGGTGCAAGCCCGCCGAAGGCTCGTCCAGCACATAGATCACCCCGAACAACTGCGAGCCCAACTGCGTCGCCAGGCGCAAGCGTTGCAACTCACCGGACGACAGCGTCGGCGTGCTGCGCTCCAGCGCCAGGTAACCGAGGCCCAGGTCGGTCAGGGTGCTGACCCGTTCCAGCAGATCCTGGGCAATCCGTTGCGCGGCCAGGCGTTTCTCCACCGACAGGTTCGGCGTGTGGCGCACATCCGGCGCACTGGCGTGGCCACTGGCGCCATGGGCCACCCGCTGTTCCCGGGCCTCGCGGGTTTGCTCGTGGGTCAGCACTTCGCCCGGCGCTTCACCCTCCTGGAGGTAACGCTCGGCCGCGACAGGCTTGAGTACTTCGGCCACTTGCAGCAACGGCATCTGCGACAACTCGCCGATGTCATAGCCGGCGAACGTCACCGACAACGCCTCGCGCTTGAGGCGCTTGCCTTCACACAGCGGGCACGGGCTGCCGAGCATGAATTGTGAAACGCGCTTCTTCATCAGCGCACTTTGCGAGTGGGTAAACGTATGCAGAATGTAGCGGCGCGCGCCGGTGAAGGTGCCCTGGTAACTCGGCTCCATCTTGCGCTTGAGGGCGACCCGGGTTTCTTCCGGCGTGAGCCCGGCGTACACCGGCACCGTCGGGGTTTCTTCGGTGAAGAGAATCCAGTCGCGCTGCTTTTTCGGCAGATCGCGCCAGGGGATGTCAACGTCGTAGCCCATGGTCACGAGGATGTCCCGCAGGTTCTGGCCCTGCCAGGCCATGGGCCAGGAGGCGACGGCGCGCTGGCGGATGGTCAGGCTCGGGTCCGGGACCATCAACGCTTCAGTGACTTCATACACCCGCCCCAGGCCGTGGCATTCGGCGCATGCACCCTGGGGGGTGTTCGGTGAAAAATCTTCGGCGTACAGCATCGGTTGCCCCGCCGGGTAACTGCCGGCGCGGGAATACAACATGCGGATCAGGCTCGACAATGTCGTCACGCTGCCCACCGAGGAACGGGTGCTCGGCGTGCCCCGTTGCTGCTGCAAGGCCACCGCCGGCGGCAAGCCCTCGATGGAATCCACGTCCGGCACCCCGACCTGATCGATCAGGCGCCGGGCATAGGGCGCCACCGATTCGAAATAACGGCGCTGGGCTTCGGCGTACAGCGTGGAAAACGCCAGCGACGACTTCCCCGAACCGGACACTCCGGTGAACACCACCAGCGCATCGCGGGGGATGTCGACATCAATGTTCTTGAGGTTGTGTTCCCGGGCGCCGCGCACCCTGACCATGCCTGAGGGAGGTGTTGAGGAGCGCGTTGACGTCATCGGATCGCCTTATATAAATAACTGAAAAAACACCGAACTACTGTGGGAGCGAGCCTGTGTGGCGAGGGGATTTATCCCCGTTGGGCTGCGAAGCGGCCCCAAAACCTAAAACCACGGTGTATCAGGTGCTCCGCATACAATGGTTTTACGACTGCTTCGCACTCGAACGGGGATAAATCCCCTCGCCACACAGGCTCGCTCCCACAGTGATTTTGCTTAGCCGTTGAGGACGCTGCGGATCATTTGCGTCAACGCTTGCGGGCTATAGGGTTTGCTCAGCAAATGCGTATCCGGGCTGAGCTGGTGATTGCGCGAGATAATGTCACGGGTGTGGCCCGAGGTGAACAGCACCGCCAGGGGCGGCTCCTGCACTTTCGCCCATGCCGCGAGGTCCGAACTCTTGATCAGGCCGGGCATGACCACATCGGTGAAAATCAGGTCCACCGCCACGCCTTCCAGCAACATCTGCATGGCAATGTCGGCGTTGGCGGCCGTCAACACCTGGTAGCCCTCTTCGCGCAGCAACTCCACGGTGGAGGTGCGCACCGCTTCATTGTCCTCGACCACCAGAATCCGTTCGTGCCCGCCCCGTTGCGGCACGTCAAGGACCGTTGTTTCACTGGCCGCCGATCGCAAGCTGCGGGGGAAATACAGCTGCGCCCGCGTGCCCTCCCCAACGACGCTGGACATCTCGACATGCCCGCCGCTCTGTTTGACGAAACCGAACACCATGCTCAAACCCAACCCGGTGCCCTGACCATCGGGCTTGGTGGTGAAAAACGGTTCGAACGCTTGGGCCAGCACCTGCGGCGGCATCCCGGCACCGGTGTCGGCCACGGTCACACACACGTAATCGCCAGCGACGATGCCCTTGCCGGCGCAGAACGCCTGATCGAGGGTGATGTTCTGCGCGCTCAGGTCGATGGTGCCCTCGCCCTTCATCGCGTCACGGGCATTGATCGCCAGATTCAGGAGGGTGTTTTCCAGTTGATTGCGATCGACAAACACCGGCCAGGGATCAGCGGCGGCGGACATCTGGATCTGGATGGTTTCCCCGAGCGCACGCTGCAACAGTTCGCCCAGGCCGTCGAAAATCTGCTGCGGGGTGTAAATGGCCGGGGACAGCGGCTGCCGACGGGCGAAGGCGAGCAACTGCGAGGACAGTTTGGCCCCGCGCTCAACTGCGGCAATCGACGCCGCCACCCGCCGTTGTACGTTGGCGTTTTGCGCTTCATGCCGGGCCAGCAAATGCAGGTTGCCGGCGATCACTTGCAACAGATTGTTGAAGTCATGGGCCACGCCACCGGTCAGGCCACCGATGGCTTCAAGCTTCTGCGACTGGCGCAGTTGCTCTTCCGCCGCCAGCCGTGCTTCCACTTCATCGGCTACCCGTTGCTCCAGATTGCGGGTGAACCTGAGCAACGATTCTTCGGCGGTCTTGCGTTCATGGATATCGATCAACACCCCCGGAAACCGAAACGGCTCACCCTGCTCATCAAACTCGCAACAACCGCTGGCGAGCACCCACAGGTAACTGCCATCAGGGCGCAATACCCGGTACTCGGCGTTGTACGGCGCAGCGGTCTCCATGGACTGTTTGACTTGTTCCTGAACCCAGCTGCGGTCATCGGGATGGATGTGCGCGACGGCGATGTCCTGGGGCAGATTGTCCAGGGGCTGGCCGGGGGGATAGGACAGCGTGCGGGCAAAGCGCTCGTCGCCGCTCAGCACATTGGCCTTGATGTCCCAGACGAACGAACCGAGCAAAGCCCCGGCATTGAGTGCCAGGCGCACCCGTTCGTTGTCGGCGCGATAGGCGTTTTCGGCGGCCTGGCGCAGCCGTTCGGATATTACGAATTCGGTGGTTTCGACCACCATCGCCATGACCCCGGCCGGGTAGCCGTCATCGTTGGCGACCGGGCTGTAATACAGGTCCAGCCAGACGTCTTCCGGCACCCCGTCGCGCAACAGCACCAGCACTTTATTGCGATAGGACAAGGTGCCGCCCGCCAGGCAGGTATCGACCACATGCCGGTTGAAATCGGCGACTTCCGGCCAGCCCAGTTCCACCGGCGATCCCAATAGATAGGGATGGCGCCCGCCGGCGAATTTCGAATAGGCATCGTTATAGATCATGTAGCCAGGTCGGCCCCAGAGCATCACCATTGGCAACGGTGACGCCAGCATCAGTTGCACCGCGCTGCTCAAGCTCCTGGGCCAGGTATCGATGGAGCCAAGCTCGGTACGGCTCCAGTCGAACGCGCGAATACGCTCGGCCATTTCGCCGTTCCACCCGGCACACCCGTGGCTATCGTCTAAAAACTGCATTGGCTGGCTCTGAATCCGGTGATTTGCACCCGTTTGTTTCGAGCATGGCGGATGCCAATGGTTTCATAGAGGTATAGCTGATTTCAGTGACATCTATGGCAACTAAAGCCTCCTGTGGGAGCGAGCCTGCTCGCGAAGAGGCCGTGTCAGTCACCCTCCATGTTGAATGTTCTGGCCCTTTCGCGAGCAGGCTCGCTCCCACAGTTTGATTTCCATCGGCCTGGAAGTCGGGGCTAGACCTCAATCAAATGCTTGAGCGGGTTGTAGCTGGTTTTCAGCGTGGCAGCGACGTCGAGGATCGCTTTTTCGATGCCATTGAGGTGCATGCAGGTCAGCTCGATTGCGGCGCTCTGGTTGCCCGCCTCGATGTATTCGATCAGGCGTAAATGCTCATCGTCGCGGCAGGCTTCATGGCTGTCGTCATCCAGGGCCGCGGCGTACAGCGAAGCGCGGGAAATCAGCTTCTGGAACCAGTCGAGCAACACCGGGTTGTTCAGGCTCCGGGCGAGCTTGATGTGGAACTCACCGAGCAAATGAATCAGCCGCTCGTGGTCGCCGCTTTGGTGCGCTTCGTCCTCCAGCAACAGGTGATCGCGCAGATCCTGGGTCACGGCGGTATCGCGCCGACGGCACAGCTCGCTGACGATGCCGATCTCGATCAGGCGCCGGGTTTCGAACAGCGAGCGGATCTCTTCGTCGCTGGGTAGCGATACCGACGCACCTTTATTGGGCTCGGTGGTGACCAGGCCGTCAGCCTCCAATTGCTTGAGCGCGGCACGAACCGACGTGCGGCTGACGTTGAAAAGTTCAGCCAGCGAAGCCTCGCCGAGCTTCATGCCCGGGCGCAGGGAGCGCTTGCTGATCGCCTCGTAAACCCCTTGGTAGACGCGGTCTACCGTGGTTTCCAGTTTTTTTTCCGCCATTCGAAGACTCCTTCAGCGCTGTGCAACCGGCCCCAGGCGAATGAACAGCCTTGAAAAAGGGGGTTGCACGAGCAGGTTAATCCGGGTATTTCTAAATTGCATCCAGATTTTGCATACAATAATTAGAGGAATGCACCATTATGGGTCATCCAGTTGCAATTGAAGTGCGAAACGTCTCAAAACGCTATTCAGACGATCCAGGCCTGGCACCCGCCCTGGACAACGTCTCGGTCGACATAGCCGACAACGAGTTCTTCACCCTGCTCGGCCCCTCCGGCTGTGGCAAAACCACCCTGCTGCGCACCATCGCCGGCTTCGAGCATGTCAGCGAGGGTGAAATCCGCCTCGCGGGCGAGCCGGTCAACGACCTGCCGCCGTTCAAGCGCCGGGTCAACACAGTGTTCCAGAGTTACGCACTGTTTCCGCACATGAGTGTTGCGCAGAATATCGCCTTCGGGCTCGAGATGCAGGGTCTTGATCGCAAGCTGATCCCGCAGCGGGTCGATGAAATGCTGGCGCTGGTGCAAATGCAGCACCTGGCCCGGCGCAAACCCGCCGAGCTGTCCGGCGGCCAGCAGCAACGGGTGGCTCTGGCCCGGGCCCTGGCGCCGAAACCGAAAGTGCTGTTGCTGGACGAACCGCTGTCGGCGCTGGACCTCAAGTTGCGCAAGGAAATGCAGGTCGAACTCAAGCGCGTGCAGAAGGAAGCCGGGATCACCTTCATTTTCGTCACCCACGACCAGGAAGAAGCCCTGACCCTGTCCGATCGCATTGCGGTGATGTCCGCCGGCAAGATCCTGCAGATCGGCACACCCAACGACATCTACGAACGGCCGCAGCATCAGTTCGTCGCGCAGTTCATCGGCGACATCAACTTCCTGCCGGGCCACCTCAAGCGCGGCCAGCATAACGAACACCTGTTCGTGCCCAATGGCATGCCGGTGGAGATCCCCTGCCCGCCCCAGGGCATCGACGGCAAGGTGCAACTGGCCTTCCGCCCGGAACGTTCGCAACTGGTGGACCCGGCGCAACCCCACCACCTGCGCGGCGTGATCGAAGCCGTGCTGTACGTCGGCACCGCGACCCTGTACCAGTGCCGCCTGAACAACGACATCAAGGTCATGCTGCGGGAAAACAACGAAGGCCTGAATCGCAGCCGTGGCGTCGGTGATCGCGTGGCGGTCAACCTGCCGCCCCACGCCTGTCTGCTGATGGAGGCTTGAGATGAGCGTCAGCAGCACTTCTCCCGCCCTTAACCGTGCGCTGTTGCTCAGCCCGGTGGTTCTGACCCTGCTGGCCCTGATCGCCATTCCGCTGGGCATCATGGGCTACATCAGCCTGTTGCCGCGCAACGTCTACGGTGGCGTCGACTGGCAGGCCGACTGGCAATTGCAAAGTTACGTGCAGCTGTTTTTCCAGGAAGGTTTCGACGGTGAGCTTGAACTCAATTGGGTCTACGCCCAGGCGCTGCTGCGCTCGGTGTTCCAGGCCGGCGGCACCACGGTGTTGTGCTTCCTGTTCGGCTTTCCGGTGGCGCTGTGGATGTCGAGCCTGACACCGCGCCGGCGCAACCTGATGGTCTTGCTGATCACCATCCCGTTCTGGACCAACCTGCTGATCCGCAACTACGCCTGGCTGATCATCCTGCGCGAACAGGGCTGGGTCGCCCAGAGCCTCAACGCGCTGTTCCCCAGTGCCGGTGGCATCACCCTGCTCTACAACGACTTTGCGGTCAGCGTCGGGCTGGTCTACAGCTTCCTGCCGTTCATGATCCTGCCGATTTACTCGACCCTGGAAAAACTCGACTGGCGCCTGGTGGAGGCAGCCTACGACCTGGGCGCCAATCGCTGGCACGCATTGCGGCGGATCATTTTGCCGCTGTCGATGCCGGGGGTGATTGCCGGTTCCCTGCTGGTGTTCGTGCCGAGCCTCGGCGCCTTCATCACCCCGGCGATTCTCGGCGGTGGCAAGACGCTGATGATCGGCAACCTGATCCAGCAACAGTTCGGCACCGCGCGCAACTGGCCGCTGGGCAGTTCGCTGTCGTTCCTGCTGCTGGGGATTCTGCTGCTGTCCCTGGTGCTCTACGCCCTCTATAGCCGCAGCGCCGCCAAAACCCTTCGTCGGGGAGCCACCGCATGATCGCCCTGCACCTGAAAAAACTGCCGATGACCCGGGAAGTCAGCCTGCTGATCCTGGCCTACCTGTACCTGCCGATCTTCGTGCTGATCGCCTACAGCTTCAACGCCAACCGCTCGGCGACGGTGTGGACCGAGTTCTCCCTGGACTGGTACGGGCGCATTCTGGCCAACCCGTCGATCCAGACCGCCGCGCTGAACTCGATCATCGTCGCCGGCATCGCCACGGTCTGTGCCACGGCCATTGCCCTGCTCGCGGCACTGGCGACTTACCGGCCGTTCTACGGACAGAAGATGGTTGAAGGCGGGATCAACCTGCCGCTGATCCTGCCGGAGATCGTCACGGCCGTGGCCACCCTGCTGCTGTTCATGGCGCTGGGGATCAAGCTGGGATTGCTGACAGTGATCGTCGCGCACATCGGCTTCTGCATTCCCTTCGCCTACCTGCCGATCCGCGCGCGGCTCAATGACCTGGACAAGAGCCTGCTGGAAGCGGCAAACGACCTGTACGCCAACCCGTGGCAGGTGTTCCGCCGGGTGACGCTGCCGCTGTTGTGGCCGGCGGTTCTGTCCGGTTCGGTGCTGGCGTTCGTGGTCAGCCTCGACGATTTCATCATGACCTTCTTCGTTGCCGGCCCCGGTTCCACGACCCTGCCGGTGTACATCTTCTCGGCGATCAAGGCCGGCGTGACGCCAGAGATCAACGCGATCTCGACCCTGATGCTGGTGATTTCCATCGTGCTGGTGGTGCTGGCCTTCTGGCTGGGACAGCGCGGCAAACAACAATGAGCCCGGAGACTTCCTTAATGAGCAAGAAAGTGAAAAGCATGCGTTTTGCCGTTGCCAGTCTGGCCTTGAGTTGCTTCACCGCACTCACCGCCTTCAGCGCCCAGGCCGCCGAGCCCAAGGAACTGTTCTTCTACAACTGGACCGATTACTACCCGGTCGACCTGCTGGCCAAGTTCGAAAAGGAGACCGGCATCAAAGTCACCATGGACGGCTACGACAGCAACGAAACCCTCCTGGCCAAGTTGCAGGCCGGTGGCGCGGCCTATGACGTGATCGTGCCGTCGCAGTCGATCATGCGCACCCTGATCAACCAGAACCTGCTGCTGGAAATCGACACGCCGACCCTGCCCAACTTCCAGTACGTCAAACCGGCGTTCCGCGACCCGAGCTTCGACCCTGGCCGCAAGTTCTCGGCGCCGTACCTGTGGGGAACCACCGGGTTCTCCTATGACAGCGCACGGGTGCCTGGCGGCAAGCTGGATGACTCGTGGAAAGAGTTCTTCGAACCGCGCAAGGAACTGCAAGGCCAATTGGCCGCGCTCGATACGTCGAGCAGCGTGATCAACGCCGCCAGCCATTACCTGAATGTCGATGAGTGCACGGAAAACCCGCAGGACGCCAAGCGCATTCTCGAACTGCTGCAAAAACAGAAACCCTTCCTGAAGATGTACAGCTCGGACAACACCGTCGACCGCATGGCCTCCGGTGAAGTGATCATGATGCAGAACTGGAACGGTTCTACAGCGCGGGCCACTTTGCAGAAGAGCAGCATCAAATACGTGTATCCGAAAGAAGGCCTGGCGATGTTCCAGGACAACTTTGCCGTCCCGAAAAGCGCGCCGCACCCGGGTAACGCCAAGATCTTCATCGACTGGATGATGAAACCGGAAAACGCCGCCGCCGTGTCCAACGCCATCGCCTATGCCAACGGCATTCAGAGCGACAAGCTGATCGACGCCAAATGGCGAGTGATGGACGCCATCAACATGCCCGACGAATTCGCCTCGCGCCTGCGCCCTGAAAAGGAATGCAGCAACAAGGCGCGGGAACTGCAGGACCGGATCTGGGCGAAGCTCAAGGGCTGATTGCCTGGCTTGAAACCGAGGCGCGGTCTTCGCGAGCAGGCTCGCTCCCACAGTGATTTTGTGTTGATCACAAATATTGGGAACAACTCATAAACCTATGGGAGCGGGCTTGCCCGCGATGAGGCCCTTCCACACAACACAGGGTTTTGTGTTGATCACAAATATTGGGAACAACTCATAAACCTGTGGGAGCGAGCCTGCTCGCGAAGAGGCCCTCCCACACAACACAGAATTTGAGGTATGCAATGACCCACCCCCGCTGGCTACGCAACGTGCGCCCCTACGGCGCCCCCGCCGGAGACCTGCTGATCGAAAACGGCCGCTTCACCCAGCGCCGCCCGGCCTCGACCAGCGAGCTGCTCGCCACCGACATCGACGGCCAGAACCAATTGCTCACCGCAGCCTTGGTCGAAAGCCACGTCCATCTGGACAAAACCCTCTGGGGCCAACCCTGGCGCCCGAACAGCGCCGGCCCGACCCTCAAGGACTACATCGCCAACGAGCGTCGTGTACTGCGAGAAGTTGAAACCCCCATTGCACAACGCGCCGGCGCCCTGCTGGAAAACTGCATCGCCCGTGGCTCGCTGACCATGCGTTGCCACGTCGACATCGACCCGGAATTCGGCCTGCGTCACGTCGAAGCCATGCAGCAACTGCGTGAAAAATACCGCGACCTGATCGACCTGCAACTGGTGGTCTTCCCGCAAACCGGGCTGATCAGTCGCCCCGGCACCGCCGAGCTGATGCGTGAAGCCATGGCACTGGGCGTGGAGAACGTCGGCGGCCTCGACCCCTGCGGCATCGACAACGACCCCATCGCGCAACTGGACTTCGTATTCAACCTGGCCAGCGAATTCGAGCGTGGCGTCGACATCCACCTGCACGACAAGGGCGAACTGGGCCTGTGGCAGATCAGACTGATCGCCGATTACACCGAGCGCTTCGGGCTTCAGGGACGGGTAATGATCAGTCACGCCTATTGCCTGGGCATGCTGCCGTGGAGCCAGGTCAAACCGGTGGCCGAACGCCTGGCGGCGCTGGAGATTTCGTTGATGAGTTCTGCGCCGGCCGATTGTGCGGTGCCGCCGTTCCTCGCCCTGCGCGAAACCGGGGTAAATGTGTGCCTGGGTTCGGACGGCATTCGCGATGCCTGGTCGCCCATGGGCAACGGCGACATGCTGGAGCGGGCGATGTTGCTGGCGTTTCGTTTCGACTTGAACAAGGACGAGGAACTGGCAGCGGCGTTCGACGCGGCAACCGTCAACGGCGCCCGGGCGCTGGGCCGTGAAGGCTATAGCGTCGAGATTGGTCAGCCAGCGGACTTTTTGCTGATGCCGGTGCAGACCCTGGGTGAAGCCGTGGTGTCGCGGCCGCTGCGTCATGTTTATCGCGGGGGGCAGTTGATCGCTTCGGGTGGCCGATTGCTGGACAGTCGCCTGTGAATCGTATTGGCCTGAAAGCGAGCTGCGTGGTCGGCTTCGACGGCACCCGACATGTGCTCTGGCGCAACGGCGAAGTGGTCTTCGAGGGCTCGCGCATTGTCTTCGTCGGGCGCGATTATCCGGGGCCGGTGGATCAGTGGATCGATTATGGCAACGCGCTGATCGGCCCCGGTTTCATTGACCTGGATGCGTTGGGCGACCTCGACTCCACGGTATTGACCTTGGACAACGGCGACGAACGCGACATGGGGCGCATGTGGTCCGCCGAGTATCTGGCGCGGGGGCCCCGGGAGAGTTACAGCCCGGAAGAAGAAGTCTTCAAATACCGCTACGCCTTCACTCAGTTGATCCGCAACGGCATTACCACGGCCATGCCGATCACTTCGATGTACTACCGCGAGTGGGCGGAAACCTGTGACGAGTTTGCCGCCGTGGCTGGCGTCGCGGCCGAGCTGGGGCTGCGCACCTACCTGGGCCCCTGCTACATGAGCGGCATGAGTTACTGGCAGGCGGACGGCACGCTGGCCCATCACTGGGATGAAGCCCGTGGCATGGCCGGACTCGACGCGGCTGAACGGTTTTTTCGGGATGTCGACGGTGCGAATGGCGGCCTGATTCGCGGTGCGCTGCTGCCGGACCGTATCCAGACCTGCACCCCGGCGCTGTTGCAACGCACCGCCGCGCTGAGTCGCGAGTTGAACGCACCGATCCGTTTGCATTGCTGCCAAGGCTTAAGCGAAGTGGCGATGGTCGAACAATTGCGCGGTGCTTCACCGCTGGGCTGGTTGCAGCAACTCGACCTGCTGACCCCGCGCAGCCTGCTGCCCCACGGTATCTACACCCGTGGCGATGATGACCTGCAACGGGTGGTGGACGGCGGCGCCAGCCTGGTGCATTGCCCGGTGGTATTTGCCCGGGACGGCGAGGCGTTGAACTCCTTCGGCCGCTATCGGGCCAAGG
Source organism: Pseudomonas sp. C2B4 (assembly GCF_013359695.1). Lineage (GTDB taxonomy): Bacteria > Pseudomonadota > Gammaproteobacteria > Pseudomonadales > Pseudomonadaceae > Aquipseudomonas. The sequence goes on from NZ_JABFMU010000017.1 coordinate 34,077, forward strand.
GCATTAATTTTGCCTTGGGCACCGACACCTGGCCGGCGGATTTACTGGACAACATGCGCCAGGGTTTGAACATCGCCCGCCTGATGGAGGGTGGCAACACGCTGACCAGCACACTCGACCTTTACAACGCCGCCACCCTCGGCGGCGCCAAGGCGCTGGGGCGCGATGACCTTGGCCGACTGGCGCCGGGGTGCAAAGCCGACATCACCGTGTTCAACCTGCGCGGTATGCACCTGGGACCGCTGTTCGATCCTTTGAAGAACCTGGTGCTGGCCGGACGCGGCGACGACTGCATCGCGAGCTGGATCGACGGCCGCTGCGTGATGGCAGACGGTCAGGTCAAGGGTATCGACTACTCCGCCCTTCAACGCCAGGCCCAACGGCAATTCGAAAAACTGATGCGCAGCCACAGCGACCGGGCCTTTGGCCAACCGGACTGGAAAACCCTGTTCCAGCCGGCCATTCCGTTCGCCGACGACTACAGCGCACAGGCGCCACTGAGCGCCATTGATCCACTCCTTTAGAGAACACTGCCCATGCAAAGCTTCGATTTCAGCACCCTGAGTGCGCGGGACAAATACAAGATTCTGATCGGCAGCGTGGTGCCACGGCCGATTGCCCTGGTCACCACCGTCGACGGTGAAGGCCGCGTCAACGCCGCGCCGTTCAGCTTTTTCAACGCGCTCTCGGCCGATCCGCCGATCCTCGCGTTGGGCGTGGAAAACTACGGTGACCAGAGTCCCAAGGACACCACGCGCAACATCCAGCTCAACCAGGAATTCACCGTCAACATCGTCAGCGATGCCCTGGTGGAAGCCATGAACGTCTGCGCCGTGCCCTTCGCTCCCGGCTTCGACGAACTGACCGCCGCCGGCCTCACCGCCATCCCCGGCACCACGGTCAAATGCCCGCGCATCGGCGAAGCCCCGGTGGCGCTGGAGTGCCGGCGGATGATGGCGCTGAACATCGGTCAGTCGCGGGAGATCATCTTTGGCGAAGTGCTGATGGCCCATGTGCGCGATGAACTGATCGACCCGAAAACCCTGTACATCGATCAACTGGGGCTCGATGCGATTGGGCGGATGGGTGGCCATGGTTATGCGCGCACGCGGGATTACTTCGATTTGCCGACGCGGTCGCTCCAGGCCTGGACGGATGCGCCGGGAGGTGGAGAGCGGTTTTGGCCGGTGGCCAAGTAATCAGCCTTCACACATAACCTGTGGGAGCGGGCTTTGGTGGCGAGGGGATTTATCCCCGTTCGGCGGCGAAGCCGTCGTAAAACCAGTAAATTCGATTTGCCTGAATTGACTGAGTTACTGGATTTGGGGCTGCTTCGCAGCCCAACGGGGATAAATCCCCTCGCCACAAGAACCCTTTTGCCACAGATCAGTGAAAATCCCGGCTGCGCACAGTGATGCCGTCCAATAGCGGACTCAGATCACTCAATCGTCCGGCAATCAAATGTCGAACCTCACCTTCGCGCTCCCAGCGCCCGTCGACCTTGAGCAATTGCGAGCCGACCAGTACCTTGCGCTGCCGGTCGGCCAGGTCGCGCCAGACCACCACGTTGACGTTGCCGAACTCGTCTTCGAGGGTGACGAAGGTTACACCGCTGGCGGTGCCCGGCCGTTGTCGACCGGTCACCAGCCCGGCGACGCTGACTGGCCGCCCGTGCTCGACCTCCAGCAGCTCCCTGGAACTGCGGCAACGCCGGGCTTTCAATTCAGCGCGCAGCAAGGCCAGCGGATGGGGGCCGAGGGTGGTGCCCACGCAGGCGTAATCGGCGCGCAAGTCCTCGCCCACGGTGGGTTTGGGTAGCGTCACCTCGCTCTCTTCCGGACTGGGCAGGCCGGCAAACAATCCGAACTGTTTCTGCACCCCGGCCACTTCCCAGCGCGCCCGGTGGCGATGACCGGCCAATCCACGCAAAGCCCCGGAATCGGCCAGCAACGCCTGGGCACGGCCATCGAGCCCCGCCCGCTCGCCCAGGTCGGCGACATCGGCAAATGCACCGCGCGCGCGCGCCGCTTCAATGCGCCGGGCATCCTCCTCGCGAAAGCCCTTGACCATCCGCAGCCCCATGCGAATGGCCGGTTGTGCGCCGGCCATCGGTTCCAGGCTGCAATCCCAGTCGCTGGCGCGCACGTCCACCGGGCGGATCTGCAAATGATGACGGCGCGCGTCCTGCAGGATCTGGTCCGGGCTGTAGAAACCCATGGGCCAACTGTTGATCAGCGCACAGGCAAAGGCAGCCGGTTCGTGGCATTTCAGCCAGCAACTGGCGTAGGTCAGCAGGGCAAAACTGGCGGCATGGGACTCGGGAAAACCATAGCTGCCGAAGCCCTTGATCTGTTCGAAGATCTGCGCCGCAAACTCCGGGGTGTAGCCGTTCTTTTTCATCCCGGCGGCCAAGCGTTCCTTGTGCGGTTCGAGCCCGCCGTGGCGTTTCCAGGCAGCCATGGAGCGGCGCAGCTGATCGGCCTCGCCGGGGCTGTAGTCGGCGGCGACGATGGCGATCTGCATCACCTGTTCCTGGAACAGGGGCACGCCGAGGGTTCTTTTCAACACCACCTCGAGCTCTGGCGACGGATAGCTCTCAGGCTCTTCCTTGTTTCGTCGACGCAGGTAGGGATGCACCATCCCGCCCTGGATCGGCCCCGGTCGGACGATGGCCACCTCGATAACCAGATCGTAGAACTCTTTGGGGCGCAATCGCGGCAGCATCGACATCTGCGCTCTGGACTCGATCTGGAATACGCCAATGGTGTCGGCGCGACTGATCATGTCGTAGGTCGGCCGATCCTCGGGCGGGATCGTGGCCAGCGTCAGATTCAGGTTGCGGTGACGGCGCAGCAGGTCGAAACAGCGGCGTATCGCGCTGAGCATGCCAAGGGCGAGGATGTCCACCTTCAGCAATCCAACGGCGTCGAGGTCGTCCTTGTCCCACTGGATGATGGTGCGGTCGGCCATGGCGGCGTTTTCCACCGGCACCAGGGTGTCCAGTGGCTGCTCGGAAATCACGAAGCCACCGGGATGCTGCGACAGGTGTCGAGGGAACCCGATCAGTTGCCCGGTCAGGCTCAATACCCGTCGCAGCACCGGACTGTCCGGGTCGAACCCGCCTTCGCGCAGACGCTCCAGCGGCGGGGTTTCATCGCTCCAGTGGCCACAGCAGTCTGCCAGTGCGTTGATCTGGTCAGGAGGCAGACCCAGCGCCTTGGCCACATCGCGCACCGCACCGGCGGCGTGGTAGGTGCTGACAACCGCCGTCAAGGCGGCACGGCCCCGGCCATAACGACGGAATATGTATTGCAGGACTTCTTCACGGCGTTCGTGCTCGAAATCCACATCGATATCCGGCGGTTCGTTGCGCTCCTTCGACATGAAGCGCTCGAACAGCAGCGTGGTGCGATCCGGGTCGATTTCGGTGATTCCCAGGGCATAGCAGACCGCCGAGTTGGCAGCCGAACCACGCCCCTGACAGAGGATGCTTTGCTCACGGGCAAAGCGCACCACGTCGTGCACCGTCAGGAAGTAGCTTTCATAGCCGAGCTCGGCGATCAGCTTCAGCTCCTCGTCGATCTGCGTGAGCACCTTCGGCTGTGGCCCCTTCGGCCAGCGCCAGTGGATGCCCTCTTCGGTCAAGTGCCGCAGCCACGAACTGGCGCTGTGCCCCTGGGGCACCAGCTCCTTGGGATACTGATAACGCAACTGCCCAAGGTCGAACGTGCAACGCCGGGCAATGACCCGCGTTTCGTCGAGCAAGGCTGGCGGATAAAGCTCGCGCAGGACGTCGAGGCCGCGCAGGTGCCTTTCGCCGTTGGGGTGCAGGCGCAGCCCGGCATCGGCCACCGGCAGGTGATGACGGATCGCGGTCATGGTGTCCTGCAAGGCACGGCGCCCACGGGCGTGCATGTGCACATCGCCGCTGGCCACGGCGGGCATTCGCAGCTCCCTGGCCAGGGCCAGCAGATCGTTCAGGCGCCGGGTGTCGTCCTGACTGCGATGCAACTGCACCGCCAGCCACAGGCGTTCGGCGAACACCTGCTTCAGCCAGCGGCCCTGCTCGAAGTCATCGACCGCGTCCGGCACCCACAACGCCAGAAGCCCCGGCAGGGGTTCGCTGAAATCCTCCCGCAGGATTTGATACTGGCCCTTCTGCGTGCGGCGACGGGCCTGGGTGATCAGGCGACACAGGGTCTGGTAGCCCTCGAGGTTTTCCACCAGCAGCACCACTTTCGGGCCGTTTTCGATACGGACCTCGCTGCCGATGATCAGCGGCAGCTCCACCGACTTCGCCGCTTGCCAGGCCCGGACAATGCCGGCCAGGGTGCATTCATCGGTGATCGCCAGCGCCTGATAACCCTGTTTTTTGGCCCGTTGAAACAGTTCAAGGGCACTGGAGGCACCGCGCTGGAAACTGAAGTTCGACAGGCAGTGCAATTCGGCGTATCCCGCGTTCATGCAAACCAGCCCTGCAACCACAACGGGCCGTCTTCGCCAACCGCACGCCAGGCCCACCCCTGTTGGCCGGTACGGGTTTCGATCAGATAGTAATCGCGACGCACGTCATCGCCGTCCCACCACCCGGATTCGATGCGCTCCGGCCCCATGAGGATACGCGTCGAATGCTCATGCACCGCCAGCGGTTCGGTCAGCAGCCAGCCCGGTCGCTTGACGCCCGGCAATGGCGCACAGGGCTGACTGTCGGCGCGGGCCTGCCACGCACACTCGGGGCGGTGGTCGGCCTGAAAGCGCAAGCCATGCACGGCCTCATCCCCCAGCCGTGCGCGCAGGCGTTCGCGCAGTTGCTCCCAGGGCAAGGATTGCTGTGGACGGTCGTCGAACAGTTCCTGAAACTGGGGCACGAAGCTCGGCAAATCTTCGGCGCGCAGGCGAAACCCGCGCACCGGCGCCTCGACCTGTACCTGCTCCAGCCGCCCTCGGGCCAGCTCGAAAAGCATCGCCGGATCACGCTCGGCGCTGAGCAGGCCGACCTTGATCAGGGTGTCCGGCAGTCCGGCATGTTCCAGATGCAGATCGAAACGCTGTACACCGCTGTCCCGGCCACACAGGAACGCCGACAGATCGCCGGTCAACCGACGCAATGGAAACAGCAGGGCTTGATGGGATTGCACATCGAAATTGAGCTCGATGCGCACGTCAAAACGATCCGGTGGTAGATAGAAGGCCAGCGCCAGCCGTCGCAACCCGAGCAGCGTGTCCAGGTGCTTGAGCACCTGGGCTTCGAAACGTCGGGCCAGGCTCTGCCGGGGTAGCGCCTGCAGCTGGCTCAAGGTGCGCAGTCCCATGCGCGACAACGCCGTGGCGACGCTGGCCTCCAGCCCGATCCGGTCGATGGGCAATTGCCCGAGGTGATACTGCAAGGCTTGATCGTCGGGCACCACCAGACCGTCATAGGCATTGGCCAGCATCCGCGCCGCCACCGGGTTGGGCGCGGCCACGATACGGTGACGGAAACCCAACCCGGTCAGTTCCGCGCGTAATCGTGCCTCGAACTGCGCCCAGGAGCCGAACAGCCCGAGGCTGGACTCGATTTCAAACACCAGCGCACGCGGGTAATGCACGCTGACCTGAGCGCTGAAACCATAGGCCCAGGCCGCCAGGAACTGCTGCCAGCGTTCGATTTCGACGACGTCGTACTCGGCCGTGGCGAAGCCTTTGCTCAAGGCCTGGGCCGCGCTCATGGACTGGCCGGGGCGCAGGCCCAAAGCGCGTGCCGGACCGTTGACCGCCTGCAAGACCCGGCGCTGGGCCGGGCCGGTCAGCAGCGCCAGCGGCTCATCGGGGTCGGTGCGCTGACGCAGTACCGCGTCCAGCGCCAATTGCGGGAACAAAATGCAGACCCAGCGCATGGCAACCTCAATGCCCCACAGTGAAGGCAATCGGCGCCGAACGGGCCAGCCCGCCCCGGCACTTGAGCACGCGCAATTGCGCAGGCCTGGCATCGATGGCGATGCGCAGGGCCGCGGGTGACGGGTTGAGCGCTTCATGGATCGAGCGGTAGGCGAAGGCCAGGGTCGAGCCGGTTTCCGCCGCCACCTGCAAACGCCGCAACGCCCGGTCATCGGCCTTGTGCGGCCAGCACAGCACGGCGCCGCAACTGCCCGAACGCAGGCATTGCTCCGCCGCCCACAGGGCGTCGCGCTCGCTGGCCTGGATGATCGACAACTGGCGCAGATCGACCCCGGCGTTCTGCCAGGCCTGGGGGTACGGCAAGAACGGCGGCGCCACCAACACAATGCGCTCGCCCGCCGCCGACAACCGCGCCAGCGCCGGCCACACCAGCTGCAACTCGCCCACGCCCTGCCCGGCCAGGAGAATTTCGCTCAGCGCCGCTTCCGGCCAGCCCCCCGTGGGCAGCGCCGCATCCAGCGCGGCATGCCCGGTGGGTTGCGGGCTGGCAGTCGGCGGCGCAGGCCGGCCCTTCCAGACCTGGCCGCCATTGAACAGCGTATCCAGCGCAACGACGGCACCCATCAGCCTTGCCTCACCAGGCCGCAGAACACCCCTTCGATGGCCAGGTCCCGGTCGGCTTCGACGATGATCGGCTGATAGGCCGGGTTGCGCGGCAACAGGCGCACGGTGTCGCCTGAGCGTTCGAAACGCTTGATGGTCACTTCACCGTCGAGACGCGCGACGACGATCTGGCCGTTGAGCGCCTCGGGGCTGCGGTGCACGCCCACCAGATCGCCATCGAGAATGCCGTCCTCGATCATCGAGTCGCCGCGAACCCGCAGCATGTAGTCCGGCGTTCTGGAGAACATCGCCGGGTCGAGCAGCAAGCGGCTGTGGACCTCGGCATCGGCCCCGATCGGCGCACCTGCCGCTACCCGACCGAGGACGGGAATATCCAGCAGTTCGGGGCGCGCCGGCTGGCCGAGCAATCGAATGCCCCGGGCCTGATGCGGGTTGACCTCGATGAAACCGGCTTCGGTCAGCGCCAGCACATGCTTGCGCGCCACGCTGCGGGAGGCAAAACCGAAGGCCTCGCTGATTTCAGCGAGGCTCGGGGACTGGCCGTGCTCCGCGATTCGCTCGCGGATGAAGGTCAGGATGGCGGTACGGCGGGGAGTGAGAGTCGTCATGGAGTACATTTGTACTCTTTTGCGATTTTTCTTACAAGAACTTGTGGACGACCTGTAGGAGCGAGCCTGCTCGCGATGGGCTACCAGACGACGCGTTTTTTCAGGCAACCCGCGTTATCGTTGACGTCCATCGCGAGCAGGCTCGCTCCTACAGGGGTAAGCAATCATCAATTAATCCGCGTGAAGCCAGAAACCCTGCGATGTAATCGATAAACGCCAACACCTTGGCCGTGGCCCGCCGATGGCTGGGGTACACCGCCAGAATGTGCGGACCGAAGGTGTCCGGGTCGATGTCGTAGTCGGCCATCACCCGTACCAGTCGTCCGTCGGCCAGATACGGCGCGGCACTCCACAATGGCGTGTGCAGCAGCCCGCGTCCGGCCAGGGCGTTGGCCAGCAACAGATCGTAATTGTCGCTGCGCAAACGTGGCGACCGGGGCTGCGGCAGGCTCAAGCGCTGGCCGTCGCGCTCGGCCCACCAGAACTCGCGGCTGAGCAACGGATGGCGATACAGCAACCATTCGTGCTCATCGAGGGTCTGCGGGGTGACCGGCAGCCCTTTACGCGCCAGATACTCGGGGCTGCCGCACAGCGCCAGGCGATTGCTGCCGACGACACGAGCGATCAGTCCCGGCAAATTGTCATGGCCTTCGCGCAAGGCCAGGTCGTAGCCGCTTTCCAGCAGATTGACGAAGTCGTCGCACAGATCCACTTGCAGGTTGATCTGCGGGTATAGCTCAAGAAAGCCGCCACACACCTGATCGAGAAAAGCCTGCCCGTAGGCCAGTGGCGCAGTGATTTTCAGGCTGCCGCGCAGACCGTGCTGCAATTGCTCGATTTCCTCGCCGGCCTCGTCCAGTCGCTGCAGCACCTGGCGTGCGGTTTCCAGATAGAGCCTTCCTGATTCCGTCAGCGCAATCCGCCGGGTGCTGCGCTCGAACAGGCGCGCGCCGAGTTCCGCCTCCAGGTGATTGACCGCTTTGGTCAGGGCCGACGGGGTCTTGCCCAATTGCTCGGCGGCGCGACTGAAACTGCCCAGTTGCGCCGTGACCACGAACATTTTCAGTGCACCCAACTTGTCCATATTTTTTCCATTCAGGCAAAAACGTTTTTCGCGAGCGAGGCGTTCTGCGGCCCGCGACAAGCCACTACTCTGGCCATCAGACGCAATAACAAGGAAACATTCAATGAAAAGATTCATCCCGAATCTATTGATGGCCGCCATAAGTTTTGCCTCGTTGGAAGCCATGGCAGCCACGGATCTGGTGTTGTTCAACGGCAAGATTTTCACCGCTGACCGTAGTCAGCCCAAGGTTCAGGCCTTGGCGATACAGGACGGTAAAGTGCTGCAAGTCGGTAGCGATGCGCAGATCAAGGCCTTGATCGAGGCGGACACCCGCGTCATCGACCTGGGCGGCAAGACCTTGATGCCCGGCCTGGTCGACAGCCACTCCCACGCCATTTTCGGTGGACTGGAAATGGTCTCGGCCAACATGGAAGACGAGGTGGTCGACCTCGACGAACTGGAAAAACGCCTGCGCGCCTGGCGTGACGACGGCAAGGCCCGGCACGGCGATGTGTTGAGCGTGGCCGGCATGAGCTCGGCCTACTGGGCGCAGTCAGAAGCCTTGGGCAAAAAGTTTAACAGCAGCGAGTGGGCCAGCGTGCCCGTCGTCTTTACTGGCAGCGACCACCACACGGCCTGGGCCAACGACGTGATGCTCAAGCGCGCCGGTGTCGATGCCGCGCTGATCAAATCGTTGCCGGCGGCTGAAGACGGCACCATTGGCAAGCTGAAGGACGGCAGGCCCAATGGCTTTCTGGTCGACGCCGGCTGGGACCGGGTCGCCTCGAAAATGCCGGCACCGAGTGCCGCCGACATGCTCAAGGCCGCGCAAACCGCCGTGCGTTACAACAACAGCCTTGGCATCACCGCGTGGATGGACCCCGCCGCCAATGCCGCCCCCGGTGAACCGGTGTTCGCCCTCAAGCCCACGGAAAAAACCGTCGGCGTGTTGCCCGTGTACAAGGCGCTCTCCGAAAACGGCGGCATGACCGCCCACGTCGCCGCGCTGCTGGTGGCCAACCCGAAAAGTGTGCCGGCCGATCTCGATACGCTCGACAAAGTCCGACAGCAGTTTCAGGGCGTCCCCAACCTGACCCTGCCGGGCGTCAAGATCTTCGCCGATGGCGTGATCGAATACCCGGCGCAGAGCGCTGCGATGATCGACCCTTACAGCAACTCGCACAAACAGGGCGAACTGTTGATCGATCCGAAGCACTTCGGAGAGCTGGTCAGCGCCATCGATCAAAGGGGCTGGCTGGTGCACATTCATGCCATCGGTGATCGTGCCGTGCGCGAGTCCCTGAACGGCATCGAACAGGCGCGCAAGGATCGTCAGAGCGGCGTGACCCACTCCATCACCCACCTGCAAATGGTCAACCCGAAGGAATTCGCCCGCTTCAAACCGCTCGACGTGATCGCCTCGATGCAACTGCTCTGGGCCAGCGCCGACGACTACACCACGGACATGATCAAGCCTTACGTGAGCGCCCTGGCGTTCCGCTACCAGTACCCGGCGCACTCGCTGCTCAAACAGGGCGCCACCCTCGCCGGGGCCAGCGACTGGCCGGTGTCTTCACCCAACCCGTGGAACGCCATGGCCCAGGCGATCACCCGTGACGGTCCGCTGGGCGTGCTCAACGCCGACGAACGCCTGGACCGCGAAACCATGTTCTACGCCTACACCCTCAACGCCGCCCGCACCATCGGCCTGGACCAACAAATCGGTTCGCTGAGCGCTGGCAAACAGGCCGACTTCATCGTGCTCGACCGCGATGTGTTCAGCGTCGACAACAAAGCCCTGCACGACACCCAGGTGCTGCAGACCTGGTTCGCCGGTCGCCAGGTTTACGCACCAACCCTCTAGCAGCACTGTTTTCCCTGTGGGAGCCAGCCTGCTGGCGATTGCGGTCTGACATTCAACGTTTATGTACCGCTATCGCTGGCAAGCCAGCTCCCACAGGTTTCCTTGCGCCCCAAAACAATCACAATAACGGGACTTCACATGAAAGCCTTGACCCTGCTCGCCCTCGGTTCCTTGAGTCTGCTGCCCTTGAGCAGCCAGGCCGTGCCCTTGAACGATGATTTCGCCCTGCTGCTGGACGTGACCCTGGCCAGCGACTACCGCACCCGCGGCATCTCGCAGACCCAGAACGACCCTGCGGTGCAAGGCGCCATGACCCTTGCCCACAGCAGCGGCCTGTACCTGGGCGCGTGGAGCTCCAACGTCGACTTCGGCGGCGGCCTGAAAACCCGCCAGGAAATCGACTACTACGCCGGTTGGCTGTGGCAGGCCACCGATGAGGTCAGCCTTGATGTCGGTTATCTCAAATACAGTTACCCAAGAGAGAGCCAGTTCAATCAGAGCGAGGTCTACGGCATTCTCAGCCTCTATGGCGTGAAGCTCGCGGCCTATTATTCCGACGATGCGCCGGGCGTCGACAGCCAGCAAAACTCGCTCTACAGCTACGTCGGGTACGAGACCGAGCTGCCCTACGACATCGGCCTGAAACTGCGCTACGGCTTGATGGACTTCAAGGACCCGCACCTGTATTCAAGCTCGGGCCAGGCCGAGGATTCGTACCGCGAATGGGAGGTCAAGCTGACCCATGAACTGGCCGGCGTGATGCTGGGGCTGAGCTACATCGACACCGATCTGTCGAAGAGCCAGTGCCTGGGCAACTGGGGGTTTGATGATGTGTGCAGCGCCACCGTGGTGGCGAGTGTCAGCAAGTCCTTCTAACCACCACTGCCCCCCTGTGGGAGCGAGCCTGCTCGCGAAAGCGGCAGCACATTCGACATTAATTTGTCTGACCTGCCGCCTTCGCGAGCAGGCTCGCTCCCACATTAGTTTTACGCCGTTTCGAGTCCGAGTTGTGCCAGATAGGCCCACGGATAGATCCCCCGTTCATGCCCGTCACTGAACACCAGTTGCACGCCATAACCCTGTGCGTTCAATTCGATCACGCAAACCCGGTCATCGACCAACGGCGTCATCCCCCGCAGCCGAAACGCCCGGCACTGCGAACACGGACACTGCCGGCGCAACTCGGCATGCCCCAGCACCTGCTCGCGGCCATCCGGCCATTGCAGGCGCAGTTGCTGCTGGCTGCGCGAATTGCCCACCGCCAGCGGGTTCATTGCAGTTGGCTCAAGGCAATGCGCACGGCCTTGCGCACTTCCGGGTCGCCGTCGTCTTGCGCAGCCTGCAACGCTGCGATGGCGCCTTTATCGTTCAATTCTCCGAGCGCCAGCGCGGCTTCCTTGCGCAGGTTGCTGATGCGGTGGCCGAGGGTTTCGATCAGCTCATCAAGGGCCGGGGCGTAGCGCAAGCGACCGAGGCTGCGGGTGGCGCGCAGGCGGACTTGCCAGTAATCGTCAGCCAAGGCAGCGATCAGTGCGGGGCCTGCGTCGCAATGGCCGACCTTGCCCAAGGTGGTCGCGGCCTCTTCGCGCACTTGCCAGGCTTGGTCCTGCAAGGCCTGGCGCAACGCCGGCAGCACCTGTGCATCGCAAGCCAGGCCCAAGGCCCCGGTCGCAGCGCGGCGGACTTCGGTGTCCGGATCATCGCTGGCCAGGCGCGCCAGAGCCGGCAGCGCATCGAGCTGCTTGAGCCAACCCAGCACACCGACCGCTTCACGCCGGACATTGGCGTCCTCGTCGCTCAGCGCCAACACGGCTGCCGGGGCGGCCTCGGTATAGCGCAACTCACGCAACGCCCTGTACGCGGCAATGCGCACGCCGATGTCGGCATGCCCGGTCCACGGCAGAATCACCCTCCCCGCTGCTTCACTCTTGAGCAGACTGAGGCTTTGCGCGGCGGCGGCTCGCACCGCTTCGGCGGGATCGGTCAGGGCCTGGCACAACGCTTCGACCACGGGCTCATCTTCCCAGGCCTCCAGCAATCGCGCGGCTTCGGCGCGGACCTCGGCGACCGGATCTTCAGACAGACGATCCACCAACCACAGCAGGCCGTCCGGCTCCTCCAGATCGGCCAGTTCGATCAGCGCAATGCGGCGCACGCCGGCATCCTCATCGGTCAGGCGCGGTTGCAGGGCAAGAATGTCATCGTTATCGGTTACATCGAATAGAGAGGTCATAGGGCAAATCGCGGCAGTTGGTTTTCTGGGGGAAGTCCGAGAGGGTTCAGGCGTGGCAACTGCCGACCGTCTTCGTGACGCAGTAATTCGAGGCAGTGACGCTTCAAGCGGGAGAACTCGTGGCTCGTCACCAGTTCGGTGGTGCGTGGCCGGGGGAAATCCAGGCGCAGGTCTTCGATGATCCGCCCGGGGCGCGGGCTCATGACCAGCAGGCGATCGGCGAGGAACAAGGCTTCGTCGATGTCATGGGTGACGAACACCACGGTGGTGCGAATCCGCGTCCAGATGTCGAGCAGCAGTTCCTGCATGTTCAGGCGGGTCAAGGCATCGAGGGCGCCGAACGGCTCGTCCATCAGCAACAGGCGTGGTCGATTGACCAGCACCCGCGCAATTTCCACCCGCTGCTGCATGCCGCCGGACAGTTGATTCGGCCAGCGATCGGCAAAGCCCTCAAGACCGACCAGAGCGAGGATTTCATCGGCGGCCCGGTGCCGCTCGACCTTGCCGATGCCACGCATTTTCAGGCCGAAGGCGACGTTGTCGCGCACCGTGCGCCAGGGAAACAGCGTGTGTTGCTGGAACACCATGCCCCGTTGCGGCGACGGCCCTGCGACTACTGCGCCATCGACCTTGAGGCTGCCGGTGCGCGGTTGCAGGTGGCCGGCCAGCGCGCCGAGCAAGGTGGATTTGCCGCACCCGGACGGTCCGAGAATGCACACGAACTGGCCCGGTTCGATCTGGCAGTCGAGCCCCTGCACGGCTTCGAAGGCAGCACTGCCCTCGCCCAGGCTGATCGACAGGTCGCGAATATCGATACGCCCTTCAGGCTGTTGAAATACGCTCATCAGGCTTTTCCTCGCGGTCGGTGCCAGGGCGTGAACAACCCGCCCAGGCGCTTGATCAGCAGGCTGCTGCCCATCCCCAGGACGCCGATCAGCAACATGCCGACCACGATGTCCGGATAGTTCTGGATGGTGTAGGACTCCCAGGTGTAATAGCCGATGCCGAACTGGCCGGAGATCATTTCCGCCGTGACCAGGCAGAACCAGGAGGTGCCCATGCCGATGGCCAGGCCGGTGATGATGCTCGGCGCGGCGCCCGGCAGAATCACCTCCAGCAGCATCGCCCGGCGCCCTGCCCCAAGGCTTTTCGCCGAGGCGATCAGCCGTGGATCGACGCCTTCGACGCCGTGCACGGTATTGAGCAGGATCGGGAACAAGGCGCCAGTGAAGGTAATGAACACCATCGACAGTTCCGACGACGGGAACATCAGGATCGCCAGCGGAATCCAGGCCACGGCCGGGATCGGGCGCAGCACTTCCAGCGGTGGCAGCAGCAGGTCTTCCGCCCATTTCGAGCGGCCGATGGCCAGGCCCAACGCGATGCCGATGATCAGGGCCGCCAGATACCCGGCGAAGACACGGCCGAGGCTGCTGCTCAGGTGCTGGGCGAGTTTGCCGGAGTCGCCCAGGCCCAATGCCGCTTCGATGACGGCCAGCGGCGTCGGCACGTTGGCGAAGGTCACAAGGCCGAGGTTCCAGTGGTGACTGGCGGCGAGTTGCCAGAACAGCAGGCAGAGCAGCAGTGAGGCGGCTCGGGGGAGCCAGCGGTTTAATGATCGGTACACAATTCTTCCTCTCAACCTGGGCCCCTGTGGGAGCGAGCCTGCTCGCGAAAGCGGTGGGTCAGTCGACATCGATGTTGAATGTCGAACCGCATTCGCGAGCAGGCTCGCTCCCACAGTGGGTTATGGTGTTTTGGGGGTTAGCGAGCGGCCACCGCCTGCGTGGTGGCATCGGTAAAGTCGAACACCTTGCCGCCCTGAGCCGTGGCGAACTGCTGGGCCTGGCCTTTGAGCAGAAACGCACTGAGTCGCCCTTTCGCATCACTGGCGAACCACGCCTGATCGGCCAGCAACTTGATCCCGCTGTCGCTCGCCTGGGCATACACCGCACGGATGTTCTTGCCTTCCTGCTTGAGGCTGGCCAATGCCGTGAACGCCGCTTCCGCCGACGCGTATTGGCGGACCTTCGGCTCGCCGCGCACCCAGATTTCCGCCACATGACTGAAATCGGTGATGGCCTTGCCCGTCGAGGCATCCACCGCCTTGAGCGGCGTTTGCGCGTAGTTCGCCAGCTGCGCCGTGTAGTCCAGGTTCGAGGCCTTGAACGCGGCGCGGATGTACTGGTCGTCGATGAAGGTGTTCAGGTCGAGACCGCGATCGGCTTTCTTCAGCAACTTCAGGGTGTCGATGGCGGTGCCGACGGCCTGGCGGTATTCCGGTTTCCAGCTCAGGTCGCGGGTCTGCACGCCCAGCGGGCCGTGGAACAGGTAGTTGACCTCGGCATCGACCCCGGTGACCTTGGCGATCAGTTCGCTGTACTTCTCAGGCTCGGCGGCGAGCAACTGGTTGGCTTCGATGCTGGCGCGCAGGTAGGCGACGACGATTTCCGGGTACTTTTTCGCGTAGCCCTGATCCACAAGCGCCCCGTGGAAGGTCGGCGCCCCGGCCTGGGAGCCGTCGTAGATCTTGCGGGCGAAACCGCGGCTCGGGAACAGTTCGGCGAACGGCACGAAGTCGGCGTGGGCGTCGATCTTGCCGGCCTGCAACGCGGAACCGGCTACTTCCGGCGGCTGGGCGATGATATTCACGTCCTTCTGCGGATCCCAGCCCTGGGCCGCGACCGCCCGCAACAACATGCCATGGGCGGTGGAGGCGAACGGCACGGAAATGGTCTTGCCCTTGAGCTCGGCCAGCGACTGCACGCCCGAAGCGCTCGGTACCACGATGCCGTTGCCGCTGCCCTTGGTGCTGCCCGACAGCACGCTGATGAACAGGCTGTGCTTGCCCGCAGCTTCGAACGCCACGCCGTTGAACGAGCCGGGGAAATCGGCCATGGCGCCAAAATCGAGTTTTCCGGCGACCATTTCGTTGGTCAGCGGCGCGCCGCTGGTGAAGTTCTTCCACTCCACCTCGTACTTGGCGTCCTTGTAGGGGCCGTCGTGGGGCAGATATCTGTCCAGCAGGCCCAGCTCGCGAATCAACAGGCCGCCAGCGGCGCAGTTGATGGTGGTGTCCTGGGTGCCGATGGCGATGCGGATGGTTTCGGCCGAGGCCGACAAGGTGAAGGAGGCCAGTACCAGACCGGCGACAGCTGTACGCAAGAACATGGGTGTTTCCCCTCGAATCATTTATAGGATGTTCGTCTCCGCCACGATCAGGGCGTGGTGGGAAACGAGGGGTGTTTTGAAGCGGGCGTCCGGGGGTGGCCGGATGGCTTTTTCGGTTGTCTGTCCTCGATTCACTGTGGGAGCGAGCCTGCTCGCGAAGGCGTCCGGTCAGTCAATGGAGATGTCGCCTGTGCTGGCCTCTTCGCGAGCAGGCTCGCTCCCACAGGGACGGTGTTTCAGCGCAGGAGGTACGGGATATCCACTTTCACCGCCCCCGTCGGGCAGTCCTTTTCACAGGGCATGCAGTACCAGCATTCATCAAACGCCATGTAGGCCTTTTGCGTGGCCGGGTTGATCGCCAGCAGGTCCATCGGGCAAACGTCGACGCACACGGTGCAGCCTTTGTGGGCGATGCACAGGTCCTCGTCGACCGTGACCGGCGCGTTGGAGCGGAAAAAGATTTCCTGGGGTTGATAGGCCATTTCGCGGTCTCTCCGTGGGTAAGGCTCAGGCCGCAAAGGCGCCGACACGCAGCCGGTCGTAGGCCTGCATTTCTTCGGCATCCAGCGGGATGATGTAAGGCTCGACGGCTTTCTTGAAGCTGGTCATCGAACCGTTTTCGTCCTTCTTCAGGTGGCAATGGCAGAACCAGTCACTGTCGTTGCGCTGCGGGTGATCGACGCGATAGTGGTAAAGCCCCCAACGGCTTTCGGCGCGGAACAACGAGGCGCGGGCGGCCATTTCCGCGCAGTCGCGGATCATGCTCACTTCCATGGCGCGCATCAGTTCGTGGGCGTTGTGGGCCTTGATCTGGTCGAGGTCGCGCTGGATGTCGCTGAAGCGTTGCAGGCCGATTTGCATCTTCTTCGTCACTTTCGGCGGTTGCAGGTAGTCGTTGACGAAGCGGCGTAGCTTGTACTCGACCTGGGCCGGTGGCAGGCCGTGTTCACGGTCCAGCGGAGCGTAGACCCGTTGTTTTTCGGTTTCGATCTGCCCGGCATCCAGCGCGGAAAACTCGCGCCCGGCGACAAAGTCCGCCGCGTTGGTGCCGGCAAACCAGCCATAGGTGAACGCGCCGAGCATGTAGTTGTGTGGCACTGCGGCCATATCACCGGCCGAGTACAAACCCTTGACCGAGGTTTCGGCCTTCTCGTTGACCCACACTCCGGACGCCGAATGCCCGCTGCAAAAACCGATTTCCGAGATGTGCATCTCGACCATCTGCGTGCGGTAGTCAGTGCCGCGATTGGCATGAAACTGGCCGCGACTCGGGCGTTCGTTGCTGTGCAGGATCTCCTCGATGTTCTGGATGGTTTCCTCGGCCAGGTGATCGAGCTTGAGGAACACCGGGCCGTTGCCGCTTTCCAGTTCCTGGTGGAACTCCCACATCATCTGGCCGCTCCAGTAGTCGCACTCGATGAAGCGCTCGCCCTTGTTGTTGGCGGTGTAGCCGCCCAACGGACCGGTGACATAGGCGCAGGCCGGGCCGTTGTAATCCTTGATCAGCGGGTTGATCTGGAAACACTCCAGGTTCGCCAGCTCGGCCCCGGCGTGATAGGCCATGGCGTAACCGTCGCCGGCATTGGTCGGGTTTTCATAAGTGCCCATCAGGTAACCCGAGGACGGCAGGCCCAGACGCCCGGCGGCGCCGCAGGCGAGGATCACGGCCTTGGCCTTGATCACGTGAAAGTCGGCAGTGCGGCAATCGAAGCCCATCACACCGTTGACCGCGCCCTCCTCGTCCTTGAGCAAACGGGTGCAGACCAGGCGATTGGTGATGCTGACCCGCGCCCGCTTCAACTGGCGGTACAGGACCTTCTTGATGTCGTGCCCTTCCGGCATCGGCAACACATAGGCGCCCATGTGGTGGACTTTCTTCACCGCGTAGTCGCCGGTCTCGTCCTTCTCGAACTTCACGCCCCAGCGGTCCAGTTGCTCGATCGTCTCGAAGCTGTGGGTGGCATAGGCGTACACCGCAGCCTGATTGACGATGCCGTCGTTGGCGATGGTGATTTCCTTGGTGTATTGCTCGGGCGTCGAATGGCCCGGAATAATCGCGTTGTTCAGGCCATCCATGCCCATGCTGATCGCGCCGCTGCGCTTGACGTTGGCCTTGTCGATCAACAGCACCCGCAGATCGCGGTTGCGTTCTTTGGCCTTGATCGCCGCCATGGGCCCGGCGGTGCCGCCGCCGATCACAACGATGTCGTATTCCTGCTCGAGCGTAGCGCGCGTCATGCCTGATCCCCTTTTTGCCGGTCGATCCGCAGGCGGTACTGAAAGGCATCGCCACGGTAGTAAAGGTGTTCGAAGTCCAGCGGTTGGCCGGCGGCATCGTGGGTCAGACGCTCGATGCGCATGATCGGCGAGCCGGCTTCGACGTTCAGCGCCTGGGTCAGATCGCTGTCGGCCAGCACCGCGTCGATGGCCAGGTCGGCATGACCAAGCGCCAGGCCGCAGTCGTTTTCCAGGATCAAGAAGATGTCGCGGGTCACCAGGTCTGCTTTCTCCAGACGCTCGCCAATGGCTTTGGGCAGGTAGGTGATTTCGAGCGAGATCGGCTCGCGGTTGATCAAGCGCACTCGCTTGATCTGCGCCACCGTCTCGCCTTCAGCCACCTGCAAACGCTCAGCGACCAGCTTGTCGGCGGGGATGAACTTGAAGCTGCGCAGGCGGTTGATCACCTCGTAGCCGCGACCGGTCATGGACTCGGCCAGGCCTTGCAGGGTGCTGACGTTCTGAAAGGTCTTGGGTTTGGCGACAAAGGTGCCCTTGCCGTGGATCTTGAAGATCAGCCCTTCCTTTTGCAGATCGCCGAGGGCCTGGCGCACGGTGATGCGGCTGACCTTGAACAGCGCGCCAAGCTCGCTTTCGGAAGGCATCTGGCTGTCTTGCGGGTATTCGCCGTCGAGGATGCGGGCGCGCAGCACGTCGCGAAGCTGAGTGTGTAGCGGAACGCTACTGAGAGAGAGAACGTTATCGGTCATCAGAGAATCACTTGTCATAACGAGTTATGACGTGATCTTAAAGTTCTAATGACTGGCTTGAGAAATACTGTTTGAGCATAAGGTTAGATGCGCAGTGCTTTTCCCTGTGGGAGCGAGCCTGCTCGCGAAAGCGTCAGTACAGCCGACATCGATGCTGGCTGACACTACGCCTTCGCGAGCAGGCTCGCTCCCACAACGGTTCAGTGTCGTTTGAGGATTTGATCCATCACCCAATCGGTTTTCAGTGCTTCTTCGGCCACCGCCGGATGCCGCGCCTCACCACGAATATGGGCGTTCATGCCCAGCACGTGATGCCACTGGATGTGCTCATGATGCTCGATGGTCAGGCTGAGATGTTCATCTGCATGCAGCTCGACCGGATGCTCGTCGAACACCGAAAAACTGATCCGCCCCTTGCTGCCAATCACCTCGACCCGATCTTCGCGACGGTCGGAGACAAAGTTCCAGCAGCCCATGCCCAACGCCCCACTGGCAAACCGCCAACTGGCACTGACGGCATCTTCGGCGGCATACAAGCCGGCCTGCCGCGCAGTGAATCCGGCAACTTCGACGATATCCCCGAGCAAATACTGGAACAGGTCAAAGCCATGGCTGGCGAGATCGGCGAAGTAACCGCCGCCGGCAATCGCTGGATCGGTTCGCCAGTTAGCCGTACCGCCGAGGTCGGTCGCGGACGGGGCTTTGGTCAACGTCCAGTTCAGGTGCCGGACCTCGCCGATCCGCCCCTGCTCCAGCCACTGCCGCACCTGCTGGAAACGCGGCAGCGAACGCCGGTAATAGGAAACGAACAGGTGCAGCCCCGCATCGGCGAAGGCCTTTTGCATCTCGCGACTTTGCCCGGCGTTCAGCGACATCGGTTTTTCGACACAGCAATGCTTGCCGGCGGCGGCCACCTTCAGGGCGTAAGCGTGGTGACTGTCGGGGGGCGTGGCGATGTACACCGCGTCGATTTCAGGATCGTTGATCAAGGCGTCGACATCGGCATGAACCCGGGCGATGCCATGGCGCGCGGCATAATCCCTGGCCGCTTCCTGGCGTCGCCCCATCACCGCCACCAGCGCCGAGCCTGACGCCTTGTAGAAGGCCGGCCCGCTCTTGCGCTCGGCAACGCTGCCGCAACCGATCATGCCCCACCGCACCATGCTCATCGTCATGGTCAGGCGATGTTCAAGGCGCGCAGATCGAGGCGGCCGTCTTTCAGCGGCGGACACCAGTAGTAGCCGCCAGTGATCGGCCGGCTGATACGGTACAGGCCATCGGTGACACCGTCTTCCAGACCGCTCATGCGCCGCAACTGCACTTCGAAGGCATCGAGGGAGAAACCGAAGGCGAGGAACATCAGGCCGGCACGGTCGTCTTCGATCCACGGCATCGAACGGCGGACGATGAAGGCTTCAGGCGCGAAGCTTTCCTGGGCGGTGCGTTTGACGTGAGCGGAGATCGGCGCGTCATCGAGTTCTTCGTTGTCGCTCAGGCGACGGCCCATGATGTCGTCGGTTTCGTGGGAAGGCATGGCGTGGAAGCGCTTGAGGTCATGCTGCCATTGCTGGATCGCGGCAAAGCTGCCGCCGACCATGCCCTCAACGCCCTCGCCTACCAGCGCCGCAGCCGCAGCGGCTTCGTCGCGAGGGTTCTCGGTGCCGTCTTCATAGCCGGTCAGGTCATGACCGTCGCGATGGCGGAAGCCTTCGGTCACTTGCACCAGGCGCAGGGCCGGGGCCAATGCGGCGGCAAACGCGTGGCTGCGATTGAGCAGTTCGCCACGGTCGGTACCGTGCAGCCAGCACCACAACGCCTGTTGCGTCGACGGGTTGTCCACGCCCACGCCGGTCAGCGCCGGGAACGTCCGCAGCCCTTCGATGCTGCCATCGAGTGCCTTGACCAGGGATTCACCGAAACCGACCACCGCCGACTTGCCGTCCACCAGTTGCGTCAGTCTGTCGAGCGCGGCCGGCAGTTCGGCAACGGATTCGAGGGCGAAAAACATATGACGGGCTTGAGGCGGAACTGGAGTGGCGAGAATGCCTGGCTGGTAGTGACTCATGTGAACTCCTTTAGAAAGAGCGCCAAGTTTAACCGCAGCACCGGCCGTTGTGTGCGCCGAGGGCCTAAGTTACGTTTCAACAACCGCGCAAAGCGGTCTACGCTTGAGACACAAGATCCAGACCCTCAACCCCTCTATTCTGCCTATCGCCGCACGATTGACTGAAAAATCGATCTTCCGTTATGGAAATTAACTGTAGGAGCGAGCTCGCTCGCGAAAAATCCAATGACACTGCGGGGCATCTGATTTTTACGCGTTATCGTTCACGACCTTCGCGAGCAGGCTCGCTCCCACAGGGGGCTTGGCTCGTCAACTCACACGGGGTAGCGACATGAGCACAGATCTCCTTGGCAACCTGTTTCCCGAGGCCGGCAGCATCCCGGAAAAATACCGCCTGGACGGCCAGATCGAGCAGCGTGAATACCTGGTCGATGGTGTCCTGAAAACCTGGCCTGGCGCCCTCGCCACAGTGCGCAGCCCGGTGTACCTGAGCACCGCTGCGGGTGACGAGCAAGTGATCCTCGGCAGCACGCCGCTGCTGGATGCCGACACAGCATTGACCGCCCTCGACGCCGCCGTCCGCGCTTACGACCGAGGCCAGGGCTTGTGGCCGACCATGCGCGTGGCCGAGCGCATTCATCATGTCGAAACCTTCCTGAAGCACATGCGCGAGCAGCGCGAGTCGGTGGTCAAGCTGCTGATGTGGGAAATCGGCAAAAACCTCAAGGACTCGGAAAAAGAGTTCGATCGCACCTGCGATTACATCGTCGACACCATCAACGCCCTGAAAGAACTCGACCGCCGCTCCAGCCGCTTCGAACTGGAGCAGGACACCCTGGGCCAGATCCGTCGAGTGCCGATGGGCGTGGCGTTGTGCATGGGTCCGTACAACTACCCGTTGAACGAAACCTTCACCACGTTGATTCCGGCGCTGATCATGGGCAATACCGTGGTATTCAAACCGGCCAAGCTAGGCGTGCTGCTGATCCGTCCGCTGCTGGAGGCCTTCCGCGACAGCTTCCCGGCCGGGGTGATCAACGTGATCTACGGCAGCGGCCGCGAGACCGTCAGCGCACTGATGGCCAGCGGCAAGATCGATATCTTTGCGTTCATTGGCACCAACAAGGCGGCCAGTGACCTGAAGAAACTGCATCCGCGCCCTCACCGCCTGCGCGCGGCGCTGGGGCTGGATGCAAAGAACCCTGGCATCGTCCTGCCGGAGGTGGATCTGGACAATGCGGTGACTGAAGCGCTCACCGGCTCCCTGTCATTCAACGGCCAGCGCTGTACCGCATTGAAGATCCTGTTTGTCCACGAAGACGTGGTCGACGCCTTCATCGAGAAATTCAACGCCAAACTGGCATCACTCAAACCCGGCATGCCGTGGGAAAGCGGCGTGGCGCTGACGCCGCTGCCGGAATCAGGCAAGGTCGATTACCTGCATTCGCTGGTGGCCGATGCCGTCAGCAAAGGCGCGAAAGTGGTCAATCCCAATGGCGGTGACGCCCGCGCGTCGTTCTACTACCCGGCGGTGCTGTACCCGGTCACCCCGCAGATGCGGGTCTACCAGGAAGAACAGTTCGGCCCGGTGGTGCCGATCGTGCCGTACCGCCACCTGGACACGGTGATCGATTACGTCCTGGAGTCGGACTTCGGCCAGCAATTGAGCATCTTCGGCACCAACCCGGTAGCGGTCGGACGACTGGTGGACACGTTCGCCAACCAGGTGGGACGCATCAATCTCAACGCCCAGTGCCAGCGCGGCCCGGACACCTACCCGTTCAATGGCCGCAAGAACTCCGCCGAGGGCACCTTGTCGGTGCATGACGCCTTGCGGGTGTTTTCGATACGGACACTGGTAGCGACCAAATTCCAGGAAACCAACAAGGACCTGATCAGCGAGATCATCAGTGGGCGCAGTTCGAGCTTTTTGACCACTGATTACATCTTCTGAGCAGGGCTGAAAAACCTGTAAAGGCATTACGGCTGATCAGGCAGTCTATTGCAGGATGAATCACCGCATGAGTTTGCAGACCTCATGCGGTTTCGCCTTTTCCCACGGTTGTTCAACCAGCATGTTGTTTTTCACGCTCTATCTATCAACCGAATCAGGTCCGTTCGATTGTCAGCGCAACATTCCCCCGGTTATTGCCATAGCAATTCCACGCATCGTTGGCATAGGCATAGAAATAACCGGAGCGCTTCGGCGTGTATTGGCACCCTTCGCCAATCAAAAATGTCTCGGGTGGGATTAACTGCGCTTTATCATCGACACCCTTACTGTTGGCGATACAACCAATCAAACTGAACCACTGAAACGCTTCATGGCGCTTGGTGAACTGAAACTCAGCCGAGTTATTGCCGGACAGCGACTTGAACGCCGTCTCGATTTTACCCAGCGCACTGGCCAGGAGCTGGACGGTTTCGCCTGGATGGAATTTTCCATCATCCGTACCGCCCGGGCCACAGGCAATGGAAGCGTCCATCCACTCACCAGAAGCGCTGAACCTGTAAGTCACGCCCTGCTCCAGCCATAACCCGGTTTCGTTCCAAGGGTTGCGTGCGGAAATATCCAGCGTTGCGAACGAAGCCGGTTGAACATCCAGCGTGCGCCTGTAAGGGCATTGACTAATGGGCGGTGTTTTGTGCCTGCTTATCGCAGAGCTATGCAATTGAACTCTATCGGAAAGGATTGGAATGCTGCGAGGTTGTGTTGGCAACATCGCGAAAACACCATTGCATGAATCATGCATCGTATCGTTATAGTTAGGCTTGATCTGCTTGAGCATTTCATCATCGAATCGAAGGCCGCACCTTGCAGCTTCTTCAATCATCCATTTAAGCGCACCGTCGGCTAGCCCGCACTCACGATACCCCCCTCCAACGTCCGCATGCACGCCTGGAAACCACACCTGCTTCACATCCTGTGCGACGTCGTAATCGGTCCACAACGTCGGTTGAAAGGTCGCGCGCAATTCGTCCATCGCAATGGCATGTCGCGCAGTGAGCACGGACTTGTTAAGGGTCGTATCGTGAAAGGTATAGTCCTTGCGACTATCCAACAAATTGAGGAGCGCCATATCATCAGGAATACCCAAGGCACCCACCGTGTCCCAAACGCCTATAAATCGTATTTTTATGTCCTGCCCAAGAGCATTGTGATATTTCCACCCCTTGGACTTCCGATCCTTACGAGGGTCTTTTTTGCCCCTGTAACATTGAAGTAGATATTCGATCCGTTCCCAGACGACGGCGGGGGGCAAGTCTTTGATTTCCAGCAGTCCACACCGAGTTATAAAACCGGACAAGCTGCGAACGGTATAGGCGCCTCGACTGAATCCGAATAAAAATATCTGATCATCGTTCTTCAGATCAAAGTTATAACACAGCCGTTGGTAGGCACTCATGATGTTCTTATCAAGCCCTTCACCCGCACCACCACCCAGCAACTTCTCCCACCAGTTACCATCCGTCCCTACACCGGGATGGTAATATTTATTCTGTTTGCCTCCCTGCTCGTCTATATCGTCAATTGCATTGTATATTCGGACAACATTGGTGGGCGCCGGGATACCGTGCTCCCTTTGATCTGGGGTATTCCAGGTACCATCGCAGCAGATAACAAGATTAGACACGACACACCTCCGTGGCAGTGTCCCTGCCCCGAGCCCTTTCGCGGATAGGAAACCCTAACAACGATATTTAGCAGAGATACTGACGCGGGACGGAATTTCCTTAATAACATTCCGCGCTTAAGTTAATTCACTTGAGTAACCGCTTTCACTTTCGTTATCACAGCAGTATCAAACTAAAAACACTCAATCCAGCAAGCCTATTGTTAACATCCGTCTTAGGCTTTTAAGGGCTTTCGTGGCGGGCTTAACAAGACTACGCCGTGGGTCTTATTGACTCCACCAAGGGGAAATATCCCAATAGGCACAATTGACGAGATGCAACAGCGCTCATTCAAAACCGTGTCGAGCGCTGATGCATCCAACTACCTTTATCACTCCTGTGCAGCGGTCTGCCGGAACTTCAGGCTCCAGCCCTGTTGCATACCGGCAGCAGCCAGCAGAATGGCGGCGACCCCGATCCATTGCAGCAGCTCCAGCCGATGGCCAAACGCGAACCAGTCGACGAAAATCGCCGCGATCGGATAGATGAAGGACAACGCCCCCGTCAATGCCGTTGGCAGTTTCTGGATTGCACCATACAACAGCACGTACATCACGCCGGTGTGCACGATCCCCAGGGTGATCAGGCTCGCCCAGGCGCTCGGGGCCTGCGGCAGCGCTGAAAAATGGGCGAATGGCGCCAGCAACAGCACGCCGGTACTGACCTGAATCAACGCAATCAGGTGCGGCGGCGTGCCGGTCAGGCGCTTGATGATCAACGCGGCAATCGCGTAGAGGAACGCAGCCCCCAGCGCCAGTACAATGCCAATCAGGTACTGATTACCGCTTTCGCCCTGCCCGCCATGGGCACTGACAATCGCCAGCATCCCGAGAAACGAAACACCCAGCCACGCCAGTTTCTGCAACGTGATTTTTTCGTTGAGAAACATCGCGGCCAGCCCCACCAGCATGAAAGGTTGCACGTTGTACACCGCCGTACCGATGGCAATCGAGGCGCGGGAGTAAGACGCGAACAGCAGCACCCAGTTGCCAACAATCGCTACGCCGCTGAGTACGGCCAACAGGAACGTGGTACGGGTCAGAATACCGGGACGCAGGAAACCGAAGGCTGCACAAATCAGCAACAACGTACCGGCACCGAACAGGCAGCGCCAGAACACCACGTCCAGCACCGGTTGCCCGGACACCAGCACAAACCAGCCAATGGTCCCGGAGATCAGCATGGCGGCGGTCATTTCGAACGAGCCGCGGCGTATTGTGTTGTCCATCTTCAGACTCCTCTGTGAGTGGGCAAAGTATGCCAATCGACCCAATGGATTCTCCAGCGCAAAAATCAGGCTAAACTCGAGATCTGCCTTTTTTATCAAGGTACTTTTGAATAATTGCCTAATAGAGGTTTTCGTCATGACCGATGACATCGACCAAGTGCTGATCACCGCATTGATGGAAGATTCGCGACGTTCACTCAAGGCGCTGGCGCACCTCAGCGGTCTATCTTCGCCCAGCGTTGCCGAGCGCCTGCGTCGCCTTGAGGAGCGTGGGGTCCTCAAGGGCTACACCGTTGAAATCGACCCGAAATGCTTCGGTTATCAGCTCCAGGCCATCGTGCGCGTTCGCCCGCTGCCAGGCCAGTTGCAGGAAGTGGAACGGCAAATCATGGCCATTCCCGAGTTCACCGAATGCGACAAGGTGACCGGCGACGACTGCTTCATCGCACGTCTGCACGTACGTTCGATGGAACAACTGGATACCTTGCTCGACCGACTCAACACCCACGCCGAAACCAACACTGCGATCGTCAAGAAAACCCCGGTCAAGCGTCGGTTGCCGCCAATGGCGTGAATGGGTCCCTCGAAAGCTGTAAACTGGCCTTTTTTTCCAGCTAAGGATTGGCGGTATGAAAACCCGATTTGTATTGTTGGCGATGCTGATGCTAGGGGGATGCGGCACGGTCCAGACGGTGATGCGCGCAGATGAAGTGGCCGCCAAAAGCCTCAAGGAGCAAAACAGTTACTGCGGTGCAGTTCCCCGAATCTACAGTGGCGTGATGTACGACTTCTGCTATCTGAATGCGCCTTTGGAAAAAGGACGGGACGCACAGATCCATGGCCCCGCACCGGCCATTGTGCTGGTCGACGTGGTCCTTTCCGGCACGCTCGACACCTTGCTGCTGCCCTACACCGTCTACCGGCAGCAAGCCGACGGAAGCATCATCATTACCGAGTAACCCCGTATTCCAGACATGAAAAAACCCGCCGAAGCGGGTTTTTTCATTCAAGGCTGACGATCAGTCATCGCGGCTCATGATACCGAACAGCTGCAACAGGCTGACGAACAGGTTGTAGATCGATACATACAGGCTGATGGTCGCCATGATGTAGTTGCGCTCGCCACCGTGAATGATGGCGCTGGTCTGGAACAGAATGCAGACTGAGGAAAACAGCACAAAACCTGCGCTGATCGCCAGTTGCAGGCCGCTGATCTGGAAGAAGAAGCTGGCCAGCGTCGCGCCGAGCAGGACAAAGAAGCCCGCTGTAATGAAACCACCGAGGAAGCTCATGTCCTTGCGGGTGATCAGTACATAGGCCGACAGACCACCGAACACCAATGCCGTCATCGCAAAGGCCGAGCTGACCACTTCAGCGCCACCCTGCATGCCCAGGTAACGGTTGAGGATCGGGCCGAGCAGGAAACCCATGAAACCGGTCAGGGCAAATGCCGACACCAGGCCCCAGGCGGAATCGCGGAGTTTGTTGGTGAGGAAAAACAGGCCATAGAACCCGATCAGCACTACGAAGATGTTCGGGTAGCCGACGCGCATCTGCTGGGCAACATAGGCGGTCAAACCGCTGAATGCGAGGGTTAGAGCGAGCAAGCCGTATGTGTTTCGCAGGACGCGGCTAACCTCTAGCTGCTCAGCCTGCAAGCTGTTATTAACTGCGTAATCCTGTTCGCGCATGGCGACACTCCTGTTGGTTTGTAACGTTCAGTCGCAAAGATCATAACAGACGCTCTGTAACAAGCTATGCAGAGAGTTTGACAGTGTGTTTCATTCAGGTATTATGGCGCCCGCAACGCAAACGGAGGTGTGGCCGAGTGGTTTAAGGCAACGGTCTTGAAAACCGTCGACTGTAACAGGTCCATGAGTTCGAATCCCATCGCCTCCGCCATCTTTATACGACAAAGCCCTGATTATTCAGGGCTTTGTCGTTTCTGGCATCTATGAATTCCGCCCCCCGATCACCCTTTCCGCTCCTTACCCGTGATCGCCAATCCCCAGTCAGACCCCGAAATCTCCCCGGCTGTAGTTGAAGTCGTCATGGCCTTGCTCTCCACCGACAAGACAGATCGCTGAGTCCTGGTCGATGGCCCCCTGAAAAACGCTCCTGCAAACAAACTGAAAATCTGTCTTTCCGGTGCTTGACCTTAAAGTTCAGTTTAACGTTAAGGTGATTTCAGGCAGTCCTCTGAAGCCTGCCCGGCCGACGCCATCAAGCAGATGCATCCACCTGGAGAGACAGATTGAAACTCGCAAGCGCCGTTTTAACAGGATTGCTGTTCAACACTTTGGCCAACCATGCGTTGGCGCAGGCGCCTGAAATGCCCAACACCAGCAGCTTCACCAATCTCGATCACCAAGGCCAACTGGCCTATGGATATGCGGTTTCCCGCCAACTCAGCCATGGTTCCAGCCGGAGCGCGGACTCGGCAACCCTTACGCTGGGCGACGGTAGCCTGTCGAACTACATCCGCTCCTTGAAGCTGGGGAAAATGATGAAGTACGAATACGTGCCAGCGTTCCAAAGTGCGCTCTACGCGCCGAAGCCGTTAGCGGCGCTGGCTGACGGGCACTGATTCGACGATCCGGTAAAAGCCTGTCAGGTCTCACAAGCCTGACAGGTGAAGCTACTTGGACGACGCGATATCGCGGCCGCGTGGTGCTGCCGCCACACCTTCCTCGCGCAGACGATGCAACAGCAACTGCGTGTTGTCCACGCAACTCATGCCCTCAGGCTTGCTTTCAACACCTTCGATCACCAGCAGCAGTTGCGCTTTGTTCTGGGCCAGCCGTTGCTGGAGGATTTCGATTTCCTCAACCTTGCGCTTGAGCCCGCTGAGCAGCTCTTCATGTTTCCAACCGTTCGCATTCATCGGCAGTAATTGTCGGATTTCTTCCAATGAAAAACCCGCCGCCTGGGCACCCGTGATGATCTCCAGAACCCACTCCGTATCAGGCGCATAGTCCCGATACCCATTGGCTTTTCGGGCGACAGACTTGATCAGGCCGCTCGCTTCGTAGAAACGGATGCGCGAAGGCGCCAGTCCAGTGATTTTCGCCAGTTCGCCTATTCTCATATTCCGCTCCGCAAAACCATTGACCTTAAAGTTGACTTTAAACCTAAAGTGATTTGGCGGCCAAGCGTGGGCGAGAACCAAACCAGGACCAGTCCCTCTGAACCGCCTATTGGATGGGCAGCGTGTTATTCAACAAGGGCAAGGCTCAACAAGGGTCACGATCAGAACACGATTGGTCATACCCTCCATTTCATTCGGGAGATGCGAACATGGGTTATGTCACGACGCAGGACGGTGTTGAGATTTTTTACAAAGACTGGGGTCCACGCGATGCCCCCGTGATTTTCTTTCATCATGGTTGGCCGCTCAGCGCGGACGACTGGGATGCGCAAATGCTGTTTTTCCTGGCGAACGGCTACCGGGTGGTTGCCCACGATCGACGCGGCCACGGGCGATCCAGTCAGGTTTGGGACGGGCACGACATGGATCACTATGCGGATGACGTCGCGGCCGTGGTCGACCATCTTGGCGTGCAGGGTGCCGTCCATGTGGGTCACTCCACCGGTGGGGGTGAAGTCATCCATTACATTGCTCGCCACGGCGAAGACCGAGTGTCGAAGGCGGCGATCATCAGTGCCGTGCCGCCCCTGATGGTCCAGACCCCGGGCAATCCAGGCGGTCTGCCGAAGTCGGTTTTCGATGACTTGCAGGCGCAGCTGAAGGCTAACCGTGCACAGTTCTACCATGACGTTCCGGCAGGGCCTTTCTACGGTTATAACCGCCCTGGTGCAAAACCGTCCGAAGGCATCATTCTGAACTGGTGGCGCCAAGGCATGATGGGCTGCGCCAAGGCACATTACGACGGGATCGTAGCCTTTTCCCAGACCGACTTTACCGACGATCTAAAGAGCATCAAGATCCCCGTGCTGGTGATGCATGGGGATGATGATCAGATCGTGCCTTATGAAAATTCCGGACTCTTGTCAGCCAAACTCTTGCAGAACAGCACGCTGAAAACCTACTCGGGCTACCCACACGGAATGCCCACAACGAACGCCGATACCATCAACGCCGACTTGCTCGCTTTCCTGCGAGGTTAGGAAAATTGGGGGGCAGGTAATTATCCTGCCCCTCACTTTCTTCGAAGTCACTGAATCGACGCGCCAGGCCGGTTTCTGCCTGTACGGTCAGACAGCTTCGGACCTTCTCTGCCGGTCAAAAACCACGAATTGCGCCGGTTAACGCACGCTCCTGCTGGCGTCTAAGCTTCCACGATCAACCCTTGTCAACCAAGGACCCCTTCCATGCCCACCTCCCTGTCCGACCTCGACGCCACCCTACCCGACCTGACTCGAAAAATCCGCGTATTGGATGCCTTGAGCTGGCCCGACGGTATCGAGGAAGCCTTCCTGAAAAATTGGCGCTCCGGACGCGCGCAGTTACCCAAAGTCGAACTCCACCCCCGCGATCACACTGCCGAGATCGCCGCACTGGAAGACTTTATGGGTCGTTGCGACACAGGCCATCCGGCCGGCAACTTACTCGCCATGACCGCCCGCAGCTATGCCACCGCCGCACGCATGCTCGGTGCCTTGGGTACGCCGGACTTTACTCGATACTCGTCAGCGCTCTACCGCCGCCCGGACTTCTACTACACGAACCAGAAGCTGAGCATGCTGGACGCGGCCCGTTTCTTTCTCAAGACCACCGACGCCCTGCTGGGCGGTGCGCGGATTCCGCCGACCCAGGCCGACATACCGGCCGAGGCCTTCGCCGCCTGGATTCAACCGGAGCTGGACCGTTTCTTCGGTGAGGGGCGGATCAAGGTCATCCTCGATGCCACCCTCGCCGCCAAGGCCATCGCCGGTGCGAGTCGTATTCGCCTGCGGGCCAGCGCGCTGTTTTCGGAACTGGACAAGAATCAGTTGTTGCAGCACGAGGCGTTCGTGCATGTGGCCACGGCACAAAACGGCGCATTGCAACCCAACCTCAAAAGCCTGGGCCTGGGGGCGCCGCGCACTACCCAGACTCAGGAGGGAATCGCCACACTGGCCGAGCTATTCACGGGCAGCATGGACATCAACCGTCTGCGGCGCCTGGCGCTGCGCGTGCTCGCGGTGCAACAGGCGCTGGATGGCGCCGACTTCATTCAGGTATTTGAAGGCTTTTTGGCAGGCGGGCAGTCACAGGAGGAGTCCTTCCGCTCGACTCAACGGGTTTTCCGTGGTGCCGACTTGCGTGGCGGTTCCGCGTTTACCAAAGACGCCGCCTACCTGACCGGAATGCTCGGCGTCCACACCCTGCTGCGCATTGCGATTCGTGATAACCGGCCGGACCTGGTGGGCCATTTGTTCGCCGGTCGACTCAGCTTAGGGGATACCGTGCGCCTGGCGCCGCTGTTTGAGTGCGGCTGGCTAAAGGGGCCCGCCTATGTTCCCCCTTGGGCTTCTGACTTGCGCCTGCTCGCCGCCAACCTGGCCTTCTCCGCCTTTATCGCCCACATCAATCTGGATGTGCTCGATCTCGACGTGTTCATGGCCTTTGCGGACGAGCATGAAAGCGATGCCAGTGCGCCGTGATGAGGTGGGTTGTCTGAATGATCGTACTGTCTGAGCGCTTTTCGCGAGCAGGCTCGCTCCCACAGGGACCAACGCAAAACCTGTGGGAGCGTGGCTTGCCCGCGAAAAGAACGCCCAGACAACGCGTTCATTCAGACAGCCCGTGTCATCGTTCACGTCCATCGCGGGCAAGCCACGCTCCCACAGGTTTGCGTAGGTCCTGCCGGTACCCGCTTACACCTGCCTCAACGCGCCATCGAAGGCCGGCGTCAATCCCGACAACTCCAGTTTGCGAACAAAGTCGCCAAGACGCCGCTGCTTGTAGGCGTCCACGTCCAGGTCGCGGTAGTCGTAGAAACCCTGGCCGTCTCGCAAACCATTGCGGCCGTTTTGCATGTTGTCGGCGATCACCTGTGGCGATTCGAAGCGCGGTGACAGCGCGCCACTGAGGTAGCGCGAGGCGTAGTACAAAATGTCGCCGCCGCCCCAGTCGATGAACTCAAGCAGGCCCAGCACCGAGAAGCGCAACCCGAAGCCGACACGCACCGCGGTATCGATATCTTCGGCGCTGGCCACGCCCTCTTCCACCATCCGCGCGGCTTCGTTCATGACCAATGCCTGGATGCGCGGCACGATGTAGCCCGCCACCGGGTTGCACACCACTGGCACCTTGCCGATCCGCTTGAGCAGTTGCAGCAGTCGCTCGACCACCTGCGGGCAGGTGGCTTCGCTGCGGCTGACTTCCACCAGCGGCATCAGGTACGCGGGATTGAGCCAGTGCGCATTGACGAAGCGCGCAGGCGTGCTGACCATTTCGCTCAACTCGGTGACCAGAAACGTCGAGGTGGTCGACGCGATGATGGTCGATGCCGGGACATGCTCGCTGACCCAGGCGAAGGTCTGCTGCTTGACCGCGATGATCTCCGGCACCGCTTCGAACACCAGGTCGCACAGGCGCAATGCCTCTGCGGCCTGGGACTTGGTTTGCAGCGTCAGCCGGGCTATCGCGATGTCCGCCTGTTCCGGCTGGAGCACACCAAGGCGTACCAGCATCTGAAGTTCGCTGCGGATGTTGTTTCGCACACGCTCGAAATAGCCGTGCCGCTCATCCTCGGCGCGATCCTTGATGTCGATGAGGGTGACTGGCAGGCCCGCATGGATGAACGCCAGGGCAATGCCCTCGCCCATCCGGCCGGCACCGACCACGCTGACATTGGGCAGCGCGGCGTTCATCAGTTGAAGCCCTTTGTCAGCAGTTCGGTCATCTGCGCCCGACTCAGCTTGGCCAGCCCCAGGTTCTCCAGCGTGCGGCCTTCGGCGTAGAGATCACGATCCGCGACAACCGAGGCGATGCTCAGCAGGCCCTGCGCCACCGGGGTCGGCACACCGGCCCAGCGACCGACGGACACCAGGAAGGACAGGCCCAGGCGGGTGTCTTCGAGCATGTAGCGATGTTTTTGCAGGTCGATGTCTTCGCGCCAGTCACCGCTGTCGGTCAGCTTGCCATGGGCACCGCGACCGTACATCCACTCATCGCCTTCGGTGGTGTTGTAGTGGTCGGCCAGGGGAAAGTGCGGCGCACCGTAGGTCAGTGCTTCGCGCACCGCCATGCGTTCGGCGTCCAGTTGGTTGGTCACGCGACGAATCGACGGTTGAGTGCCTTCGTTGTGAATGTCCCAGGCCTCGAAATGCTCCAGGGGACCTGCGTTCATCATGATCAACGGCGGGTGGATGATGGGGCCTGCGTTCATCAACGCACCGCTCAGGGCGTCTTCAATCGGTTCGACGCTCGGGTAGGCTTCACGCAGCACCGCAAAGGCATGCTCGGACAGGTTGCTGGGGAATACGCCGGTCGGCAGGCGGGTCGCGTAGCAACTGATCACCAGCTCGCTGGCGCCATGCTTGCGCACCAGGTACGGCAGCGTACCGGTTTCAGCGAAGGCGACCTTGCTCTGGTTGCCCGCATCGGCCATGGCCTTGGCGAATACGTAGCTGCCGAAGGTGCCCGGCGGCAGGAACACCACCTGACCGTCGCGAAGGAGTGGCGCCACGTGCCTGGCCAGGTCTTCGTGGGAGGTCGACGGCAACGGGATGATCACCAGTTGCGCGTCGCCCAGGGCTTCGGCGAGATCGTCGGTGAACGACAGATTGTCGCCCTGCTGGCCGACGGACAATTGGCGTGTGCCCCGATAGTCCCTGATGGTCAGGCTGCCGATGGCCAGCAGTTCCTTGAGCGCTGCCGAGTCGCGACGCCACAGGCGGGTCTGATGCCCCTTTTCAGCCATTTCGACAGCAGCGGCGTAACAGCCGTGTCCACCACCCAGCACGGTAATCTTCATGGAGATGCTCCTCTTGTAAGAGACTCGATGCTATCGAGCCGCACCGCCACGAACTCTTCCGATTGCGCAGCCGACTGACGGATTGCGCAGCCGTCTCAATGCTTGCGTCGTCGCAGGGTGTCTGACGGCAGACAGCCATAGCGTTGCCGATACGCACTGGAGAAATGCCCGAAACTGTTGATGCCGTGGCGCAACAGGATATCGGTGACGGTTTCACCGGCCCTGCCCTGCTTCAGTGACTCATGAATCACCGCCAGACGGCGGTCACGGATGTATTCGACCGGTGCCTGCTGGAGGAACTGGTTGAAGCCATTCTGCAAGGTGCGCACCGAGACACCGCACAGCTCGCTCAAGGTCGTCAGGCTGATGGGTTCGTCGAGGTGTTCCTCGATGTAGTCGCGGGCCTTTTTCACGTGGTGCGGCAGCGGCGCGCGCGAATCGATCAAAAGATCCGCCGAGTAGTTGTGCGGCAATTGAGTGAGCAGCAGTTGCATCAGGTATTCGGACAGGCCGCTGGCCAGGCGCGAACCGTCCACCCCGCTGCCGTAAAGCCGACAGATGTAGTCCAGGGTGTGATAAAGGCTGACGACGCCGGCGCCCAGGTGGTCGACGCTGACATCAAAGATCACCGACTGCCGCAGGCTACGGCCCAGCAGGTGTTGCAGTTGCGTCTCCAGGGCATCACGGTCGACGCGCAGGATCAGGTTGCGGCACTGCCCGTCGGTGACGATGCGGCTTTGCGCGAACGGCGAGGAAACGCTCAGGTAGCCCGACTGCATGGCCGCGCTGCGTCGGCCGTGGGCCACCTCGCAATGACCCTGCAAGGTAATGCGAAACAGATACTGATCGGCAATGTCGCCGATGGTGATCTCCACCGGCGCGCCATAGCGCAGGTCGAGCAGCGCCGAATCGCCGAAGAACACGCCGTTGAGCCGGGTATGGATCGGCTCGTCACGCAGCACATTGAAACTGTGCTCGCACAGGTACTGGCTGACCTTGTCCTTGATCTCGCGGTAATCGGCCGAGCTGAGCAGACTGTGCCGCTCGAGCAGGTGTACGTCATTCAACATCAGAGGTTCTCCTGATCGGGAGCACACAGGCCCCGCTCCCTTCAAAAGGAGCGAGGCCCAGGTGCCGATCGTGGACTATGACCAATCAGGCCCGGGTCGGGTACTCCCGGGCATAGCTTTCGCGGAAACGACGGCAACCGCGCCAGAGCAGCAGCACGGTCAATGCCGACGCGCCGGCGATCACCAGCGACATCGACGAACCTACCGCCGCGGGCGATCCGAAGTAGCGGTCGGTCAACAGCGCTACCAGTGTGGTCCCCAGACCCAGGCCCAGCAGATTGCTGATCAGCAGGAAAACCGCCGAGACCTGTGCGCGCACCTGGTTCGGCGCGAGGATCTGCATCGCCGCCGTGGACGCCGGCATCGGGAACGAGGCGAAGAACATCGCCGGCACCAACAGCGTCACCGACAGCCACAGTTGATCCACTTGCGGGAACAGCACGGCGGGCACCACCATGCCCAGGGCACCGATGACACCGGTGCGCATGGCGGCGTCCTGATGACCTTTCTTGGCCAGGTAGTCGGTGAGCCATCCACCGAACAGCACCCCGGCGGTGTTGGCCAGCAACAGCACGGTGCCCAGCATGTAGCCCGCCTCCATCGGCGACAGACCGAACTTGCGGATGTACAGCGCCGGGCTCCAGCTCATCATGCAGAACAGGACCATGGCGTAGAACGAAAAGCCCAGGTAATGGCAGGTGAAGGTGGCACGGTGGCGACCCAGGAAGCGCAAGCCATCGCTCATCGCAACCTTCTTCGCCCGACCCTGGGCATCGACCTGCAGGCCTTTGCGCGCCGGGTCGCGCACGGTGAGCCAGATCAACAGGCCGACCACGATACCGGGCAGGCCGACAATGAAGAACGCCAGTTGCCAGGCCTTCATCGCGCCGAGGAAGGCGACCTCAATGGTGTTCATGTCCTTGAGCATCGCGATCACATAACCGCCGACCAGGAAAGCCAGGCCACCCCCGACGAACGAGCCGATCGAGTAGATGCCCACGGCGCGGCCGAGTTTTTCCTTGGGGAACATGTCGCTGAACATCGAGTAGGCCGAGGGCGACAGGGCCGCTTCACCGACGCCGACACCAATGCGGGCGAGGAACATGTGCAGGAAGTTCTTGCTCAGGCCGCAGGCAGCCGTCGCCAGGCTCCAGAACACGACGCCGACGGCGATGATCTTCGGTCGGGAGAAGCGATCGGCCAGATAGGCGATGGGCATGCCCATGAAGGCGTAGAACAACGAAAAGGCCAATCCGTGCAGCAGGCTGAACTGGGTGTCACTGATCTGCAGGTCGGCTTTGATCGGCTCGATCATCAGCGCCAGGATCTGCCGATCCACGAATGAAAAGATGTAGGCGATCATGCACAGGCCGACCACGTACCACTCGTAAATGTAGGTTTTTTTCTGCTGCTGCAGGACCGCGTTATCGACCTGGATATTCACTAGGGTTTGCTCCTCTTGGAATCCGCTCATGCGCGTAGCGGTGCGCAGAACAACGAATGGAAAGTTGTGGGGCAGATGCAAAGGACAAAGGGTTCACGCATGGTCAGGCCTCTTATTGTTATGGGGTCAAACGCCGGGTGCACTGGGCTTACCAGAACTTCCAGGTGTAGGTGGTGGCGAAGCGGAATTCGTTGTAGTCGTAGCCGTACTTCTGTTTCACGTCGATGTTGCGCAGGTCCAGCCCAAGGCCTTGCAGCGCCCCGCTCTGCACCACGTAGCTGAGCCCCAGAAAGCGTTCGCTTTCCTGGTTGTCGCTCAGGTTGGCGCCACGGTCCCAGTTGGTACCCTTGATGTAGCGGGTGTAGAGCTTCAGCCCCGGCACGCCCATCCCGGCAAAGTCGTAGCTGTAGCGCGCGCCCCAGGACTTTTCATCCGGACGGACAAAACCGAGTGACGACCAGTGCACCAGGTAAGGTTGCGGTATGTAACCGTTCATCGTCGGGAACACGCTGTCACCGAGCATGCGCTGGTAACTGAGGCCAAACATGTGGGCGCCTTTGAGCAAGGAGAACAAGGCGCCGTAGGAACGGTTGTCGATCTCACCGTTTAAAGCGTTGCCATCTTCATTGTTATTGAAGTAGCGCAAGTCGGTTTTCAGCTTGTAGCCATTACCCAAGTCAGCCATATGCATCAGGCCGAAATAGTGCTGCTGATAAATATCGTGCAGCACCCCATAGAAATAACTGGCTTGCAGGTTTTTGGTGATGTCGTAAGTGGCGCCGCCAAAGTCCAGGCCGTCACTGTCGAGATTGTCGGTGGAGCCAAACTTATACAGTTTCTCGTGGTTGGAAGACTCTCGCGTCACGGCCGACCAGAACCGGCCACCGGTCATCGTCAACCCATCGACTTCCCTGGATTCGACCACGGCGCCTTGATAGATCGTATCCAGTTGCCGACTGGTGTCATCGAACGCCACCGGCAGTTGCGGGCGAAGGTCACCCACCTTCAACTCGGTCTTGCTGTAGCGCATCTTGAAGGTTGCACCGGCGCGACTGTAGTCATCGGCCGTCTGCTGGTCGCGGACGCTATATGGCAGCGAGCCGTCGTTGCCCGACGAATCCAGGCGCACGGCGTACTGCGCATCCACATCAAGGCCGATGGCCAGGGCCGTGTCGGTGTAGCCGGAAGTAAACTGCGCATCGAACCCCTGAGACCAACTGTGCACTTCAGAGTCCACTGCATTGGTATTGGTGTAGTTACGGTGCAAGTAGAAGTTGCGTGTATCTATTTTGAAGTGACTGTCATCAATAACATCGGCCTGTGCGGCCAATGGCGAACAGACAATTCCCAATACACCGGCAATACCGAGCCCGCGGCAAGATTGTTTTACCTCATGCATCTAACTTCTCCACATCTGTATGTGCCTGGGCACTGTATTTATAGGAGCAGGTTCAAACTAAAAACTAAAAATGCCGGCAGCCGAACACCGAGCCCTCTTGCGAAGGAAAGCGGATTGCATGAGGGACATAAAGGACGGTGGATTCGAGCATTGTCAGGCCTATTTTTGTTATGGGGTAAAACGTCGGGCGGGCTCGGAACAGACGACACGCCTCTTGCCTGCCCAAGGTAAGTCAGAAGACGCCGCACCGGTATCGAGAGGAACCGCATCCGTAGGGGGGGAAAACTTCAAGCCGGCTAAAGATTTCCCTTAGTTGACTCAAACTCGCCGATGGCAAGCCCGTGTTGCCCAAGCCTTCCTGTAGCAAGGTCTTGTTGTTGGATGGACCCTAAACTAGCGACTGCACGGCCTGCCAACCTCCCCGATTGCGCAGGCGACTCTCCAATTGCGCAGCCTATTGCAGGCAGCCTGAACACTGTCGCCGCCGTGCTACCGGCCTATCGTCGAGGCACCTCGACGCCACTGGTAAAGGCCGCCACTCATCCAGCCTGGGCTTATGGGGCGATAGAGATGAACTTCAGGAATAAAATGTGAAAGGCAGAATTGATTTGCTCCGGCAGTTTTCGCTTTGTAGGATCCTGCCAGCACTCACCCTCCATTGAGGCCTGCATTGGAAAGTAGAATAAAGCCGGAAACAGCAACCGCTGCAGACATTGAGAGATCCATCCAGGCCCTGAACAAAATGGCTGAACGATTATGGGGAGATGGCCGGGAAGCCGAGGCTAAAGCCCTCCTCGATGCCCTGGATGCATTGAACCGGGCACTTGACCGGATCAGGATTGGAGAGAGTCGCAAGGTTCTTCATTGAAGATCCGAATCCGCGTTATGCGGTGTGGATGCATTGTTCGGGACACTACATATCAGTGGGAGCGAGCCTGCTCGCGAAGAGGCCAGGTCAGTCAACATTTGTGCTGAATGACACACCGCCTTCGCGAGCAGGCTCGCTCCCACAAAGGATTGGGGGGCATCTGCAAAAGCCAGTTCGGCTGTCAGGCCGCCTCGCTTAGGCGTTTCGCGGTGCGCGCCCCCTCGAGAGGCTTCGTTCTGGCCCATGCTCCCCCTACCGGACAAATGATTCAGACTGCAGGATCGTTCAATTCGACCCGATCTGATGTTTTCCGGCGAATTGCCTGCGGAACCAGTCCGAGAGCATGGCCTTCTCGGAGTAGAGTCTGTCACTTCTGCTGGCGCGCCCCGGACGTTGGAGGTAAAGCTGATCCAGCACCCTGGCGTCGGCTTCGCTCACGATCTGATCGTTTTGTTTGAGCACATAGTGCAGATCAATGCTCGGCCAGGTGATATCGCGCATGAAGCGCACCTCATAGGCATTTGGCCTCCAGGGTTCGTAGCGACCGGCCAGATCGATGTTGCGGATTTCAATCTGCAGTTGCTGGTCGGGGGGCAGGTACCGGTCGCCAAGCTTCTGGATGTAGCTGCTCAGCTCCTTCATGACATAAGGATCGGCACCCCGTTCGTAGCCCGGACTGTCCAGGCTGGCATCGCTGAATTTTTCAGGGTTCTTGAAGACGACTTCGACCGAAGACGCTGCGGTGGCAAGCGGCACCATAAAAAGCGCCAGCACTGCGACCGAGGCACAAGTGGTTATTGGACGCATGGCATCAGCTCCAGGTGCAGCGCTTTTCAATGCATGCCGCACCGTCTTCAGTTTACGCCTAAGTGCATGTCAGGGCTCTGGATCCGGCCCTGTGATTCCGGCGCTGATCTTCCCGGGCGTCGCGGGCCAGTTCAGTGAAGCGGGTAACCCAAGAAACAAACGGTCAAAACGACCTGACCCACATCAAGTGGCCTTGATGTGGGAATTGAAGCAGTCGGCTATTTTTTAACTATTCCTCAGAAACGCCGGTCATTCATTCGCGGCTCGGTTAAACCGTAAACTGAGCCACTATCCTGCTCAAATTAATGGCCAGCTTCGACAACTCATTGCTGGCAACGGACGTCTGATCGACTGCCGACGTACTTTGAATGGACAAATCCTTGATACTCATCAGGTTCTGGTCCACGGACCGGGCAACCTCTGCTTGTTGCTCGGAAGCCGTAGCGATCAGCAGGTTCCTTTCGTTGATATCAGTCACCGCCCTGGATATTTCCCTGATCGCTTCCCCTGCTTCGCGCGCGATCTCAAGCGTTTTAATGGCTTCAGCACTGCTTTGCTGCATCGAAAGAACGGACTTGTCTGATCCCGACATGATGCCGCCCATCATTTGCTCGATTTCCTGGGTCGATTCCTGGGTCCGATGAGCCAGGGCGCGGACCTCATCGGCCACCACTGCAAAGCCACGCCCCTGCTCACCCGCGCGAGCGGCTTCAATGGCGGCGTTCAAGGCAAGCAGATTGGTCTGCTCGGCAATGGCCCGAATAACGTCAAGGACTTTTCTGATCCCTTGGGTCTGCTGCGCCAACAGTTCAAGGTCGTTGCTCGTCTCTCCAACGGAGCCCGCCAGGTTCTCGATCGACGAAATGGTCCGGGTGACCCGATCCAGGCCTGTATGGGCGGCTGTACTGGACTGCTGGGTTGACTGAGAAGCGGAGATCGCATTGCGGGCGACATCTTCGACCGCCGCCGTCATCTCGTTAACGGCCGTCGCGGCCTGCTCGGTTTCGAGATTCTGCCGTTGTATACCCGCTTTCGACTCATGGGTAATCGCGCTCATTTCTTCAGCCGCCGATGCCAGCAAGGAAGAAGACTCGGAAATATGATTGATCGTGCCCTTGAGGTTCGTCAGCATCGTCGCGGCGGACTTTTGCAGCTCGGTCAACTCATCGGCGCCCGACACATCGACGCTGCTCCTCAAATCGCCCTCGGCAATCCTCTGGTTGACATGCAACAACGATTGCATCGGCAATACGATGCTTCGTGTAAAGAAAATCGCGATGGTTACCGTCAACATCAAGCCCAGAACAATGATCGCGATAACCCATTCAAGACCGCTATCAAACGCTTCACGCGCGCCCACTCCCGACTTTGCAGCACCGTCGGTATTCACGGCGGCCAACTGATCAATACTGGTCATCAGCTCTTCGGCTGCGGGTGCGGTTACCGTGCGGATATAGGAAAAGGACTCGGCTTGGGACAGTTTGTCAGTCTGTTCCAGAACAACTTGTATTTTATTATGGTAATTCTTTACCAACTCCAGAACTTTCTCATACTTGATCCGTTCAGCCTCAGAGGAAACGTTGGGCGCATAGTTGCGGGAGACCTCGTCGAGTTTACTGTCCAGGTCGACTGCTTTGGCGCGCGCCGTGCCCCTTTCCGCCGGCTCTTGCATAATGTAGTAAAGCAGCGAAAGGCGCAGAGTATAAGCGGTCGATTTTATTGCGGCAGAGCCCTGTATGCTCGGCAGCCAATCGACTTCCAGCCTTTTCGCCTGAGCGCCAATTTGCGACATTTTCCAGACAGACAACCCACCCATACACATCAGTAAAAGGCTAATGATGCCGAAGCAAAGAGTTGCGCGCGCGTTTAGTCTGATGCGTCTCATCATCATTTCTTACAGTCCCACTCTCAATGCATCAATTTTTTAGTCCCCTGACGCCAGCAGTCGAGCCGGGCAAAGTAACCAGCGCATATACCTTAATCAGCCGGGATAGAAAGGAACATCAGCCAAACCCTAAAGCTCGCAGCGAAGCGTTTGTTCAACGCTGCAAAACCCGAAGTTCAGTAATGCCTGATGGCCTATGGCCCTGAATCGTGATTTCTACACGTATCCGATTGAACGGCGATACACCTGTAGGAGTTCCATGAACCTGAACAAGCCCAATCAACAATTACGACGTGACCTCAAGCAGGCTGCTGCCCTGCTTAAGTGGTCGGGAGTGGATTTGTTCACGATTGCCCAACGCCTTCTGGCGTTTGGAGATGAGGATGGCGCCAACGAGTTGATGAAGATCGCGCTGGGCTTTCAGGAGACCGAAGATCGGCTGACGGCGTATGCGGACGAAGTGAAGACCGAACGAATTGTGCGGGCAAAGCTTGAATGACGGGTAACCCGACCACTGACCCGAGCGATCAGAATTGCCTGATTGGACTGGCCGTTAGCGCATCGTAGAGTGCGCGGTCATTATCACCCCCCGAAGAAACCGGTATGAAACAGACTTTGTTAGCCACGCTGCTTTGCATCACTGCCTTCTCGGCAGGCGCCCAGGAAACGCTGAAGGATGTTGACTTGAGCAATCGGCATACGACAATGGAAGACCTCAAAGCAGGCCAGGCCTTGATAGATGCCCAGAACGCTGCTTCAAGAATTCCAGCCTCCGAAGCTCGGGAGTTCATCAAGCGCCTGGACGCCACGGTCAAGCGCGGATTGACTCAGCTCGACAACAAACAGGCGGATCCGGTCCAAATACGCGAACTGGCGATCGATCTGTCCTCGCTTGAGGCCGAAGGCAAAAAGTTCGGTGTTCTGTTCACCCCGTTCCATAAGTGCAATGAAGCCGCGGTGAGTGCGGCTTCATCCTGGCAAGGCCTGATGTTCAATGACGCCCTGCAGTTCGAGAATGGTTTCATTGAATACGAAGCGGCGGGCGCAGCCTGCGAAAGAGCCGCTGGCTGACTCAGCCCGGCAGCATGTTCCTGCAGGGCATGCTCGCCATTTAGCGTTAAACCAGTTGCGTCGTCTTGGCCTTGCTGACGGGGTCAGCGGCAACCTGGTTGTACAACTGCTCATCTTCCTCGACGAGCCGTGCCGCCCGACCCACTAGCAATGGATCGCCCTGGAAGGCCACTTTGGTGTCCTTGCCCGGGTAGTCCAAGGCGTGGAGAAAATGGCGGATACAGTTGATCCGTGCGCGTTTTTTATCATCCGACTTGATCACCGTCCAAGGCGCATCGGCGGTATCGGTATGGAAAAACATCGCTTGTTTGGCAGCCGTGTACTCGTCCCACTTGTCCAACGATTTGATGTCGATCGGAGAGAGCTTCCAGTGCTTGAGCGGGTCGTCGCGGCGCGAGATAAAGCGGCGCAGCTGCTCGTCACGGTTGACCGAAAACCAGTACTTGAACAACAGAATGCCACTGTTGCAAAGCATGCGCTCCAACTCGGGCGTCTGGCGCATGAATTCAAGGTATTGCGACGGCGAGCAAAAATCCATGACTCGCTCGACACCGGCGCGGTTGTACCAGGAGCGGTCAAAGAACACCATTTCACCGGTCGTGGGCAAATGCTGAATGTAGCGTTGGAAGTACCACTGTCCCCTTTCCTGATCGCTGGGCTTTTCCAGCGCGACGATCCTTGCACCCCGCGGGTTCAAGTGCTCCATGAATCGCTTGATCGTACCGCCTTTGCCGGCGGCGTCACGCCCTTCGAACAGGACAACCACCCGCTGCCCCGTCTCCTTGACCCAGTTCTGTACTTTGAGCAACTCGATCTGCAACTCATGCTTGGCCTTTTCGTACTCTGCCCGCCGCATTCGGCTCCGATAGGGATAGTTGGAAGGCAGTTTGGCGGTGGAACTGTCTTCGCTGGTGCCATGGGGCGCGGTGGCCACTTGCAGTGCGAACGGCTGTTGGCTAACCGCCCTGATCTCGGCTTCGGCAGCTTTTACCGGAGCGACTTTACTGGTGCTGCGTGATCGACGCACCGTAGGCGGTTTCGGCGGCGCTTTTTTCCGGGTGACGGTTGAAGTTGCATTGGCATTTTCAGAAAGGGAGGTGATCTCGGATTCCTGGATCATAAGTTTGCTCTTCGTTAGATGTGCAACAACCATCTTATGAAGATGGAACGAAGGTACTTTTGATCCTTATCAATGATTTTTTTAAGCACCTTCGCACGTCTCACGCGCTCCAGGGCGCCATGTTGTCAGCGTCGATGGCGTACCTGGCAATCGCCTCGACACAAACACCCGCATCGAGCTGTCGCTCTTGAACGAGTGCCGTCAACGCACTCAGGACGATCTGATACCGATCCACTTCGAAGAACGCGCGCAGCCTGCTGCGGGTATCGCTGCGACCGAAACCGTCCGTGCCGAGCACCGTGTAACGGGCATCCAGATAGCTGGCGATCAACTGGGGCACGGCGCGAACGTAATCGGTGCAAGCAATGATCGGCGCTGGGTCCTCAAGCGATTCCTGAAGGTGACTGCGGCGCGCCGGTTGTCCTGGGTGAAGGCGATTCCAGCGCTCGACCTCCCGGGCGTCGCGGGCCAGTTCAGTGAAACTGGTGACGCTCCACACCTGGCTGTCCACGTTCCAGTCGCTGGCCAGCAACTCGGCAGCGGCGATGACTTCGCGCAGGATGGCGCCAGAACCCAGCAACTGCACGCGGCCACGGGCATCGTTTACCTCATGTCGGGCAAACTGGTACATGCCCTTGATGATTGCTGCTTCGACACCGTCAGGCAGGTTGGGCTGCGGGTAGCTCTCGTTCATCAGGGTGACGTAGTAAAACTCGTCGACCTGACGCTCCAGCATCTGGCGCATGCCGTGATCCAGAATCAACGCGAATTCGCCGGCAAATGCGGGGTCGTAGGCGCGGCAGTTGGGGACCATCGCCGCCATCAAATGGCTGTTGCCGTCCTGGTGCTGCAGGCCTTCGCCACCCAGTGTGGTACGCCCTGCGGTAGCGCCGAGCAGGAAGCCGCGAGCCCGTTGATCCGCCGCCGCCCAGATCAGGTCGCCGATACGCTGGAAGCCGAACATCGAGTAGTAGATGTAGAACGGCAGCATGGGCAAACCATGCACCGAGTAACTGGTCGCGGCGGCCACCCAGGAACTGATCGCCCCGGCCTCGCTGATGCCCTCCTCCAGAATCTGCCCGTCCAGGGCTTCCCGATAGCTGAGGATCGAGCCGATGTCTTCCGGCTCATAGCGCTGGCCGACGCTGGAATAGATACCGATCTGCTTGAACAGGCTGGCCATGCCGAAGGTGCGGGCTTCATCCGCCACGATCGGCACGATGCGCGGCCCAAGTTGTTTGTCCCGCAGCAAGCCGCCGAGCATCCGCACGAAGGCCATGGTGGTGGACATTTCCTTGCCATCGGCGGCGATGGCAAAGGTGCCGTAACTGTTCACACCCGGAACCGCCAGCGGCTCGCAAACCGATGATCGCCCAGGCATGTACCCGCCCAATGCCTGGCGGCGCTCATGCAGGTAGCGCATTTCGGCACTGTCTTCATCGGGCTTGAAGAAGCTCAACCCGGCAGCCTGTTCATCGGTCAACGGCAGGTTGAAACGGTTGCGGAACGCAATCAA
Organism: Pseudomonas sp. C2B4; assembly: GCF_013359695.1. Taxonomy (GTDB): domain Bacteria; phylum Pseudomonadota; class Gammaproteobacteria; order Pseudomonadales; family Pseudomonadaceae; genus Aquipseudomonas. The sequence continues at coordinate 78,580 of NZ_JABFMU010000017.1, forward strand.
GGCGTCCTTGTCGAGCTTCTTCTGCTGGTGCACGGTCATCTTGCCCTGCCCCGCGTCCCCCATGCCGAAGCCTTTCTTGGTCTGCGCCAGAATGACCGTGGGTTTGCGGCCTTCGAGCAACGCGCTCCGATAGGCGGCGAAGATCTTCACCATGTCGTGCCCGCCGCGCTTGAGGCGGTCGATCTGCTCGTCGGTCAGGCCCTGGGCCAGGCGCGCCAAGGCTTCGTTCTGCCCGAAGAATTGCTCGCGGTTGAAGCGCCCGTCCTTGGTTGCGAAGGTCTGGAACTGACCATCGACCGTACTGGACAACGCCCGGACCAGCGCGCCCTCCGTATCCTGCGCGAACAGGCCGTCCCAATCGGAACCCCAGACCAGTTTGATCACGTTCCAGCCAGCCCCGCCGAACAGCGCCTCCAGCTCATCGATGATCCGGCCGTTGCCTCGCACCGGCCCGTCCAGCCGTTGCAGGTTGCAGTTGACCACCCAGACCAGATTATCGAGTCCTTCCCGCGCCGCCAGGGTCAGGGCTGACATGCTTTCCGGTTCATCCATTTCCCCATCGCCGAACACGCCCCATACGGTCCTGCCCGTGGTGTCTTGCAGGCCTCGATGGTGCAGGTAACGCATGAATCGCGCCTGGTAGATCGAGCTGATCGGACCGATGCCCATCGACCCGGTCGGAAACTGCCAGAAGTCCGGCATCAGCCACGGATGCGGATAACTCGACAGACCTCGCGCGCCATGACTGCGGGCGCCGATTTCCTGCCGATAGTGCTGCAGGTCCTGCTCGTCGAGGCGCCCTTCGAGAAAGGCCCGGGCATAGACGCCGGGCGCCGAGTGCGGCTGGTAGAACACCAGGTCACCACCGCTGCTGGTGGTGCGGGCCTTGAAGAAATGATTGAAGCCCACTTCGAACAGATCCGCGGCGCTGGCGTAACTGGCGATGTGCCCGCCCAACTCGCCATAGGCGAAATTCGCCCGGGCAACCATGGCCAACGCGTTCCAGCGCATGATCGAGGCCAGGCGTTCTTCGATGGCCAGATCCCCGGGAAATATCGGCTGATGCTCGACGCTGATGGTGTTGATGTAGGGCGTACCGAGGCTGGGTCGCCAACCGATGTCCGAGGCGCTGGCGACCGTCACCAGCATGTCGAGGATCTGTTTGGCCCGTGCCGTACCGCCATGGGCGATGATGGATAACAGTGCATCACGCCACTCAGCGATTTCCTCAAGATCTTCTGCTGTCTGCCCCGGCAAACGGGCCTGCGTATCGAACGGGTTCATGGGCAACTCCTGCCAGTGTCGGGTGACGCTCGGAAACCATGATGCACACTCAATATGGTCGACTTTTTCTAAATGACACAGCGCTCTTGCAGCACACTTTTGGCCAGCGTGCGGGTTACCGACAGGATCTCTTCAACCTGCTGATCCATTGCGGCGTCGGAGGCAGCGGCTTTACCCATTCTAACGACCCGCAGCGGATGGCCGCAGACCGAGCCCAGCCAGGTCAGGCTGGGTATCGGGCTGGCTTCGACATCCAGTAGAAAGCAACCTTTGGCCACGCAACGCAGCAGCTGGCGAGCATGGCAAGTGGCGGCCAGCTTCGAGTCATCAGGGTCGGACCCGGCTCGCAACCAGTCGCGCATGAAGGCTCTCGATTGCTTGACCACCAGATACGCCACCTCGTCCCAGTCGTCGATCGACTGGTGCAACTTGTCGATCATGTATTGAGGCAACGCGGCGCTGGTCACGATGACCACGCCGGCGTTCACCGAAGGTTCCTTGAGCCAGACTGCGGACTGCGAAATAGCGTGCATGGTGGTGCTCCTGGTAATGGCGCAATCCCTGTGGGAGCGAGCCTGCTCGCGAAGAGGCCATCACTTTGAACATTGATATTGTCTGACCCACCGCTTTTGCGAGCAGGCTCGCTCCCACTGCTTTTCACCCTCTAACCGCCCTTACGCTCAACCATTACGAAACAGAAAGCTGTAGGCGTTCAACGCCGGCACGCCCCCCAGGTGCGCGTAAAGCACCCTGGACCCTTCCGGGAATTCGCCACGACGTACTCGTTCAATCATCCCGTGCATCGATTTGCCCTCGTACACCGGATCCGTCAGCACCCCTTCAAGGCGACCGCACAGACGGATCGCCTCAAGCGTGCCCTCATTGGGCAAGCCATATTCCGGATAGGCAAATCGTGTATCGAGCACCACGTCCTCTTCGGTGATCTCACGCCCCAGTTCCACCAGTTCGGCGGTATGCCGGGCGATGCGCAAAATTTGTGCCTTGGTTTTCTCGGGCTTGGCCGAAGCATCGATGCCGATCACGTTCCGGGAGCGACCGTCCGCCGCAAAACCGACGATCATCCCGGCCTGGGTACTGCCGGTCACCGAGCAGACCACGATGTAGTCAAACTTGAAGCCCAGTTCCTCCTCCTGTTGCCGCACTTCCTCGGCGAAGCCGACGAACCCGAGGCCACCATAGGGGTGTTCGGAACAGCCCGCCGGAATCGGAAACGGTTTGCCGCCCCGCTCCCGCACATCGCTCATGGCCTGCTCCCAACTGGGCCGAATGCCGATGTCGAAGCCTGCTGCATCCAACCGCACCTCCGCGCCCATGATCCGTGACATCTCGATGTTGCCGACGCGGTCGTACACGGCATCGGAGTAGTTCACCCAGTTTTCCTGCACCAGCACGCACTTCATGCCCAGGTGGGCCGCGACGGCGGCGACCTGGCGGGTCTGGTTCGACTGAATGCCACCGATGGACACCAGGGTGTCGCAGCCTTGCTCGATGGCCTCGGGAATCAGGTATTCGAGCTTGCGCGTTTTATTGCCGCCAAAGGCCAGGCCACTGTTGCAATCTTCACGCTTGGCATACAGATGCACCTTGCCGCCCAGGTGTTCGCTGAGGCGCTTCAAGGGTGTGATGGGAGATGGACCGAAGGTCAACGGATAACGTTTGAAACGATTCAGGTTCATGGCGCTATTCCTTGAAGATGGGGATATCCAAGCTCTGTGACGAGGGCTTCGATGAATCAATCTTAGGAAAAAACCTGAAAATATGTGTTGCAAACATCGCCATCAATGCGAACTATTATTCTGTTATTTAAATTCGAAAAAACTCTTTGTTGCGTGCAAATTACAATGAACACAATAAACAACCACAGTAAATCCCGTGACAAAGCCGTAGAGCCTGCGCCGCTTGACCGCACCGACCGCGCCATCCTCAAGGCCCTGCAACGCGACGCATCCATCTCCAATGTGGCGCTGGCAGAGAAAGTGAAACTCAGTCCGCCAGCCTGCCTGCGGCGTGTCGAGCGGCTCAAGCAGGCTGGCCTGATCAAAGGCATTGTGGCCTTGCTCAACTGCGAAGCACTGGATGCGGGCATGGTGGTGTTGATCGGCGTGGTGCTGGACCGCTCCACGCCGGAATCGTTTGCCGCGTTCGAGGCCGCCGCGCAAAAAGTCTCCGGTTGCATGGAATGCCATGTCGTGACCGGGGAATTCGACTACTTCATGTTGATACGGACCCGGGACAGCCAGAGCTTCAACCGGCTGCATGCCGAACAATTGCTGTATTTGCCGGGTGTGCGGCAGATCCGCTCGTTCATGGGGCTGCGCCAGGTGCTGTCGACGCCGCAGATCCCCCTTTGAAACAGCAGCGATGAACCTGTGGGAGCGAGCCTGCTCGCGAAGAGGCCATCACATTCAACATTGATGTTGTTTGACTCACCGCATTCGTCGGACGCCGCCCGGAACCGGCTCGCTCCCACAAAGGGATTTTCATGCATTGCCATTGCCCGACCGGATAAACGAATACCGGTCGATATCCTCCCGCAGCTGCCATCCCTGACGCTGCCAAAAGCGGGCGGCGGCCTCGTTGGTCTTGAACACATCAAGGTGACATTTGACGATGCCCTGCCCTTCAAGACTTGAAAGGCACCGATCCACCAACGCGTGGGCAATGCCTTGACCACGATAGTCGGGCAACACCAGCAGATGCTGCAGATAGCCCCGTCGGCCGTCATGCCCGCACATCACGCAGCCGCCCAGTGTGCCGTCGATTTCAACCACGAAGCTCATGTCAGGATTGCGTTGCAGGTAACGCGACGTCGACTCGCGGGAGTCGGCATCGCGAAGGGAGATGCCCGGCGTCTTGCGCATGAGGTCCATGACTGCATCGTAATCGTCCAGGGTCATGACACGGATATTGAACATTGGGTGGCGCCTGCTGGATGACGGAGCGTGCAGGCTAGCAAAAGCCACGCGCCTGTTGTGTGACGTTACGGCGGCAGGCGGTTTGTATCACTGTGTATGTTGACCCCGCGCAGGTACACGTCGATACACAACCGCCGCTTCAAGACACACACGGCGTACATGAAGGTGAAAAAGTGCACCGGTCGCCTTTCGGTGGTCTTCGATCAATCGAACGACATCAAGGCCCAAGCACCGAAAACCTTCAGGAGCCCCCATGATCAATCAAATCGAAACCGTACTGTACACCGGCAAGACCGTCACCACCGGCGGCCGCCAAGGCGAGTCGCGTAGCGACGATGGACGCCTGGACGTCAAGCTTTCCCCTATAGGTTCTTCCGGCAGCGGCACCAACCCCGAACAACTGCTCGGCGCCGGCTGGTCGGCCTGTTTCATCGGCGCCATGGGCAAGGCCGCAACGGCGTTGAAAGTGAGCTTGCCGGCTGACGTCAGCGTCGCCACCGAAATCGACCTGGGCAAGACCGACAACGCGTTTTTCCTCCAGGCGCGCCTGAACGTCAGCCTGCCAGGCGTTGACCCGGTGTTGGCCCGTACCCTCGTGGATGCCGCCCACCAGACTTGCCCTTACTCCAAGGCGACCCGTGGCAACATCGACGTCACGATCAACCTGGTGTAACCCACCCCGCATTCTGTGGGAGCGAGCCTGCTCGCGAAGAGGGTCTGTCAGTCGACATGCATGTTGACTGATGCACCGCTTTCGCGAGCAGGCTCGCTCCCACAAAAAAACCGCAGCCACTTTTTGACAGGCATTAGAAAGCCCGCACAAGGCGGGCTCTAGTGGGTTTAGTAGGTGGCCAGTGCTGGTCTCTGGCTTACGAGGTTTCTCAGGACTCCCACAGAAACAGCAATATGCGCTGTCCTGCTTCACACGGCATAAGGGCTGGATCTCAGCGCGGAGATCTTTCTAACCGTGTACCCTTCGGAGCGCGCCCCACGCGTCCTCGCTATCCGCTTGCGCATCAGTCTGCGTTTTCACCTACAAGTTCAAGATTAGCAAAGCCCCCGCAGTGAGCAACGGCATTTTTAGACCGTTTTGATTTTGTGACAAACGCCACAGGACGGAAAAATGCTATGCGTATCAAGTCGCTCATCGGATAGATCCCCCTGCCCCTCACAATCGAACTAAGCTCGGCCAAAGTGCTGCATAAATGCACATTTCGCTGAAATATCGCAGCACCCGTCGATATTCATCCTTAGGCATTGCCTCTGTTTACAGGGGTTTGAGTTGGCATGCGATATGCCCTGTCCAGAGACCCACACATAAAATCGAGCCGACACATCGATGGATATCCTGAATCTGCTGGCCAGGAAAGCCCAACCACTGGCCAGTACCCTGAGCGCTGACGGGCACTTGCTCGATCTCTCCGCCACTTTGAGCGATCAATTGGGCTATGCGCCCGAGGAACTGTTGAATCAGCCGGTTGAACGGTTCTTCAGCGTCGACTCGGTACGTACCCTGCGGGCGCTGTTCGCCAACCCGCCTGCCGACGAACAGGTCCACAGCCTGGAGTTGACCCTGCTTCGCCACAACGGAGGGCTGTTACAGGTGATCGCCAGCGGATTGCTGGAATGGCGCACGGTGCAACCCGCTCGTCTGCATCTGCTGAAGATCCCCCTCGGCGCGCTCGGCCACCGACTGCGGGAAATGCACAACGCCAATGAAGTCATGAGCCAGATGTTGCAGAGCGCCAAGGTCGCCTACTGGTGCATCGAGTTCGCCGAGGCGGTGGACATAAACAATTCCCCCGATGAAATCGTGCGCCAGGTGTTCGAAAACGACTCCCACTGGCGCCTGTGCAACCGCGCCATGGCCGAGGTCTACGAGATGCCCTCGGATGTCGACTTCAACCAGCAACCGGTGCGCCTGTACTGGCCGCGCAGCCCGGCCAACGAAGAGTTCGTGCGGCGTCTGATCGAGGCCGGGTTCAGCGTCGATTGCGCCCTCTCGGTGGATCGCCGTCATGACGGTTCACCGGCCTACGTGGAAAACGATGTACGGGCGACCATCGTCAACGGCCAGTTGCTGCGGATGTGGGGCAGCATTCGCGACGTCAGCCAGGAGTTGCGCATGCAGCACGACGCCGAGCAGCGCATCGATGCCCTGCGCCGGGTGTTCGACGCGGTACCGGACGCCGTGCTGGTGATCGATGAACAACTGCAACCGCAGTGGCGCAACGCCGCGTTCGAAGAGACCTTCGGCATCACCCGCGGTGCCGGCATTGCCCGCCTGCTGCTGGACAATGCCCTGCCCGAACGCACCTGGCACAGCCTGCCGCTGCCGGACCTCGGAGGACGCGAACGGCACTTCAATGTGCACTGCTCGCGGATTCTGATTCGTGAAGGCGTGGCCTGGCGGGTGGCGGTGTTCCGACAAAGCCAGGGCGTGCGCCGCGTCGAAGAGCTGCACCCATGAAGGACAGTAACCTGCCACCCACGCTGCAGATGGGCATGCGCTCGTCGGTCAATGTCAGCAGCGAAGGGCTGGGCGCCTTGCTGGAAACGCCCGCCTTGCATGCGCTGCTCGACAGTTTCAGTGAAGCGTTGATCGTCACTGACGGCGAAGGCCGGGTGCGCTTTCTCAATCTGGCCGCCGAGCGCGTCAACCGGATGTCGAAGCAGCAAGCCGTGGGCTTGTCCGAGAGTGATTTTTTCCAGCGCTCGGCCTTGAACTATGACGACTTGCAGGTCGCCTTGAACCGTGGCGGCAACAGCGCGCTGACCCGCTCGCGGGAAGGCCGGGTCTTGCTCAGCAGCACCCACGCCATCCCCACGGGCGCCTACGAAAAGCCGTTTCGCATGTTGACCCAGAAGGATTTCGACGGCAGCCAGCCTCAGCGTCGAACGTCCCTCGGCAATCGACCGGTGGAGCCACAAGGCCTGCGCGATCCCCAGGACAATGCCCTGCACCTGTCACCGCAACTGTCGAGCATCGCCGACACCGGCGTGCGCGCCTTTCGCCGCCGGGCACGCCTGTTATTGCTGGGTGAGCCCGGCGTCGGCAAGACCGCCATCGCCCGGCACATTCACCGGGCGGCCGGCTGGGGCGACAGACCCTTCATTCATGTCAACTGCGGGAGCATTCCGGAGAGCCTGTTCGAATCCGAGATGTTTGGCTACGAGCGCGGCGCGTTTACCGGTGCCTTGCAGGGCGGCAAGCAAGGCTATATCGAGGCAGCCTCGGGCGGGACCCTGTTCCTTGACGAGATCGGCGAGATCCCCCTGCATGTCCAGGCCAAGCTTTTGAAGTTTCTCGAGGACAGCACCATTCAGTCGGTCGGCTCGCCCTTGAGCAAAACCGTGCAGGTGCAGGTGATTGCCGCCACCAACAAAGACCTGCGCCAACTGGTGGACACCGGCGGGTTTCGTGCCGATCTTTACTATCGCCTCGCCGTGCTGCCGGTCGAAATCCCACCGCTGCGCCAGCACCGGGATGACTTGCCGTTTCTCATCGACATCCTGCTGAGCCGTATCAACAGCGACCGCGAGCCTTCGCTGAGCCTGTCCGCCGGTTGCCGCAAGCGCCTGATGAGCTACGACTTCCCGGGCAACATTCGCGAACTGGTAAACATCTTCGAACGCCTGGCGGTTCTCGCCGACGATGAGGCGCAGGAACACCATTTACCGGCCGAACTGCTGGCACCGACGCGTCCCCGGGAATCAGTGAATGGGGTGGTTGCGGATGAAGACGATCCGCAACAGAACCTCAAGCTTCAAGTTCAACAGTTCGAACGCCAGGTCATCCTCCAGGCCGTGGCGCTGTGCGGCAGCAAGCGCAAGGCGGCGCAGCACCTGGGCATTGATATCGGGACGTTGATTCGAAAGCTGCAGAGGGACTGACTCCTCCCTTTCACCTGGCATGTTTCCTGTGGGAGCGAGCCTGCTCGCGAAGCGTCCATCACATACAACATCCATGCTGATTGACCCACCGCTTTCGCGAGCAGGCTCGCTCCCACAGGGGGTAACTGTGGCTTGAACCGCTGCGAAAACGCATACACATCTAGTTACTTTCGCCTGTCCTTCACGTCATAAATATAAATAAATCCTTTATATTCAACATCTTAACAACTTGGCACGCCCTGTGCTCCTGCTATCGGCAACCCACCACCGTGGGACTCGCTAGCCAGGAGAAATAATAAAAATGTTGATCACCGGGATCAAAAGCCGGCCGGTCTATGACCGATTGCAACCGCTGCCGGGCGGCAGGCGACACATCGTTGCCGGGCAAGGCAGCGGCGGTCGCGCCATGTTGCGCCTGTTGAGTGAACTGGCGGGACTGGATCGGCCCATCACCTTGCTGTACTCCCAGGAATCCTTTTCCGGCCAGGACTTCCTCGCGCAACTGCGACAGGAACACCCGGGCCTGCCATTGCAGGTATTCCAGTCCCATCAGGCATTGATCGATGCACTCAAGACGCTGCTGGTCGATGCCCGCATGGGAACCCGCCTCTACCTCGCAGGCTCGGAAAGCTTCCTCGGCACCGCCATGCAAGTGGCCACGCAGTTCGATCTCAATCGCGACGAAGTGCTGCGCGAACACTCCGGCACCCTGGTGCGCCGCGTGTGGTGCGTGCACTGCGACACCTACACCGAAAACGTTACCCAACGCGTCTATGACTGCCCGGGCTGCGGCCTGACGCTGGTGGTGCGCGACCACTATTCCCGGCGCCTGGCGGCGTTTCAGGCGGTCAAGGCCGACGCCGAAGTACCGGGCGAATTGCCCCCTGCCGAGGAGCTCGACACATGAGCCAGAACAATGGGACGTTGAATCTGCGGGTGGCCCGCATCGAATCGGTCACCCCGGAAATCAAGCGCTTCACCCTCGTCTCGCCGACCGGGGCGCACCTGCCGGCCTTCTCCGGTGGCAGCCACGTCGTGGTGCTGATCGCCAACGGCAGCAACACCTTGCGCAACCCTTACTCGCTGCTGAGTTCGCCCTACGACACCAGCCGTTATCAGATCGCCGTGCGTCGTGTGGAAAGCGGTCGCGGCGGTTCGGTGGCCTTGCACGACAGCGTCAACGAAGGCGACCTGATCGAAGTCACCCCACCGGTCAACCTGTTCCCCCTGATCAAACAGGCGCGCCTGCACCTGTTTATCGCTGGCGGTGTCGGCATCACCCCGGTGATTTCGCAACTGGAAGAATTGCGCCTGAGCAAAGTGCCGTTCGAGCTGCATTACGCGGTGCGCGGCGAAGAACATGCGCAGCTGGGCAAAGAATTGCAGGCCACCTATGGCGAGCAGGTTCACCTGTACCGCAAGGGTGTCGAAGCGCGGATGGACATCGGCCGGATCCTCGCTGATCGCCCACTGGGCAGCCACGTCTACGCCTGCGGCCCGGACAGCATGATCGACGCCACTCTCGCCTGCGCCCGCGACCTGGGCTGGACCGACAGCCACGTGCACTTCGAGCGCTTCCTTGAGCAAAGCAGCGGCGGCGAAGCCTTCAGTTTCACCCTCGGCCGCAGCGGCGCGACGATCGAGGTTTCGCCCGACCAGACCATGCTCGAAGCGGTGGAAGCGGCCGGTTACAGCATGCCTTACCTGTGTCGCGGCGGCGCCTGTGGTCACTGCGAAACCGAAGTGCTGGAACTCGACGGCGAACTGCTGCACAGCGATGACTGGCTGTCCGACGAAGACAAAGCCGCCCGCAAGAAAATCATGCCCTGCGTATCCCGCGCCAAGTGCAATCGCCTGGTCATCGACCTCTGATCGACGGAAAACAAAAACCATGAATATCAAATTCAACCCCGACGAAACCTACCGCGACGACTACACCTTCGCCAACAGCCCGGAAACCATCGCCCGCGCGCCCTTCCCGTTTCCCGATGACGAGTACATGTACTCGATGAACCTCGAGCCCCATGTCCCGGTGGGTGACGGTGCTTTCCGCGCGGCGTTCGACATCGACGAGCACTACATCAGCGAGTGCCGCGACCGCGCCATCACCCTGGAGAAGGACCCGGGCATGCACTACGTCTCGGCGCCGCACATGATGGAGGCACAGTGGGACCTGCTGGAGTTGATCATGGAGTCCTATGCCCGGGACTATCCGCAGTACTTCAGCCTGGAACGTGACGGTCGCCAGTGGCACTGGACCAACCACCTGCTGGACATCAATGACCGGTTCACCTTCGGCGACCCGGCCACCCTGCCCTATGAGCCGATGGAATACATCACGCGTCAGGCCCAGGGCGATTGGGTGTTGCAGGAAGAACGCGACGGCACGTTGTACTGGGGTGCCGGCATTGCCACCCAACGCGCTGATTACTCGCTGCGTTTCAACCTGGGCATGAGCTGGGAAGAGTTCCACGGCCCGGTGCCGCTGGTGAAGGAAATCGGCATGCTCGACCGCGCACTGAAGTTCCTGCTGCGCCTGCGCACCGGGCACCCGGTGCGTCGCCTGAACTGGTCGCTGACGGTCAACCCACGACTCGAAGTCTCCGCCGAGAGCCTGCCGGAATGGGCGCCGGACCGCACCATCGTCACCGCCGAAAACGCCGGCAAGCGGGTGTACCTGCGCATCGAGTTGCAGCCGCTGCACCGTTTGCCGCGCAGCAACGCCATTGTCTTTCCGATCCGCACCTACCTGCTGAGCCTCGAAGACATCGCCACCAACCCGGCCTGGGCGCGACGCATGCACCGCGTGCTGCGCGACCTGAACCAGCAACTGGTGGATTACAAGGGGTTCAGCCGCTATCGCGATGCGGCGGTGGAATGGCTGTCGCAGTACGACGATGGGGGCGAAAGCGACAGCAAGAAACAGGCTTGAACCTGCTCCACCTGTGGGAGCGAGCCTGCTCGCGAAAGCGGTGGATCAGCAGACATTTTTGCTGAATGGGCCGACGTCTTCGCGAGCAGGCTCGCTCCCACAAAATATCGTTCCTGAAAGTGCCTAAACAAAACAACAAGTTCAAAACGAACAATCGGCGGGCCAACCCGCCAGCACCAAACCACTGCCATTGATAATGAGGAAATAACATGAGTGGCTCATCCAACCCGCGTGCAAGCGCCAGCGCCGATCAGGATGCGGAACAACTCCGCGCCCTGGGCTACAGCTCGGATTTCAATCGCAGCATGAGCCTGTGGGAGAACTTCTCCCTGGGCTTCACTTACCTGTCGCCGGTCGTCGGCGTCTACACCCTGTTCGGTCTGTGCCTGGCCGCCGGCGGCCCGCCGATGTTCTGGTCTTACCTGCTGATCGGCGCCGGGCAGATGCTGGTGTGCCTGATTTTCGGTGAAGTGGTATCGCAGTTCCCGATTTCCGGAGGGGTCTACCCCTGGGCCCGCCGACTGGTGGGCAAGCGCTGGGCGTGGATGGTCGGCTGGGTGTATGCCTGGGCCCTGTGCGCCACCATCGCCGGCGTCGCGGTGGGTGCCGGGCCGTACCTGGCCATCATGATGGGCTTCAAACCCGGTCCCGAAGCCAATATCTACATCGCCCTGGCGATCATCCTGCTGTCCACCGCGTTGAACCTGGTGGGCACCAAACTGCTGGCGCGGGTGGCGATGTTCGGCTTTCTCTGCGAACTGGTCGGGGCGATTCTGGTCGGCGGCTACCTGCTGATCTTTGAGCGTCATCAGCCGATCAGCGTGCTGTTCGACACCTTCAACCTAGAGGTCAACGGCTCGTACCTGCCAGCGTTCCTCGCCGCGTCCCTGGCCGGCCTGTTCCAGTACTACGGTTTCGAGGCCTGCGGCGATGTCGCCGAAGAAACCCCGAACCCGGGCAAGCGCATTCCCAAGGCCATGCGCATGACCATTTACATCGGCGGCGCGGCGGCCATGTTCGCGTGCCTGGCGTTGATCCTCTCGGTGCCGGACATGGCCAAAGTCCTGGCCGGCGAAGACACCGACCCGGTCGCCACCATTCTGGCCAACGCGTTCGGTCCGGTGGGTTCGCGCCTGGTGATGGCCGTGGTGATGGTCTCGTTCATTTCCTGCGTGTTGAGCCTGCAGGCAGCGGCCAGCCGCCTGCTGTTCGCCTATGCCCGTGACGAAATGATCGTCGGCAGCTCGCTGTTCAAGCGCCTGTCGGCCAACCATGTGCCGTCGTTCGCGCTGCTGGTGAGTGGCCTGGTGCCGGCGGCGATTGTCTGCCTGGGCATGTTCATGGCTGACGCCGTGGCCACCATCGTCGGCTTCGCGGCGATCGGTATCTATGTGGCGTTCCAGTTGATCGTGGTCGCCGCGCTGATCGCCCGGGCCAAGGGCTGGCGCCCGAACGGCCAGTTCACCCTCGGTGCCTGGGGCCTGTGGGTCAACCTGGCCGCGCTGATCTATGGCGTGTGCGCCATCGTCAACATGGTCTGGCCGCGTTCGCCGGATGCGCCGTGGTACATCAACTATTCGATGATCCTGACTACCCTGGTGGTGATGGGCGCAGGCCTGGTCTACATGCTGCTGGGCAAGCCTTACGACAAGGGCACGGCACCGGCGGGGGATGCGTGGAAGTTTTCGAAGCCTGTGGCCAGGCCGGTTGAGCTTTCCGGTGTGTCGGCCAGCAGATCAACTAGCTGACAACAGAGACCCATTGTGGGAGCGGGCTTGCTCGCGAATACGGTTTAACATTCAACATTGATGTTGGCTGACACACCGCTTTCGCGAGCAGGCTCGCTCCCACATTGAAATCTGGCTTACAACGTCCGCTGGCTATTGCCGATCCCCTTGGCAATATCGATCCCCCAATCCATCGCCGCCTCCATGTCCAGCATGTGGGGCTTGGGGTCGTGGTTTTCATCGATCACCGAGCCATCCGGCCGGTAGACCCCGATGAACATCCCCAATGAACCGTCTTTCAAAATCTCGGCCTTGACTCTGATACTGCATCCGTTCGACAGCGTCTCCTTGTGTTCCTCATGACGCTCTGTCATCGCGGCATTCCTCCCATAGCTGGTTGTCGACCCTATTGGCCATGCTAGCTCAGGCCATGGAAATAGCCCTGAACCATGAGACAAAAGGCACGCCCTGACAGCGGCGTAATGCCACCTATACTACAAGCCACCTGCCCCCAAGGGGTCTGCATTTCCAACAATAAGAAGCAGAGGTGGAACATGGTCTGGCAGCAAGTCTACGATCCGTTCAATAACCCGGTGGTTTCAACGCTGTTAGCCGCGGTGCCCGTGGTGGTGATGCTGGCGGCGCTGGCGTTCTTTCATGTCAAGGCACACCTGGCGGCCTTGCTCGCCCTGGCCTCGGCGCTGGTGATCGCGATCTTCGCCTTTGGCATGCCCGCCAGCATGGCAGGTTCGGCGGCGTTGTACGGTGCGGCCAACGGTCTGTTGCCGATCGGCTGGATCGTGTTGAACATCATTTTCCTGCACCGGCTGACCACCGAAAACGGCTCGTTCAAGGTGCTGCAAGACTCCCTGGCGCGGATCACCGACGACCGCCGCCTGCAACTGCTGCTGATTGCCTTCTGCTTCGGCGCCTTTTTCGAAGGGGCCGCCGGCTTCGGTACGCCGGTGGCGGTGACCGGGGCGATTCTGATCGGCCTGGGCTTTTCACCGCTGGCGGCTTCCGGCCTGGCGCTGATCGCCAATACCGCGCCGGTGGCATTCGGCGCGCTGGGCACGCCCATCATCACCCTGGCCAAAGTAACCGGGCTGGATGAAATGGAGCTGTCGATGATGGTCGGCCGGCAACTGCCGTTCTTCTCGGTGATCGTGCCGTTCTGGCTGATCTGGGCGTTTGCCGGTTGGCGCAAGATGCTGGAAATCTGGCCGGCAATCATCGTCACCGGGGTCAGTTTCGCCATCCCGCAGTTCATCGTTTCCAACTATCACGGACCGATGCTGGTGGACGTGATCGCCGCGCTGATTTCCATGGCCTGCCTGACCGGTTTCCTCAAGGTCTGGAAACCGGCCACCGTGCACACCTCCGCGGCGCTGTCCGGGCGGGTCGACGACTCGAAGATCGCCGAAGAACACGACGAAAAACCCGTCGCCAGCGCGGCTTTTGCCAACGAAGCCAAGCCAGCGGTCATGCGCGCGTGGATGCCGTGGATCATCCTCACCGTCTTCGTGTTCGCCTGGGGCACCCAGAGCTTCAAGAACATGTTCGACACGCGCCCGGCGATCGATCCGGCCACCAGTTCGGCCAAGCTCGATCCCCAGGGCAAACCGCTGCGTGAAGCCAATCCGGTTTTCGCCCCGGTCCTGACGTTCACCACCATTCACCAGCAGATCGAGAAAGTGCCGCCGGTGGTGCCTGCGCCGAAAGTCGAAGAAGCGATGTACAAATTCACCTGGTTCACCGCCACCGGCAGCGGCATCCTGTTGGCGGCGATTGTCGGCGGCTTGCTGATGGGTTACTCCATCCCGCAATTGATCCATCAATACCTGCGAACACTCTGGATCGTGCGCTATTCGTTGATCACCATTGTCGCCATGCTCGCCCTGGGGTTTCTCACGCGCTACTCCGGACTGGACGCGACCATGGGCCTGGCGTTCGCCGCGACGGGGATTTTCTACCCGATGTTCGGCACCCTGCTCGGCTGGCTCGGGGTGGCCCTGACGGGTTCCGACACCGCCTCCAACGTGCTGTTCGGCGGGCTGCAAAAAGTCACCGCCGAGCAACTGGGGCTCAGCCCGGTGTTGATGGCCGCCGCCAACAGTTCCGGCGGGGTCATGGGCAAGATGGTCGATGCCCAATCCATCGTGGTCGCCTCCACCGCCACCCGCTGGTACGGCCATGAAGGGGAAATCCTGCGCTACGTGTTCTTCCACTCGATCATCCTGGCGATCCTGGTCGGCGGCCTGGTGACGTTGCAGGCTTACGTCGCGCCGTTCAGCCATATGGTGGTGGGGGGCCATTGAAACGATAGGTACGCCACACTGTTCAACTGTGGGAGCGAGCCTGCTCGCGAAGGCGGTGTGTCAGGCACTGAGATGTCTGCCGGACTGCCGCGTTCGCGAGCAGGCTCGCTCTCACAGTGATTTCGCTGCGACCTTGCACATCCGCGTTTCCAAGCAAGACTTATTGAATAAGTAGCCTCTTCGCGCTGACAAACAAAGGCCAATGATGGGCATTGGTTTACGGAAACAGACCTCATATAACAACAAATCGAGTGTCGTACGCCGATGAACATTCTTTACGATGAACGCGTTGACGGCGCCCTGCCGGACGTCGACAAGAACGCGCTGCTGCACGCCCTGCAATCCCGATTGCCAGAGCTGGAAATCCTGCATCAGCAGGAAGAACTCAAGCCGTACGAATGCGACGGCCTCTCGGCGTACCGCACCACGCCGATGCTGGTGGTGTTGCCCCGCACTGTCGCGCAGGTCCAGGGCGTGCTGCGCCTGTGCCATGAGCGGCAGGTGCCGGTGGTCGCCCGAGGGGCCGGCACCGGACTGTCCGGTGGCGCCCTACCCCTGGAAAAAGGCGTGCTGCTGGTGATGGCGCGCTTCAATCAGATTCTGCACATCGACCCCGAAGCCCGCACCGCCCGGGTCCAGCCCGGGGTGCGCAACCTGGCGATTTCCCAGGCCGCCGCGCCGTACGGCCTGTACTACGCGCCCGACCCGTCGTCGCAAATCGCCTGCTCCATCGGCGGTAACGTCGCCGAAAATGCCGGGGGCGTGCATTGCCTGAAATATGGATTGACCGTGCACAACGTGCTCAAGGTCGACATCCTCACGGTCGATGGCGAATACCTTAGCCTGGGCTCCAACGCCCTGGATTCACCGGGTCTCGACCTGCTGGCCTTGTTCAACGGCTCCGAAGGCATGCTCGGGGTGATCACCGAAGTCACGGTCAAACTGCTGCCCAAACCCCAGTCCGCCAAGGTGCTGCTGGCGGCGTTCGACTCCGTGGAAAAGGCCGGCCGGGCCGTCGGCGAGATCATTGCCGCCGGTATCATCCCGGGAGGCCTCGAGATGATGGACAACCTGGCCATCCGCGCCGCCGAAGACTTTATCCACGCCGGTTACCCGGTGGAGGCCGAGGCCATTCTGTTGTGCGAACTCGATGGCGTCGAAGCCGACGTTCACGACGATTGCGAGCGTGTGCGCCAGGTGCTGGAACAGGCCGGTGCCACCGAGGTGCGCCTGGCCAGGGACGAAGCCGAGCGCGTGCGGTTCTGGGCCGGGCGCAAGAACGCCTTTCCGGCGGTGGGCCGCTTGTCGCCGGACTATTACTGCATGGACGGCACCATCCCCCGGCGCGAGCTGCCCGGCGTGCTGACGGCCATCGCCGAACTGTCGGCCGAATACGGCCTGCGGGTGGCCAACGTGTTCCACGCTGGCGACGGCAACATGCATCCACTGATTCTGTTCGATGCCAATACGCCGGGTGAACTGGAGCGCGCCGAAACCCTGGGCGGCAAGATTCTGGAGCTGTGCGTGAAGGTCGGCGGCAGCATCACCGGCGAACACGGCGTGGGCCGCGAAAAGATCAATCAGATGTGCGCGCAGTTCAACAGCGACGAGCTGACTCTGTTCCATGCGGTCAAGGCAGCGTTCGATCCGAGCGGCCTGCTCAACCCCGGCAAAAACATCCCGACCCTGCACCGCTGCGCCGAATTCGGAGCGATGCACGTGCATGGCGGACAATTGCCCTTCCCTGACCTGGAGCGTTTCTGATGCACGGTACAGGCGATATGGACGACAGCAACCTGCTGCTGGAGCAGGTCAATCGGGCGCTGGAGAGCGCCACGCCATTGCGCATCCAGGGCTCCAACAGCAAGGCGTTCCTCGGGCGCATCGTGGCCGGTGAAATACTCGACACCCGCGCCCATCGAGGCATCGTCAGCTATGACCCGACCGAACTGGTGATCACCGTGAGGTGCGGTACGCCGCTGGCTGAACTGACCGGGGTACTGGATGCCGCGCAACAAATGCTGCCCTGCGAGCCGCCCGCCTTCGGCGACGGCGCCACCGTTGGCGGCATGATTGCTTGCGGGCTGTCGGGGCCACGGCGGCCCTGGTCGGGTTCGGTCCGGGACTTTGTCCTCGGCACTCGGGTGATCACCGGTCTGGGCAAGCATCTGCGCTTTGGCGGCGAAGTGATGAAGAACGTCGCCGGATACGATCTGTCGCGCCTCATGGCCGGCAGCTACGGCACCCTGGGCCTGATCACGGAAGTCTCGCTCAAGGTCCTGCCCAAACCCCGGCAAGCCTTGAGCATCAGCCTGGAAATGAACAGCGAGCGCGCCTTGCAGCAGTTGGCGAAATGGGGTCAGCAACCCCTGCCGATCAGTGCCGCGTGCCATGACGGCGAGCGCCTGCACCTGCGGCTCGAGGGCGGCGAAGGTTCGGTAGCGGCGGCCCATGAACGTTTGGGCGGCGAGTTGCTGGACGGCACTTACTGGGCCGACCTCAACGAACAGCGCTTGCCGTTCTTCGATGAGGACCAGCCACTTTGGCGCCTGTCATTGCCGAACAACACGCCCAAACTGTCCCTGCCCGGCCGGCAACTGATCGACTGGGGCGGTGCCCAGCGCTGGCTCAAGTCCGACGCCGAAGGCCGGTTCATTCGTAAAGTGGTCGATGAAGTCGGCGGGCACGTGACCTGCTACAGCCACGGCCTGATCGACAGCCCGTTCCAGCCGCTGCCAAGCGCCCTGCTGCGCCTGCACCAGAGCCTGAAACGCCAGTTGGATCCCCAGGGCATTTTCAACCCCGGTCGCCTGTACGCGGAGCTTTGAACCATGCAAACCACCTTGAGCGAAAAAGCCCGCCGCCTGCCCCGCGCCGAAGAGGCCGACAGTATCCTGCGCACCTGTGTGCACTGCGGTTTCTGCAATGCCACCTGCCCGACCTATCAACTGCTCGGCGATGAACTGGATGGCCCGCGCGGGCGCATCTACCTGATCAAGCAGGTGCTGGAAGGCAACGAGGTCACGCAAAAGACCCAGCAACACCTGGATCGCTGCCTGTCGTGCCGTAACTGCGAAACCACCTGCCCGTCGGGTGTCGACTACCACAACCTGCTGGACATCGGCCGCGCGGTGGTCGATGCCGCCGTGCCGCGCCCCATTGGCCAGCGCCTGCTGCGCGAAGGCTTGCGCACGCTCGTGCCCCACCCGGACCTGTTCAGAGGCCTGGTCAACAGCGGCCAGGTGTTCCGGGCACTGCTGCCCGACGCGCTACAAAGCAAGCTGCCGCGCAGCGCAACGCCAGGCAAGCAGCGCCCCACCACCCGCCATGCGCGGCAGGTGCTGATGCTGGAAGGCTGCGTGCAACCGGGCCTGTCGCCCAATACCAACGTGGCCGCCGCCAGGGTGCTGGATCGACTCGGGATCAGCGTTACTCCCAGCCGCGAGGCCGGGTGCTGCGGTGCCGTGGATTACCACCTGGACGCCCAGGCGGCGGGCCTTGACCGCGCCCGCCACAACATCGACGCCTGGTGGCCGAGCATTGAAAACGGTGCCGAGGCCATTGTGCAAACGGCCAGCGGTTGCGGCGCCTTCATCAAGGACTATGGCCATTTGCTCGCCCATGACCCGGCCTATGCCGACAAAGCCAAGCAGGTCAGTGCACTGGCCAGGGACCTGGTCGAGGTCTTGCGTGATGAGCCGCTGGAGACACTCGGCCTACACAGCGCCCAACGCCTGGCCTTCCATTGCCCCTGCACCCTGCAGCACGCGCAAAAGCTCGGTGGCGCGGTCGAAGCACTGCTGGAACGCCTGGGCTTCAACCTGACCTTCGTACCTGATGGCCATTTGTGCTGCGGTTCGGCGGGCACCTACTCACTCACCCAGCCCGAACTGTCACGGCAGCTGCGTGACAACAAAATGAATGCACTGGAAAGCGGCTACCCTGAAGTCATTGTCACGGCCAACATTGGCTGCCAGTCGCACCTGGACGGCGCGGGCCGCACGCCGGTGAGGCACTGGATCGAAGTGGTCGAGGCCGCCTTGCCGTAACCGAACCCTGGAGATGCCCCATGAAAAGCAAAGCCATGCTGGGCCAGACCGAAGTCGGCCAAATCCTCGCGGCGGCGCGCAGCGAAGCGCAAACCCACCAATGGCCGGTGACCATCGTGGTCGTCGATGACGGCGGCCACCCGCTGGCCCTCGAACGCCTCGACGGCGCCGCGCCCATCACCGCCTACATCGCCACGGAAAAGGCGCGCACCGCTGCCTTGGGCCGCCGTGAATCCAAGGGTTATGAAGAGATGGTCAATGGCGGCCGCACCGCTTTCCTGTCGGCACCGTTGCTGACGTCGCTCGAAGGTGGCGTGCCGATCATCGTCGACGGCCAGGTGATCGGCGCGGTCGGGGTGTCCGGTGTCAAGGCGGAGCAGGATGCGCAGGTGGCCAAGGCCGGGGCGCAGTGTTTGAAGTAAGCGCATGTCCACTGTGGGAGCGAGCCTGCTCGCGAAGACGCCGGCACATCCGGCAATTGTGCTTCTGACACACTGCCTTCGCGAGCAGGCTCGCTCCCACAAGGGTCGTATTTCACATTCAGACCACCCATCCGTCAAAGAGGAACCGCACAGATGACCCGTCTCACTGCGAAAGACTTTGCCCCCGAATTGCTGGAACTCTACGACTACTACGCCCATGGCCTGATCAACCGGCGCGAGTTTCTCGACCGGGCGGCGTTGTTTACGTTTGGCGGCTTGACGGCCAGTGCTCTGCTGGCTTCCCTGAGCCCCAATTACGCCCTCGCCGAGCAGGTCGAGTTCACCGATCCGGATATCCTCGCCGAATACATCACCTACCCCTCCCCCAAGGGTCACGGTCAGGTTCGCGGCTATCTGGTGCGCCCGGCCAAAGCCAGCGGCAAGGTCGCGTCGGTGGTGGTCGTGCATGAAAACCGTGGGCTCAACCCCTACATCGAGGACGTCGCCCGGCGTGTGGCCAAGGCCGGATTCATCGCCCTGGCCCCCGACGGATTAAGCTCGGTCGGCGGTTATCCCGGCAACGACGAAAAGGGCAAGGAGTTGCAGGCAAAAATCGATCCGGAAAAACTCATGAACGACTTTTTCGCCGCCATCGAATGGCTTATGAAACACGACGCCAGCAGCGGCAAGGTCGGGATCACCGGTTTCTGCTACGGCGGCGGGGTCACCAATGCGGCAGCAGTGGCCTATCCGGAACTGGGTGCCGCCGTGTCGTTTTACGGCCGCCAGGCGGACGCCAAGGATGTCCCCCGGATCAAGGCGCCGGTGATGTTGCACTACGGTGAGCTGGACACGCGGATCAACGAGGGCTGGCCCGCCTATGAGCAGGCGTTGAAGGCCGGGGGCAAGACGTATGAAGCCCATATCTATCCCGGCGCCAATCATGGCTTTCACAATGACTCCACCCCGCGTTATGACGAGGCGGCGGCGAAGCTGGCCTGGGACCGGACGTTGGGGTGGTTTCGCAAGTATCTGGTGTGATCTGGAGGGAATTGGCCAGCAGTACCGGCCTCTTCGCGGGCAAGCCCGCTCCCACAGGTGCTGAGTTGAAACCTACATTTGGGAACGTCTCATAACCCTGTGGAAGCGGGCTTGCCCGCGAAGGCGATATCACGGCTGATGATTACTTCGGTTGCGCCACGGTCCGCAGATAAGGTTTCAAGGTCTTGAACCCATCCGGGTATTTCTTCTTCGCATCTTCATCGGACACCGAAGTGGGGATGATCACATCTTCCCCCGGACGCCAGTTCACCGGTGTTGCGACCGTGTGTTTGGCATTGAGCTGGAGCGAATCGAGCAACCGCAGCACTTCATCGAAATTGCGCCCGGCGCTCATTGGGTAGATGAGCATCGCCTTGATCTTCTTGTCCGGGCCGACAATGAACACCGAGCGCACCGTGGCGTTGTCCACGGCGGTGCGCGAACCGCCGCTGGCATTGGGGTGGATCATGTCGTAGAGCTTGGCCACCACCAGGTTTTCATCGCCGATCAGGGGATAGTTAACCGCATTGCCCTGGGTCTCCGCGATGTCCCCCACCCACTTCTCGTGGTCGCTGACCGGGTCGATGCTCAGGCCGAGGATTTTCGTGTTGCGCTTGTCGAACTCCGGTTTCAGTTTCGCCAGGTAGCCCAGCTCTGTGGTGCAGACCGGTGTGAAATCCTTGGGGTGGGAAAACAGGATGGCCCACTTGTCGCCAATCCATTCGTGAAAGTTGAGCTTGCCTTCAGTGGTGTCGGCGGTGAAATCCGGTGCTTCGTCGCCAATACGGATTGCCATGTTCGATCTCCTTGCAGTAATGGTCGTGGGGCGCCGTCAGCGTGCTCGACGGCATTCGCTGGCTACGTTGAGCCGGTCAACGCGAACAGTATAGGAGAGCTTCCATGACATGCCGGTGAGCGGCGAAGTCGACATGAAAGCCTTGTACGCATGGCCTACTCCACCAACGCAATCAACTGATGACGCTGGGCATCGGTCAGCATCGGGCCAAAGCCCGCCCCGGCGTTTTCCGCCATGTAGCGCGGGTTGCCGGTGCCGGGGATGACGCAGGTCACCGCCGAATGCGACAACAGGAACTTGAGGGCCAGTTGCGGCCAGCTCTTGACCCCGACTTGCGCGGCCCAACCGGGCAGCGGCTTGCCTTTGAGCCGGGCGAGCAGGCCGCCACCGCCGAACGGCCGGTTGCAGATCACCGCCACGCCCCGCTCACGACACAGCGGCAGGATACGTTTCTCGACCCCGCGGTCGTCCAGGGCATAGTTGATCTGCAGGAAATCCAGCGGCTCGGCCCTGAGCACCGCTTCCACTTCCTCATAGGCCGACGCGGTGTAATGGGTGATGCCGATGTAGCGGATGCGCCCCTGTTCCTTCCAGTGGCGCAAGGTCGGCAAATGAATCTGCCAGTCCAGCAGGTTGTGGATCTGCATCAGGTCGATGCGGTCGGTCTGCAGCAATTTGAACGACTGTTCCATCTGCGCGATGCCTTCTTCGCGGCCCCGGGTCCAGACCTTGGTCGCCAGAAACGCTGGCGAACGCGGTTCGTGGATCGACAGCAATTCGCCGGTGTTCTCTTCGGCGCGACCGTACATCGGCGAGCTGTCGATCACCGTCCCGCCCTTCTCGAACAACGCACGCAGCACGCCAGGCAGTTGCTTGTAGGCGGGCTCCTCGGGCGCGACATCGAAACCGCGATAGGTGCCCAGGCCGACGATGGGCAGTGGCTCGTTGCTGGAAGGAATGGCGCGGGTCTGCATGGTCTTGCCTCCTGTTTCGGTCGGCGGCGTGGACTGCGCGGCAGTCGGACCGAACGTGAAGACCGCCGAAACACCGGCAGCCAGCGTGAGTAATTTCCTGCGGGTGAAACCGTCCGGATGACTCATCAACTGTCCCTCACCCGTCGTTCAGGGGCGGCGCGTTGCGCCTGCTGCCTGGCCAGCCACAGGCACAACCCGCCCCACAACCCGGCAAATGGCACGATCACCACCGCCACCAGCCCGAACCCCGCGCCCAGCGCCGTCAAACCGGCGGACAACCAGCCACTGGCCGCGTCTCCACCACGATAGACCAGGGTTTCGACCACATTCTTGGCCTTGTACTTCTCCTCGCGGCTCACCACCGTCCACAACACTTCCCGTGCCGGTCGCACAATGGCGAACTCCACCGCGCGGCGCAGCCCCTGGGCCAGGGCTACGGTGCTCGGCATCGGTGCCAGCGCCATGGCGGCAAAGGCCACGATCGTCGCCAGCGGCAAGGCGACCAACGCCCCGCCAATGCCCACTCGTCGAATCAACGGCGCCGTCAGCAACAACTGGAACGTCAAAGTGAGGGTCGACACGAGCAAATCGACGATGGCGAAAAATTGCGTCCGGCTGCCAGTATCAGCGTAGCTGCCAGCGACAATCCGTCCCTGCTCGAAATACAACAAGGTCGCGGCACTGGTGTGCAACAGCATGAACAGCACCAGCCCCAACAGGTACGGGGAGCGCAGGATCAGGGTGATGCCGCCGAGCATGCTGCCGCCCATGCGCCGTTCGTCGAGTAATGGATTGCCAGACTGCGACCGGGTGCGCGACAGCAGCCCCCGATAGCAGCGCACGGCGATTTCCAGCAGCAACGCCGCCGCGACAGTCAATGCCATCGGCCCCAGCCGGGTGGCCATGGTCGCCGCCAGCAACGGACCGATAAAGGTGCCCAGGGTGCCGCCCGCGGCAACGCAACCGAACAGCCGTCGGCCCTGCTCGCTGGAAAAGCGGTCGACCAGCACACTCCAGAAAATCGAGACGATGAACAGGTTGTAAATGCTGATCCAGACAAAGAACACCCGCCCGACCGTCACCGGTGCGACGCGGTTGGCGATCAACAGGCCAAACACCAGCATCGACACGGAGATCACCCGGTAGATCAGCGGCACGAAACGCGTGGCCGGCAGCCGCGACGCCAGCGCACCGAACACGGGCACCATCAGCAGCATGACCACAAAGGTGGCGGTGAACAGCCACTGCAATTTGTCGGCACCGCCCTCAAGGCCCAGGGCATCGCGCAACGGCCGCACCAGGTAATAGCTGGCCAGCACGCAGAAATGGAAGGCGAAGCCCAGCACCAGTGCCGCCCTTTCTGTGGGCCGCACATCGAGCCATTGAGGAATTTGGGGCATCGATGCCCTCCTTTACCGCCAGCTACACTTGGACAGCACCCCGGAGCCGTCAATGCCCACTAACGTTAGCCGAATGTCCCGAACCCTGGTGTTAGTCGTCGTCATTCTCGCTGCGCTGTACCTGGCGCTCTGTGCCGCGCTGTTCGTGTTTCAGCGCGCGCTCATCTACTACCCGCAACCCCGCGCCGCCGGCTCTCCCGAAACACTGCTGACACTGCCCGTCGACGATGTGCAGGTGCTGGTCTCGATCCGACCGCACGTTGGGCCCAAAGCGCTGATTTATTTCGGCGGCAATGCCGAGGACGTGTCGCGCAGCCTGCCGGACTTTGCCCGGGCCTTCCCTGAACATGCCCTGTATTTCATGCATTACCGGGGTTACGGCGGCAGCGGCGGCTCGCCCTCCGAAGAAGCCATTGCCCGCGACGCCATGGCCCTGTTCGACAAGGCCTACACCGACCATCCGCAGATTACCCTGGTGGGTCGCAGCCTGGGATCCGGCGTCGCCGTGCGCCTGGCCAGCGTGCGCCCGGCGCAGAAGCTGTTGCTGATCACCCCTTACAACAGCCTTGAAGAGCTTGCCGCCCGCCAGTTCCGCTGGTTTCCGGTGCAGTGGTTGTTGCAGGACAAGTTTGAATCCTGGCGCTATGCCGAACACATCGCCATCCCGACACGGTTGATCGCTGCCGAGCAGGATGAAGTGATTCCCGCTGCCAGTACCCGGCGGTTGTTCAGCCATTTTCCTGAGGGGGTGGCGACGCTGCGGGTGATTGCGGGCACGGGGCACAATTCCATCAGCGACAGCCCGGAATACCTCAAGGCGCTGGAGGACCCTTAGGAGCATGGCGCCCGCGATAGCGATCTCATGGACGCCATCGCGGGCAAGCCTTGCTCCTACAGGGAATTGAGGCGTTCACAGATTTCGAGCCCGCCCACTGCCTCACTGTGGGAGCGAGCCTGCTCGCGAAGACGTCGGCACATCCAGCATCCATGTGTCTGACCTACCGCTTTCGCTAGCAGGCTCGCTC
>NZ_JABFMU010000018.1 GCF_013359695.1 Pseudomonas sp. C2B4
CGACCATTCAACCATTATGTCGGCTGACACACCGCATTCGCGAGCAGGCTCGCTCCCACAGGAGATCTTGCATACGCAGCCGGGCTTGTTTTGGTTCTCATTATCATCTAATAATGAATCTCATTACCGAATGAGCCCGGATCATGAGTTCTGCCTTGCACGAGCAGCCCTACCTCGAAAGCTGGCGCTGGATGAGTCGCCAGATCCGTTGTGCGATGGATCCTGACGAGCCTCGCCTGATCGAACATTACCTGGCCGAAGGCCGGTATCTGGCCTGTTGCACGGCGACCTCACCCTGGACCGTCGCCGAAACCTCTTTCCGTTTGCTGCTCGACACCGCCGCCGATGTCGCGCTGCCCTGGCATTGGCGCACCTATTGTCTGGACCAGGCCTGGCGCCCATTGCGTGATCTCGAACGCCTTTCCCTTTGCAAATGCCGCCTCAAGCGCTGGCAGAGCTACACCTGGCAACTGGCGACCTGTGAGTTGCAGCCTTCCATACCTCTAATTGAACTGGTGCAAGGATTCTCTGATGAACAAGACTCGTATTGAGCGCGACAGCATGGGCGAGCTTCAGGTCCCGGAAGACGCCCTCTACGGCGCACAGACTCAACGCGCGGTAGATAACTTCCCGATCAGTGGCAAGCCGATGCCGGTGCAGTTCATTCGCGCTCTGATCCTGGCCAAGGCAGCCGCGGCCTGCGCCAACGTGGAACTCAAACAGATCAGCGAATCCCAGGGCAAAGCCATCGTCGATGCGGCGCAAGGCCTGCTTGAAGGCGATTTCATGCAGCACTTCCCGGTGGATATTTTCCAGACCGGTTCCGGCACCAGTTCCAACATGAACGCCAACGAAGTGATCGCCACCCTGGCCAGCCGTCTGCTCGGCGAGCCGGTGAACCCCAACGATCACGTCAACTGCGGCCAGAGCAGCAACGACATCATTCCAACCACCATCCACGTCAGCGCGGCGCTGGGATTGCACGAACAGTTGCTGCCGGCTCTGAATGGTTTGGTGCAGGTAATCGAGCGCAAGGCCGGGCAGGTCCATCACCACGTCAAAACCGGGCGTACCCACCTGATGGACGCGATGCCGGTGCGCCTGAGCCAGGTGCTCAACGGTTGGGCTCAGCAGCTCAAGGCCAATATCGGCCATCTGCAAAACCTGCAACCCAGCCTGCAATCCCTGGCGCAGGGCGGCACCGCAGTAGGTACCGGCATCAACGCGCATCCGGAGTTCGCTGCGCGTTTCAGTCAGCAGTTGAGCAAATTGACTCAGGTCGATTTCACGCCGGGCACGGATCTGTTTGCCCTGATCGGCTCTCAGGACACTGCCGTGGCCGTCTCCGGTCAACTGAAGGCCACCGCCGTATCGCTGATGAAAATCGCCAACGACCTGCGCTGGATGAACTCCGGGCCGTTGGCCGGTCTCGGTGAGATCGAACTTGAAGCCTTGCAACCGGGTTCTTCGATCATGCCAGGCAAGGTCAACCCGGTGATTCCGGAAGCCACCGCCATGGTCGCCGCCCAGGTGATCGGCAACGACACGGTCATCACCCTTGCCGGTCAGTCGGGCAACTTCGAGCTGAACGTGATGCTGCCGATCGTTGCCCAGAACCTGCTGAGCAGCATCGAGTTGCTGGCCAATGCCAGTCGTTTGCTGGGTGAAAAAGCCATCGCCAGCTTCAAGGTCAACGACGCGCGGCTCAAGGAAGCCCTGTCACGCAACCCGATTCTGGTGACTGCGCTCAACCCGATCATTGGCTACCAGAAAGCTGCCGAGATCGCCAAGAAAGCCTATCAGCAAGGCCGGCCCGTGATCGATGTCGCGCTGGAACACACCGACCTGTCGCGCAGCCAGCTCGAAGAGCTGCTTAACCCGGAAAAACTCACCGCAGGCGGCGTGTAAACCCCGCCGCCGCTTTGGAGGCACACCATGGAGCACTGGAAACGCACGATCGAAAGGGCCAATCGCTTTTTCATGTTGGGCGAGCTGGTCGATGCTCGCGAGGCTTACTTGCAGGCATTGGCCCTGGCCCAGGTGTTGTTCGAGCGCTGGGCGGATGCCGATGAAGCGGTGGCGGCCTGCGTGATTTCCCATCACAACCTGGCGGACTTGCATTTGCGTCTGAACCAGCCGGAGGAGAGTGCCGAATACCTGTGCGCCATCCATCAACGGCTGTTGCAGGCCATGCAGGACTCGCGACTGACGCCGGCGCTGCGGGAAGCAGCCCTGCGCCAGAGCAGCAAGACCTATGTCGAGCTGCTGAATTTCATCAGCGAACATGGCGAGTACCCGCGTACCCATCGCTTGCTGCACATCGATACCGCCTCGCCCGCGTCTCATCATCCTGGAGTCCATTGAAATGGCTTTTACCTTGCCTGCCTTGCCGTACGCCTACGACGCCCTGGAGCCGCACATCGATGCGCAGACCATGGAGATTCATTACACCAGGCATCACCAGACCTACATCAATAACCTGAACGCCGCCGTTGAAGGCACCGAGTTCGCCGAGTGGCCGGTGGAAAAACTGGTGGCTGCCGTACAGCAACTGCCCGAAAAACTTCGCGCGGCCGTGATTAACCAAGGCGGGGGTCATGCCAACCATTCGTTGTTCTGGGAAGTCATGGCACCTCACGGTGGTGGCAAACCTGAAGGCGTACTGGCCAAGGCCATCGACGAGCAATTGGGTGGTCTCGAGAGTTTCAAAGAGGCCTTCACCAAAGCCGCGCTGACCCGTTTCGGTAGCGGTTGGGCGTGGCTGAGCGTTACGCCGCAAAAGCACCTGATCGTGGAAAGCAGTGGGAACCAGGACAGTCCATTGATGAGCGGCAACACGCCGATCCTTGGCCTGGATGTTTGGGAGCACGCCTATTACTTGCAGTATCAGAACCGCCGTCCTGAATACATCAGCGCGTTCTACAACGTGATCAACTGGCCTGAAGTCACTGCGCGTTATCAGGCTGCGCTGGTTTAAGTCTTCTAAAAACAATCCAAGGCTGACTATGGGCACTGAAACACTGGCGGTCGCAAATGGGCGAATGTTTCGCTACGCGTTTGGATCGTTGTTGATGCTGGCGGGCATGAGCCTGCTGGTGGCGCACGGGCTGGAGTGGCTGGATCTGGAGCCGAAACTGTCGCGGGCATTGCAGGGTGGTGCGATCTGCGCCCTCGGCACCGCACTTGGGGCGGTGCCGGTGCTGGTGATCCGGCGTATGCCCCAGGCGCTTGGCGATACCTTGCTTGGATTTGGTGCCGGAGTGATGCTGGCAGCGACGGCGTTTTCACTGATCGTGCCGGGCATTGCGGCGGCAGAAAGCCTAGGCATGACTCCGTGGGCAGCCAGTGGCCTGGTCTGTTTCGGCATCCTGCTCGGTGCATTCGGCCTGTTTCTGGTCGATCGTAAAGTGTCGGGTGCATCGCCGGAAATGCTCATCGGCACCGTGGAGCACCCGGTGATTCCACCGCGCATCTGGCTGTTTGTGTTTGCAATCATTGCCCATAACATTCCCGAAGGCATGGCTGTAGGCGTCTCGGCCGGTGGCGGTATGCCTGATGCCGACAGTTTGGCGATGGGTATTGCGTTGCAGGATGTGCCAGAAGGGTTGGTGATTGCTTTGGTGTTGGCCGGGGCAGGGATGTCGCGATTCAAGGCGTTCCTGATCGGTGCCGCGTCAGGTTTGGTCGAGCCGGTGTTCGCCCTGCTGTGTGCGTGGCTGGTGAGCCTGGCCGAACTGTTGTTGCCGTTGGGACTGGCCTTGGCGGCCGGCGCCATGTTGC
This sequence comes from Pseudomonas sp. C2B4, assembly GCF_013359695.1. Classification (GTDB taxonomy): domain Bacteria; phylum Pseudomonadota; class Gammaproteobacteria; order Pseudomonadales; family Pseudomonadaceae; genus Aquipseudomonas. The sequence goes on from NZ_JABFMU010000018.1 coordinate 3,781, forward strand.
TGGTGGTCACCCACGAAATCATCCCCGAATCGCGTCGCCATGGTCATGACAAGCTGGCCAGCCTTGGGTTGCTGGTCGGTTTCTGTTTGATGATGGTGATGGATACGGCGTTGGGTTGAATTGTGGAGAGGGAGCGAACTCCCTCTCCACAAGGTCCGCTCGATAGAAAGGGCGCTTACTCGCCTTCGTCGAAGTAGTTATTGATCAAGGCCACCAGCGCGTCCATCGCTTCCTGTTCCTGCTCGCCTTCCGTGCTCAGATGGATTTTGGTGCCCTTGCCAGCGGCGAGCATCATCATGGCCATGATGCTTTTGCCGTCGACGGTGGAGTCTGGTGTGCGTCCAACCCTGATCGTGCAATCCTTGAATTGACCTGCGACCCCTACGAATTTTGCAGACGCCCGGGCATGCAGGCCCAGCTTGTTGATGATTTCGATTTCCAGAGCAGGCATCGCGATGTGAATCCTTTAGCTGAGGTCGCGGTGGCGGACCTGGACGTTCTTCAGGGATTGCTGCAGGGTCTTGCCCAGGCGTTCGGTCAGGTAGACAGAGCGGTGATGCCCGCCCGTGCAACCGATGGCAATGGTGACGTAAGCGCGGTTACTGGCAGCAAAGCGGGGTAACCATTTGAGCAGGTAGGTGGAAATGTCCTGGAACATCTCTTCGACATCCGGCTGGGCCGCCAGGTACTCGGCAACCGGTTGATCGAGTCCGGATTGCGCACGCAATTCCGGCTTCCAGTAGGGATTGGGCAGGCAGCGCACATCGAACACCAGATCGGCGTCCACCGGCATACCGCGCTTGAAGCCGAAAGACTCCACCAGGAACGCCGTACCGGGCTCCGGTTGGTTCAGCAGGCGCAGCTTGATGGTATCGCGCAGCTGATACAGGTTCAGGCTGGTGGTGTTGATTTTGAGATCGGCGAGGTCCGCGATGGGACCAAGCAGGCTCGTTTCATCGGTGATGGCTTCGGCCAGCGAGCGATTGGCGCTGCTCAGCGGGTGGCGACGCCGGGTTTCCGAGAAACGTTTGAGCAGGGTTTCTTCGTCCGCATCCAGATACAGCACATCGCACTGGATGTGACGGCTGCGGACTTCTTCCAGCAGCTCTGGAAACCGCGATAGATGGCTTGGCAGGTTGCGTGCGTCGATGGATACGGCAACCAGTGGCTGTGACAGCTCGGTGTGAATCAGCGCGCGTTCGGCCAGTTCCGGCAGCAACCCGGCAGGCAGGTTGTCGATGCAGTAGTAGCCGTTGTCCTCCAGTACATCGAGGGCGGTACTTTTACCTGAGCCAGAGCGGCCGCTGACGATGATCAAGCGCATGATTACTGCCCGTTTTGCTCGTCCAGGACAACCTGATACAAGGCTTCATTGCTCGGCGCGCTGCGCAGTTTGTCGCGCACGTCCTTACGGTCGAGCATGCTGGCGATCTGGCGCAACAGCTCCAGGTGCGCATCGGTAGCGGCTTCCGGGACCAGCAGAACGAATAGCAGGTCAACCGGCGCGCCGTCGATGGCGTCGAAATCGATAGGGGCGTCCAGGTGCATCAAGGCACTGATGGGCGATTCGCAACCCTTGAGGCGGCAGTGAGGAATGGCGATGCCGTTGCCAAAACCGGTGGAACCGAGTTTTTCACGGGCAATCAAAGCCTCGAAGACATCTTGCATCTCCAGAGCCGGCACTTGGCGGGCGATCAGATTGGCAATTTGCTCGAGGGCTTTCTTTTTACTGCCGCCCGGCACGTTCACCAGGGAACGGCCGGGGGTCAGGATGCTTTCAAGTCGGATCATGGGTTGGGAGTGTTAACGACCGGTAGCGCCCTGGAGGAGGCTCTGGGTCTTTTCCTTATGCTTTTTGAGTTGTTTATCCAGCTTGTCGGTCAATGCGTCGATCGCCGCGTACATATCGGTATGTTCCGCGTTGGCGACCACTTCATTGCCGGGAATATGCAGCGTGGCTTCGATTTTCTGCTTCAGCTTTTCGACCGTCATCGTGACCTGCACGTTGGTGATCTTGTCGAAATGTCGCTCCAATCGTTCGAGTTTTTCGCCGATGTAGGTGCGAAGAGGTTCGGTCACTTCCAGTTGGTGTCCACTGATGTTGACTTGCATACAGCTTCTCCTTCGTTGCCAGTGCATAAAGCGGCAGGCTGAAATGCCTGCCACTGGAACGCTGTGGCGTGGCTCTACATCAACCGCTTGCGTTCGCTCGAAGGCGCGATCCCGAGGGACTCGCGGTACTTGGCGACGGTGCGGCGAGCCACCTGAATGCCTTGTGCCTCCAGTAAACCAGCGATCTTGCTGTCACTCAACGGCTTTTTCTGATTTTCCGCGGCAACCAGTTTTTTGATGATCGCGCGAATCGCCGTGGACGAGCATTCGCCGCCCTCGGAGGTGCTGACATGGCTGGAGAAAAAGTATTTCAGTTCATAGATGCCCCGAGGGGTATGCATGAATTTCTGTGTGGTGACCCGTGAGATCGTCGACTCGTGCATGCCGACCGCTTCAGCGATGTCATGCAGGACCAGCGGTTTCATGGCTTCGTCGCCATACTCCAGGAAGCCGCGCTGATGCTCGACGATCTGGGTGGCTACTTTCATCAGGGTTTCGTTGCGGCTTTGCAGGCTCTTGATGAACCAGCGGGCTTCTTGCAACTGATTGCGCATGAAAGTGTTGTCGGCGCTGGTGTCGGCGCGGCGCACGAAGCCGGCGTACTGGGCGTTGACCCGCAGGCGTGGCACTGACTCCTGATTGAGCTCCACCAGCCAGCGTTCGTTGTCCTTGCGCACGATCACATCGGGGACGACGTACTCGGCTTCGGTGGACTCGATTTGTGAGCCTGGGCGCGGATTAAGGCTCTGGACCAGTTCGATCACCTGGCGCAGTTCATCTTCCTTGAGCTTCATGCGGCGCATCAGCTGGCTGTAGTCGCGGCTGCCGAGCAAGTCGATGTAGTCGGTGACCAGGCGCTTGGCCTCTGCCAGCCAGGGTGTTTTGGCGGGCAACTGGCGCAGTTGCAACAACAGGCATTCACCCAGGTTGCGCGCGCCGATGCCAGCGGGTTCGAATTGCTGGATGCGGTGCAGGACGGCTTCGATTTCGTCCAGTTCGATGTCCAGTTCCGGATCGAAGGCTTCGAGGATCTCCTCGAGCGTTTCGTCCAGATAGCCCTGATTGTTGATGCAGTCGATCAGGGTCACGGCAATCAGCCGGTCGGTGTCGGACATCGGCGCCAGGTTCAGCTGCCAAAGCAGGTGGCTTTGCAGGCTTTCGCCGGCCGATGTGCGGGTGGTGAAATCCCACTCGTCGTCATCGTTGCTCGGCAGGCTGCTGGCGCTGGTCTGGTAGACGTCTTCCCATGCCGTATCGACAGGAAGCTCGTTGGGAATGCGCTCGTTCCAGTCGCCTTCCTCGAGGTTATCAACCGTCGGCGCGCTTTCCTGGTAGGAGGGTTCCTGAATGTCGGTGTTGGGCTTTTGCTCGGCGTTGTCGGCCAAGGGGTCGGTGTTATCGAAGTCGTCGCCTTCTTCCTGGCGCTCGAGCATCGGATTGGACTCCAGGGCCTCCTGGATTTCCTGTTGCAGGTCCAGGGTCGACAATTGGAGCAGACGGATGGCCTGTTGCAGCTGCGGTGTCATCGTCAGCTGCTGGCCCATTCTCAAGACTAGCGATGGTTTCATGGCAGGGGCTTAACACCTTATTCGCCGGCGCACATGCGCCATCCACTACAGGGCGCCGGAGCGCCAAACATAAGCAAATTATATGCCCGAAATTGCAGTGTTTGCCTAGAGCGCTGTAACAATAAAAAAGTGTTGATTTTTTATCGAGACGAGCGCTCGGTCGACTAGTCAGGCACCTCGGCGCTTACAGACGGAACTCGTGGCCCAGGTACACTTCCTTGACCAGATCGTTGGCCAGGATGGTGTCGGAGTCGCCTTCGGCAATCAGTTGGCCATCGTTGACGATGTAGGCGGTTTCGCAGATATCCAGGGTCTCGCGGACGTTGTGGTCCGTGATCAGCACGCCAATGCCCTTGGCCTTGAGGTGGTGGATGATCTGTTTGATGTCGCCTACCGAAATAGGGTCCACGCCGGCGAAGGGTTCGTCGAGCAGGATGAATTTCGGGTTGGTGGCCAGCGCGCGAGCGATTTCCACGCGACGGCGTTCGCCACCGGACAGACTCATGCCGAGGTTGTCGCGGATGTGGCTGATGTGAAATTCCTGCAGCAGGCTTTCCAGCTCCTTGCGACGATCGGCCTTGTCGAGCTCCTTGCGGGTCTCGAGGATCGCCATGATGTTATCGGCCACCGACAGTTTGCGGAAGATCGAGGCTTCTTGCGGCAGATAGCCGATGCCGGCCTTCGCGCGACCATGCATCGGCTGGTGGCTGACGTCCAGGTCGTCGATCAGGACGCGGCCCTGGTCTGCCCTTACCAGGCCGACAATCATGTAGAAGCAGGTGGTCTTGCCGGCACCGTTCGGGCCAAGCAGGCCGACGATCTGACCGCTGTCGATGGACAGGCTGACATCACGCACGACCTGGCGGCTCTTGTAGCTCTTGGCCAGATGCTGAGCTTTCAGAGTTGCCATTACTGGGCCTTTTGCTCGTCGGTTTTCTTTTTCGGCTGGATCACCATGTCGATGCGCGGACGCGCCTCGGTGACTTTGCTGCCGGTGGCGCGACCGGCGCTGGCCAGCTTTTTAACGGTGTCGTAGACGATTTTTTCGCCCTGGGTGACGTTGTTGTCCTTGTCGACGACTTTGGCGCGATCGATCAGCACGACGCGGTTTTGCGTCGCGTGATACTGGATGGTCACACCCCAGCCTTGCACAGGCTTCGCATCGCCCGCGGTCTGGAGCTGTTCGAAGTAGGCGAGGTTGCCCACCGACGTCACCACATCGATATCGCCGCTGGGTGCGCGGGTCATGGTCACTTTGTTGCCGGTGACCTTCATCGAGCCTTGGGTGATGATCACATCGCCGGTGTAGGTGGCGATGCCGTTCTTGTCGTCCAGCTGGGCGTCGTCGGCCTGGATGCGGATAGGCTGCTGTTGGTCATCCGGCAGAGCCCAGGCGCTCACGCTTCCCAGTGCTGCGCCCAGACTGAGCAAAATAGGGAGGGTTTTAACGAGCCTCATACTGTCCTCTTACGTTCGATAGCAGGTGTATCCTGCTTTCTTTCAAGTACGCTTTCATTCCATTGCCAGTCGACACACCGCCAGCGCCGTCGATTCTAACGGGTTGGTCGGTCTGCGCATATTGCTGCTGCGGGAACACTGTCATGCGAGTGGTGGTGATCAGGGTCCTGCGGTTTTTCTCGTCGAAACGCGTGATGCGTACCGAATCGATCAGTTCGACCTGTGTGCCGTCGGGGTTGACTTCACCCTTGTCGCTCTGGACGTGCCACGGGAACTGAGTGCCGCGAAACATGTTCAGGTCGGGATTGGTGAGTAATGTCACTTCGGTCGCTTTCAGGTGCTCGACCTTGTCCGACGTCATTTCGTATTGCAGTTTGCCGTCCGGCAGGAACTGCACACTGTGGGCGTTGATGGCGTAATAGTCGATCTCGCTGTTGTCGACTTTCACCACCGGCTTGTCGAGGAAGCGTTCCGGGCTGATGTTCCAGTAGCCGACCGCGGCGAAAATCGCCGTGATGCAGCCGAACATCAGAGTGTTGCGAATCTTTTTGCTCAGCATGTTTGGCTCACAAGTACGCAGCGTTGGCCGCATCGAGGCGGCCCTGGGCGCGCAGGATCAGTTCGCAGAATTCGCGGGCGGCACCTTCGCCGCCACGGGCCTGAGTAATGCCGTGAGCGTGTTCACGCACGAAACTGGCGGCGTTGGCCACTGCCATGCCCAGGCCAACGCGGCGGATCACCGGCAGGTCAGGCAGATCGTCACCCAGATAGGCGACCTGTTCGTAGCTTAGGTTGAGTTGGCCAAGAAGCTCGTCGAGCACGACCAGTTTGTCTTCACGTCCCTGGTACAGATGCGGAATGCCAAGGTTCTTCGCTCGTCTCTCGACCACCGGAGTCTTGCGGCCACTGATGATCGCGGTTTGCACGCCGGCGGCCATCAACATCTTGATGCCCTGGCCGTCGAGGGTATTGAACGTCTTGAACTCGCTGCCGTCTTCGAGAAAGTAGAGGCGTCCGTCAGTGAGAACGCCGTCGACGTCGAAAACCGCCAGTTTGATCTGTTGGCCGCGTTGCAGCAGGTCCGTGCTCATTACATTACTCCCGCACGCAACAAGTCGTGCATGTTCAAGGCGCCGACCGGGCGGTCTTCGCTGTCGACCACGACCAGGGCGTTGATTTTATGGTCTTCCATGATTTTCAGGGCCTCGGCGGCGAGCATCTCGGCGCGGGCTGTCTTGCCGTGAGCGGTCATGACCTGATCGATGGTGACGCTGTGGATGTCGATGGAGCGATCCAGGGTGCGGCGCAAATCACCGTCGGTGAAGATCCCGGCCAGCTTTCCGTCGGCTTCAAGAATGACGGTCATGCCCAGACCCTTGCGGGTCATTTCCATTAGCGCGTCCTTGAGCAGCGTGCCGCGCTGCACCTGCGGCAGCTCCTGTCCGGCGTGCATGACGTTTTCCACTTTCAGCAACAGGCGTCGGCCCAGTGCGCCGCCAGGATGGGAGAAGGCGAAGTCTTCGGCGGTAAAGCCGCGGGCTTCCAGCAACGCGACGGCCAGGGCATCACCCATCACCAGCGCGGCGGTAGTAGAGGAAGTGGGCGCCAGGTTCAGCGGGCAGGCTTCATGTTCGACGTGAACATTGAGGTTGACCTCGGCGGCCTTGGCCAGCGGCGAATCGGGATTGCCCGTCATGCTGATCAGCTGGATGCCCAGGCGCTTGATCAGTGGCAGCAGGGTCACGATTTCATTGGTGGAGCCGGAGTTCGACAGCGCCAGGATGATGTCGTCGCGGGTGATCATGCCCATGTCACCATGGCTGGCTTCAGCCGGGTGGACAAAAAAAGCCGTGGTGCCGGTGCTGGCCAGGGTGGCGGCGATCTTGTTGCCGATATGCCCCGACTTGCCCATGCCGACCACGACTACGCGGCCTTTGCTGGCCAGAATCATCTCGCAAGCGCGTACGAAATCTGCGTCGATATGCGGCAGCAAGCCTTTTACGGCTTCCACTTCGAGGCGGATGGTGCGTTGGGCAGATTGAATCAGGTCGCTGGATTGGCTCATGTCAGAAATCGTTTAGCCTGATGAAAAGGCGGCGATTATAGCGGTTATGATCAAAACCCTCACGCAAGTTCGTCGCGCATTGTCATTCCTTGTTACCGAATCCCTCTAAATGAAGCTTTTTGCTACCTGTGTCGGGAAACAAGGTCCGGCAATGACCTTGGGCGCGTGGCGTTTGCAATGATATAGTTCGCCGCCAGTTCGGCCCGCCCGGGAGATGTGCTTTCGTCAGAAAGTCAGGCGTCCGAGTGAGAGGCTGCATCGCAAGGAGTTTAGATGAGTGCCGATAACGCCTACGCGGTCGAGCTGAAGGGACTGACCTTCAAGCGCGGTGCGCGCAGCATTTTCAATAACGTCGATATCCGTATTCCCCGTGGCAAGGTCACCGGCATCATGGGGCCTTCCGGGTGTGGCAAGACTACGCTGTTACGGTTGATGGGCGCGCAGTTGCGACCTACCAAGGGCGAAGTCTGGGTCAACGGTCAGAACCTGCCGAAACTTTCGCGCAGCGATCTGTTCGATGCCCGCAAGCACATGGGTGTGCTGTTTCAGAGCGGTGCGCTGTTCACCGATCTCGATGTGTTCGAGAACGTGGCTTTCCCGCTGCGCGTTCACACCGAACTGCCTGAAGAAATGATCCGCGACATCGTCCTGCTCAAATTGCAGGCCGTAGGCTTGCGCGGGGCCATCGACCTGATGCCCGACGAACTGTCCGGTGGCATGAAACGTCGTGTGGCGCTGGCGCGGGCGATTGCGCTCGATCCGCAGATTCTCATGTATGACGAGCCCTTTGTTGGCCAGGACCCTATCGCCATGGGCGTACTGGTTCGCCTGATCCGCCTGCTCAACGATGCGCTGGGTATCACCAGTATCGTGGTTTCCCACGACCTGGCAGAGACCGCGAGCATTGCCGATTACATTTATGTGGTGGGCGATGGACAGGTATTGGGGCAGGGTACGCCTAAGGAACTGATGAGTTCGGATGACCCGAAAATTCGTCAATTCATGACCGGGGAACCCGACGGCCCGGTTCCGTACCACTTTCCAGCGCCGGATTACCGCGCAGATCTTCTGGGGAAGCGCCGCTGATGCGCAGAATTTCATTATTAGAACGCGTACGGCGGTTCGGTCTGGCCGGAATCGACACCGTTGCGGTGTTCGGTCGGTCGACCCTGTTCCTGTTTCACGCGTTGCTCGGTCGCGGCGGCATTGGCGGCGCTTTCGGTCTGCTGGTTAAACAGCTGCATTCGGTAGGCGTGATGTCGCTGGTGATCATCGTGGTCTCCGGCATCTTCATCGGCATGGTGCTGGCGCTCCAGGGCTTCAATATCCTGTCCAGCTATGGTTCGGAGCAGGCGGTCGGGCAGATGGTTGCGCTGACCCTGTTGCGCGAATTGGGTCCTGTGGTCACGGCGTTGCTGTTTGCCGGGCGCGCCGGGTCGGCGTTGACGGCGGAAATCGGCAACATGAAGTCCACCGAACAATTGTCCAGCCTTGAGATGATCGGGGTCGACCCGCTCAAATACATCATTGCCCCACGCCTGTGGGCCGGCTTCATTTCCCTGCCGGTGCTGGCGATGATTTTCAGCGTGGTGGGCATCTGGGGCGGTTCGTGGGTCGCCGTCGACTGGCTGGGCGTCTATGAAGGCTCCTACTGGTCGAACATGCAAAACAGCGTGACCTTCGCTGACGACGTGCTCAACGGCATCATCAAAAGCATGGTGTTTGCCTTTGTCGTCACCTGGATCGCCGTATTCCAAGGCTATGACTGCGAGCCCACTTCCGAGGGGATCAGTCGTGCCACTACCAAGACCGTGGTGTATGCCTCTCTGGCTGTGCTCGGCCTGGACTTTATTCTGACCGCCTTGATGTTTGGAGATTTCTGATGCAAAACCGCACCCTGGAAATCGGTGTCGGCCTTTTCTTGCTGGCTGGCATCCTGGCTTTGCTGCTGCTGGCGCTGCGGGTCAGTGGCCTGTCCCCGAGCCCGAGCACCGATACCTATAAACTTTATGCCTATTTCGACAATATCGCCGGTTTGACTGTCAGAGCTAAAGTGACCATGGCCGGTGTGACCATCGGCAAGGTCACGGCGATCGATCTGGACCGCGACAGTTTCACCGGTCGAGTGACCATGCAGCTGGAAAAGCGCGTAGATAATCTGCCAGCCGACTCCACTGCATCTATCCTGACCGCTGGTCTATTGGGCGAGAAGTACATCGGTATCAGTGTGGGTGGGGAAGAAGCCCTGCTCAAGGATGGCGGGACCATCCACGACACGCAGTCGTCGCTGGTGCTCGAAGACCTGATCGGTAAGTTCCTTCTCAACACCGTAAGCAAAGACCCCAAATGAGGAATTTGTAAATGATCTCTACCTTGCGACGTGGCCTGTTTGTGTTACTCGCGGCATTGCCGTTGATGGCTAACGCCGTGGCGGCGCCTTCCGCGCACGATCTGGTACAGGACACCACCAACCGTATGCTGGCCGACCTGGCCGCCAACAAAGAGAAGTACAAGCAGGACCCGCAGGATTTCTATGCGGCGCTGAACAGCATCGTCGGGCCTGTTGTGGATGCCGAGGGCATTTCCAAGAGCATCATGACGGTCAAGTACTCGCGCAAAGCCACGCCTGCGCAAATGAAGACCTTTGAAGAAAACTTCAAGAAAGGTCTGTTCCAGTTTTATGGCAATGCCTTGCTCGAGTACAACAACCAGGGCATCACCGTCGATCCTGCCAAGGACGAGTCGGGTGACCGTACAAGCGTCGGCATGACGGTCAAGGGTAGCAGCGGCGCGATCTATCCCGTGTCCTACACCCTGGAAAAGATCAATGGCGAGTGGAAACTGCGCAACGTCATCATCAACGGCATCAACATCGGCAAGTTGTTCCGCGATCAGTTCGCTGATGCGATGCAGCGCAATGGCAACGACCTGGACAAGACCATCAATGGTTGGGCCGGGGAAGTCGCCAAGGCCAAGGAAACCGCTGAGCAATCCACCGAGAAGCAGACCCAATGAGTGAGTCGGCGGTCCTGATGGACGAAGCCGGCGAGCTGCGCCTGAGCGGCGTGCTGGATTACCGGACCGGCCCTGGCCTGCGCGAGCAGGGCCAGGCGCTGATCAAGGCCAGCAAGGCCGCGGCGCTGGTGGTCGATTGTTCGGCGGTCACCAAGTCCAGCAGCGTCGGTCTGTCGTTGTTGCTGTGCTTCATGCGTGATGCGAAGGCGGCCGGCAAGTCGTTGAGCCTACGCGGGATCCCAGAAGACATGCGTGAAATCGCTCAGGTCAGTGAGCTGACCGAGCTGTTGGCGCATCCCTAACCCGCATCGATAAACAAGCCCCCCGTCAGAGTCCTGCTCCGCGGGGTTCGCAGGCGCGGGGCTTTTTTGTATGATGTCCGACCCGCGCGCACAGGGCGCCGATTGAGGTTGAGCATGCAGGCCGTAGAAGTGAAAAGCTTCCTTGAAGCAAAGCTGCCAGGAACGCAGGTGGAAGTTGAAGGCGAAGGCTGCAATTTCCAGCTGAACGTGATTAGCGATGAACTGGCGGCATTGAGCCCGGTCAAGCGTCAGCAGCAGATCTATGCCCATTTGAACCCGTGGATCACCGATGGCAGCATCCATGCGGTCACTATGAAATTTTTCAGCAGCGCGGCCTGGGCCGAGCGCACCTGAGCCCAAGGGCGTCGAGATTCTTATGGATAAATTGATTATTACTGGCGGTGCTCGTCTTGACGGCGAAATCCGCATCTCCGGGGCGAAGAACTCTGCCCTGCCGATCCTGGCGGCCACGCTGCTGTGCGACGGTCCGGTGACCGTTGCCAACCTGCCGCACCTGCACGACATCACCACCATGATCGAATTGTTCGGTCGCATGGGGATCGAGCCGGTGATCGACGAGAAACTGGCCGTCGAAATTGACCCGCGCACCATCAAGACCCTGGTCGCTCCGTACGAACTGGTTAAAACCATGCGTGCGTCGATCCTGGTGCTGGGCCCGATGGTTGCCCGTTTCGGTGAAGCCGAAGTCGCACTGCCTGGCGGTTGCGCCATCGGTTCGCGTCCGGTCGACCTGCACATCCGTGGTCTGGAAGCCATGGGCGCGATCATCGACGTAGAAGGCGGCTACATCAAGGCCAAGGCGCCTGAAGGCGGCCTGCGCGGTGCGCACTTCTTCTTCGATACCGTCAGCGTGACCGGTACCGAAAACATCATGATGGCGGCCGCTCTGGCCAAGGGTCGCAGCGTACTGGCAAACGCCGCGCGCGAACCTGAAGTGGTCGACCTGGCAAACTTCCTGAACGCCATGGGTGCCAAGGTTTCCGGCGCTGGCACCGACACCATCACCATCGATGGCGTCGAGCGTCTGCACACCACCACGTACAAGGTGATGCCTGACCGTATTGAAACCGGTACCTACCTGGTTGCCGCCGCTGTGACCGGCGGTCGCGTGAAGGTCAAGGACACCGATCCGACCATCCTCGAAGCCGTACTGGAAAAACTTCGGGAATCGGGCGCTGAAATCACCACCGGTGACGACTGGATCGAGCTGAACATGCACGGCAAGCGGCCTAAAGCCGTCAACGTGCGGACCGCTCCGTACCCGGCGTTCCCGACCGACATGCAGGCGCAGTTCATCTCCCTCAACGCCATTGCCGAAGGCACGGGCGCTGTGATCGAGACGATCTTCGAAAACCGCTTCATGCACGTTTACGAGCTGCACCGCATGGGCGCCAAGATCCAGGTCGAGGGCAACACCGCCATCGTCACCGGTACCGAAAAGCTCAAGGGCGCGCCCGTCATGGCCACCGACCTGCGTGCTTCGGCCAGTCTGGTGATCTCGGCGTTGATCGCCGAAGGCGACACCCTGATCGACCGCATCTACCACATCGACCGTGGTTACGAGTGCATCGAAGAGAAACTGCAGATGCTGGGCGCCAAGATCCGTCGCGTTCCGGGCTAGTTTCTGCGGTATGGGCACAGGGACGTGTCCTACGATTTTGTTTCAAATCGGGGCTGCCTCTTTATTGTTGAGAAAGCCTCGATGTGTGTTCGGCGCCGATTGTGACCGGGCATGAGTACCTTGATAAGGACTGACGTTTCCCATGTTGACCATCGCACTGTCCAAGGGCCGCATCCTTGACGACACCCTGCCGCTTCTGGCTGAAGCGGGCATCGTGCCGACCGAGAATCCGGACAAGAGCCGCAAGCTGATCATCCCCACGACCCAGGAAGATGTACGCCTGCTGATCGTGCGTGCCACTGACGTGCCTACTTATGTCGAGCATGGCGCCGCCGATCTGGGTGTCGCCGGTAAAGACGTGCTGATGGAATACGGCGGCCAGGGCCTCTACGAGCCACTGGACCTGCAGATTGCCCAGTGCAAACTGATGACCGCCGGCAAGGTCGGCGCCATCGAGCCCAAGGGCCGCCTGCGTATCGCTACCAAATTCGTCAACGTTGCCAAGCGTTACTACGCCGAACAGGGCCGTCAGGTCGACATCATCAAGCTGTACGGCTCGATGGAGCTGGCACCGCTGATCGGTCTGGCCGACAAGATCATCGACGTGGTCGACACCGGTAACACGCTGCGGGCCAACGGCCTGGAGCCGCAGGATTTCATTGCTGCCATCAGCTCCCGGCTGATCGTCAACAAAGCTTCGATGAAAATGCAGCACGCCCGTATCCAGGCGTTGATCGACACCCTGCGCAAGGCAGTGGAGTCTCGACACCGCGGCTGATTCACCTGCGCGACCGCAAGGCGCGCCGTCTATCCGCCTCATAGCCAGAATTCTCAGGTGCCCAAGCGGATCGAATGTTAGCTTCGGGCGCCTGAGTTTTTTGCCAATCCTATGAGGCTCTCGCTATGACCGCACCGACTGCAATTCGCCGACTCAACGCTGCTGACCCGGATTTCGCGCATCATCTGGATCATCTGCTGAGCTGGGAAAGTGTGTCTGACGACTCGGTCAATCAGCGCGTGCTGGACATCATCAAGGCCGTGCGCGAGCGTGGCGATGCGGCGCTGGTGGATTTCACCCGCCAGTTCGATGGCCTGGACGTGAAGTCCATGGCCGACCTGATCCTGCCTCGCGAACGCCTGGAACTGGCGCTGACGCGCATCACCGTACCTCAGCGTGAAGCCCTGGAAAAAGCCGCGGCCCGCGTGCGCAGCTACCACGAAAAGCAGAAACAGGATTCCTGGAGCTACACCGAAGCCGACGGCACCGTACTGGGCCAGAAGGTCACGCCACTGGATCGCGCCGGTCTTTACGTGCCGGGTGGCAAGGCGTCGTACCCGTCGTCAGTGCTGATGAACGCGATTCCGGCCAAGGTTGCCGGTGTGACCGAAGTGGTCATGGTGGTACCGACTCCGCGCGGTGAAATCAACGAACTGGTGCTGGCTGCGGCCTGCATCGCGGGCGTGGATCGTGTGTTCACCATCGGCGGTGCGCAGGCCGTTGCCGCATTGGCGTACGGTACCGAAAGCGTGCCGCAGGTCGACAAAGTCGTGGGCCCGGGCAACATCTATGTCGCCACCGCCAAGCGCCACGTGTTTGGCCAGGTCGGTATCGACATGATCGCCGGTCCCTCGGAGATCCTCGTGGTGTGCGACGGCAAGACCGATCCAGACTGGATCGCCATGGACCTGTTCTCCCAGGCCGAGCACGACGAAGACGCCCAGGCGATTCTGGTCAGCCCGGATGCCGCGTTTCTCGATCAAGTTGCGGCCAGCATTGCCAAACTGCTGCCGACCATGGACCGCGCCGAGATCATCCAGACTTCGATCAATGGCCGTGGTGCGTTGATTCAGGTGCGTGACATGGAACAGGCCATGGAAGTGGCCAACCGTATTGCGCCGGAGCACCTGGAGTTGTCAGTCGCTGATCCGCAAGCCTGGTTGCCGCAGATCCGCCACGCCGGTGCGATTTTCATGGGCCGCCACACCTCCGAAGCCTTGGGCGACTACTGCGCGGGTCCGAACCACGTACTTCCGACGTCCGGCACTGCACGGTTCTCGTCGCCGCTGGGGGTGTACGACTTCCAGAAGCGCTCGTCGATCATCTACTGCTCCGAAGCCGGCGCGTCCGAGCTGGGCAAGACCGCCTCGGTGCTGGCCCGTGGCGAATCGCTGAGCGCCCACGCGCGCAGCGCCGAATACCGTATTCTTGATGAGCAGAAGGTGAACTGAACATGAGTAAATTCTGGAGCCCGTTCGTCAAGAATCTGGTGCCTTACGTGCCGGGCGAGCAGCCGAAACTGGCCAAACTGGTGAAGCTCAACACCAACGAAAACCCGTACGGCCCATCGCCCAAGGCGCTGGCCGCGATGCAGACCGAACTGAACGACAACCTGCGCCTGTACCCGGACCCGAACAGCGACCTGCTCAAGAACGCGGTGGCCAAGTACTACGGCGTGCAGAGCAACCAGGTGTTCCTCGGCAACGGTTCCGACGAAGTCCTGGCGCACATCTTCCACGGCTTGCTGCAGCACGACCAGCCGCTGCTGTTCCCGGACATCAGCTACAGCTTCTATCCGGTTTACTGCGGCTTGTACGGCATCCAGTTCGACGCCGTACCGCTGGACGAACAGTTCCAGATCAACCCGGCGGACTATGCCAAGCCGAACGGCGGGATCATCTTCCCCAACCCGAACGCACCGACTGGTTGCCTCTTGGCGCTGGACGCTGTCGAGCAGATCCTCAAGGCCAGCCCGGACTCGGTGGTCGTGGTGGACGAGGCCTACATCGACTTCGGCGGGGAAACGGCGATCGCGTTGGTGGACCGTTATCCGAACCTGCTGGTAACCCAGACATTGTCCAAGTCCCGTTCGCTGGCCGGCCTGCGGGTTGGCCTGGCGGTGGGGCACCCGGACCTGATCGAGGCGCTGGAGCGAATCAAGAACAGCTTCAACTCCTATCCGATCGATCGCATGGCAAATGTCGGTGCGGCGGCGGCGTTCGAAGATCGCGAGTACTTCGACAAGACCTGCCGTTTGGTGATCGAACACCGTGAATGGGTGGTTACGCAGTTGCAGGCCAAGGGCTTTGAAGTGCTGCCGTCGGCGGCAAACTTCATCTTTGCCCATCACCCGCAGCACGATGCGGCTGAGCTGGCGGCGAAGTTGCGCGAGCAGGGCGTGATTGTCCGGCACTTCAAGCAGGAGCGGATTGCGCAGTTTCTGCGGATCAGCATTGGTACGCCAGAGCAGAATCAGGCACTGATTGACGGCCTCGGCGACCTTTAATTCAATACAGGACCTGTGGGAGCGAGCCTGCTCGCGAAAGCGGTTGTACATTCAGCATCAATGTTGAATGTGATGACCTATTCGCGAGCAGGCTCGCTCCCACAGGGTTTTGTGTGTCACTCGTGATGCGGTTCGCCCAGGAACGTCAGCGAACTGAACAATCCCCGGCTGCTCACATCCGCGCTGTCCTTCACCGGCACTTCCACCTGCGCCGCAATCACGTTCAACCCTTCATTACGCACCAGCACCTGCGCCCGGCCATCTGTATCGGTTTCGGTGCTCAAGGTATTCGGCGCGTTGCGGTAATCGCCAACCAACTTCACCCCCGACGCCGGCTTGCCATCCAGTAGCACCCGGACCGGCAGCGACTGGCCCGGCCCGACGGTCAGCGGATCAACCTCCGGCAGGATCAGCAGTTTGATCTGATCAAGTTTCGGCAGCTTCGCCCCCGGCTGATAAATCGACAGGCTGTATTTGAATGTCTCTGTGGATTCGATGGCGCCGGGCACTTTGCTGCGGCCTTCGTTGATCCATTTTTTGTCAGCGGTTTGCGACCACATGCCATTGTTGAGTGCCACCGCAATGACAGCAGGCGGTTTCAGCGGTTGCAGGCGTGCGTGATCGGCCAGGCGCTGCACTGTCACCGGAATCATTTTTCCGTTGCCGTCATAGGCCCAGGCGCCGCTGATCTTCTGCGCCTTGAACGCATTGTCCTCGGCACCGTGGCCGTAAATCACTTCGATGTTGCCGCGACGTTGTTCGGTCCACAGACCGTGGGCCGAGACCTCGGTGGCAAACAGCAGGCCGAGCAGCGCCAGGGATTTGAGAGGGTGCATGGGGACGTCCTTTTACAGAGTGAGTGTCAGGCTGACGGTGAAATTGCGTGGCTCGCCGGGGTTGACCCAGTAGTTGCTGTACGAGCGCTCGAAATATTTCTCGTCGAAAACATTGTTCAGGTTCAGGCCCACCGTGAGGTTCTCGCTGGCCTTGTAATGGGCCAGCAGGTCGATGGTGTGGTAGGACGGCAATTCGAAGTCGCTGCCGGCCTCACCCGAGCGGTCGCCGACATAGGTGAAGGCTGCGCCGACGTCCGATCCGCGCAGGCGCCCCTCCTGAAACTCATACACGCTCAACAGGCTGCCGCTGCGCTTGGCGACGCCGAGAATCCGGCTGCCGGTGGGAATGACTTTGTCGCCTTGAGTGACTTCAGCGTCGATGTAGGCGAAGGCGCCGATCACCCGCACCGCGTCGGTGACTTGCCCGGCGATTTGCAGATCGAAACCCTGGCTGCGCGCCTTGCCCATGGCGCGGCTGGTGTCGGTGCCCGGGTCGAGGGCGAGGACGTTTTCCTTCTCGATATGAAAGACCGCGAGGGTGCTGCTCAAGCGTTCGCCGAACAGCTCGCTCTTGATCCCGATTTCATAGCCGACGCCTTCTTCCGGGTCGAAGGATTTACCGGCAGCGTCCAGGCCATTGTTGGGTTTGAACGAAGTGGAGGCGTTGGCGAACAGACCGACTTCAGGCGTCAATTGATAGAGCAGACCGGCCCGTTGGGTCAGGGCGTCGTGACGCTGGCGGCTGCTGGCATCGCGGGTGTGATCGTCGATGCGTTGCTCAAAATGCTCAAAGCGCACACCGAGCATGCCCCGTAGCTTGTCAGTGAAAATGATCTGATCCTGCAGGTTCAGTGCATGGCTTTCGACGTGCTCGAAGAAGTCCGTCCCGGAGCGCGCGCCGTTGGGTTTCGGTTGGCCGTAAATCGGGTTGTAGATGTCGATGGCGTAGGGGCCGCCAGCAATGGTCGTGACCCGCTCGTCCTTGCGATAGTTCTCGTACTCGCTGCCGATCAGCAGTTCGTGCTGCCAGCTGCCGAGGTCGAACAGGCCACGCAATTCGAGCTGGGTGATGCTGTCGTGCCAGTTGTTGTCGCGCTCGCGGTAACGACGGTTGACCGTGTGGCCATCGGCATTCAGCGCGCGCTGTTCGGAGGCAAAACCCCAGAGCTTGCCTTCCTTGTAGTGGCTGGCCAGACGCAGTTTCCAGGTGTCGTTGAGCTGGTGTTCGAGCGCGGCCTGCAGCAGATTATTGTGGTTGTCGATGTCGCCGTCGTTGGGTTCGCCAAGGAAGGTCGCGCGGGAAACGCCGCTCCACGTGTTGTTCGGCGCGACGATGCCACGATCGAAGGTGGAGCTGTGGCGGACGAATTCGCTTTCCACCAACAGGCTGGTGTCGGGACTCAGTTGCCAGCTGAAGGAGGGGGCGACGAACACGCGGTGGCTGTCGACATGATCGCGGAAGCTGTGGTTGTCCTCGACGGCCAGGTTGACCCGCGACAGGACTTCACCTTGTTCATCCAGCGGCGTGTTGACGTCCAGCGCAGTGCGATAGCGATCCCAGCTGCCGGCGCTGGTTTGCAGTGTGCTAAAGGCTCCGGGCTGTGGCTTCTTGGTGACGATGTTGACCGTGCCGCCGGGATCGCCCCGGCCATACAGGCTGGCAGCCGGGCCCTTGAGCACTTCGATGCGTTCGATGTTGGCTACGTCCGGCGTGCTCGGATAGCCACGGTTGGCGCTGAAACCGTCCTTGTAGAACTCCGACGTGGTGAACCCGCGCACGCTGTATTCGTAAAGCGTCAGGCCGCCGAAGTTGTTCTGCTTCGAGACGCCACCGGCAAAATCCAGTGCCCGTTCGACGCTTATGCTGCCCAGGTCATTGAGTACGCTGACGGGAATGACGCTGATCGATTGAGGGATGTCGCGAATGGCGGTATCGGTTTTGGTCGCGCTGGAGGAGCGGGTGGCGCGGTAGCCTTTGACCGGGCCCGTAGGGGATTCGTAATCGGAAGTGACGCTGATGGCGTCCAGTTCGAGGGTTCTGGATTCTTCGGCGAAGACCGGACTTCCCAGCAGGCCGAAGGCAATTCCGGCAAGGGAAACCTTTGTTCGAGACGACATGTTATGTTGTTCCAATTGCGATAATTGAAACAATATAACATGTCTAATGAGAATGTCTTCCAATAGCCCGAGATTCTCGGGCCAGGCTTAGTTCTCTTCTTTTTCCTTGACAGGGGCAGGTGGTGGACGCAGGCCGATTTCCGCCGTGAGCTTGAGTTCCTTGCCGTTGCGCATCACCTGCACCACGACCTTGTCGGTCGGTTTGATCCGCGCCACCTGGTTCATCGAGCGGCGACCATCGCCGGCCGGTTCGCCGTCGATGCTGAGGATCACGTCGCCCAATTGCAGGCCGGCCTTCTGCGCTGGACCGTCGCGGAAAATCCCGGCGACGACGATGCCCGGACGCCCGGACAGGCCAAAGGATTCGGCCAGTTCCTGGGACAATGGCTGCACTTCGATACCGAGCCAGCCGCGAATCACCTGGCCGTGTTCGATGATCGACTTCATCACCTCCATCGCCAGTTTGACCGGAATCGCGAAGCCAATGCCCTGGGAACCGCCGGACTTGGAGAAAATCGCGGTGTTGATACCGGTCAGGTTGCCGTTGGCGTCCACCAGCGCGCCGCCGGAGTTGCCGGGGTTAATCGCCGCGTCGGTCTGGATGAAGTCTTCGTAGTTGTTCAGGCCCAGCTGATTGCGGCCGGTGGCGCTGATGATGCCCATGGTCACGGTCTGGCCGACACCGAACGGGTTGCCGATCGCCAGCGCGACATCGCCGATGCGGATGTTGTCGGAGCGGCCGACAGTGATCGAAGGAAGTTTCTTCAAGTCGATCTTCAACACCGCGAGATCGGTTTCCGGGTCACTGCCGATCACACGGGCCAGGGTTTCACGACCATCCTTGAGCGCCACGACAATTTGGTCGGCGCCGCTGGTCACGTGGTTATTGGTCAGAATGTAACCTTCCGGGCTCATGATCACGCCGGAGCCCAGGCTCGACTCCATGCGTTTCTGCTTGGGCGAGTTGTCCCCGAAGAAACGACGGAACTGCGGATCTTCAAACAAGGGATGGTTGGGTTTGTTGATGACTTTGGTGGTGTACAGGTTCACCACCGACGGCGCGGCGGTGGTCACCGCGTCGGAATAGGACACCGGACCCTGCTGCATGCTGGTGGTTTGCGGCGCTTGCTGCAGGTTGACGTCGAGGCTTGGAAGCCCGACCCACTGCGGGTACCGCTGGATGATTAACAGAGCGACAAGCACGCCGGCCAACAACGGCCAGCCGGAAAAACGCAGCGCCTTGAGCATTAAGCACGTCCTGAGAGAGTTGCAGGCGGTTAGAGACCGCTCATAATGTCGCGCATTATACGAGGCCGCACGCGCCTCTGAACGGGATATTTAGGAGTCTTTTATGGCCGTCGCCCTGAGCACACTCGTCGAAGAAGCCGACCGTTACCTCAACAGTGCAAGAATTGCCGACTACTGCCCCAACGGCCTGCAAGTCGAGGGCCGGCCGCAAGTGATGCGCATCGTCAGTGGTGTCACGGCCAGTCAGGCCCTGCTCGATGCGGCGGTAGAAGCCAATGCCGATCTGGTACTGGTGCATCACGGCTACTTCTGGAAAGGCGAAAACCCCTGCATCACCGGCATGAAGCAACGCCGCCTGAAAACGCTGCTCAAGCATGACATCAGCCTGTTGTCCTACCACCTGCCGCTGGACCTGCACCCGGACGTCGGCAACAACGTGCAGCTTGCCCGGCAGTTGGACATCATCGTCGAAGGCCCGCTCGATCCCGACAACCTGAAAATCGTCGGTCTGGTCGGCTCCCTGAATGAACCGATGACACCACGGGATTTCGCCCGTCGCGTGCAGGAGGTCATGGGGCGCGAGCCATTGCTGGTCGAGGGTAGCGCGATGATTCGCCGCGTCGGCTGGTGTACGGGCGGCGGCCAGGGTTACATCGATCAAGCGGTACTGGCCGGTGTCGATCTGTACCTCAGCGGCGAAGCGTCCGAGCAAACCTTCCACAGCGCCCGGGAAAACGACATCAGTTTCATCGCTGCCGGTCACCACGCCACCGAGCGCTATGGCGTGCAGGCGCTGGGGGATTACCTGGCGCGACGGTTTGCCCTTGAGCACATCTTCATCGATTGCCCGAATCCGATTTGAATCACCCCCAACCACTGTGGGAGCGAGCCTGCTCGCGAAGACGTCCTGTCAGGCGACATCAATAGGACTGACCCGCCGCTTTCGCGAGCAGGCTCGCTCCCACAGGGATCTGGGCAGGCCAAACAGGCAGGCATATTCATATACCCTTTCGATCTAGCTGGCGTCCTGATTAGAAGAGGTCGCTGTGCTAGGATTCCCCGCTCGAACACGGCCCGCTGGCCGTTCATAAGAAAGATTTCGTGAGTAGCCATGGTCGACAAACTGACGCATCTGAAACAGCTGGAGGCGGAAAGCATCCACATCATCCGCGAGGTGGCCGCCGAGTTCGATAACCCGGTGATGCTGTACTCCATCGGTAAAGACTCCGCCGTGATGCTGCACCTGGCACGCAAGGCCTTCTTCCCCGGCAAGCTGCCGTTTCCGGTGATGCACGTCGACACCCAGTGGAAATTCCAGGAGATGTACAAGTTCCGCGATAAGATGGTCGCCGAACTGGGCCTCGACCTGATCACCCACGTGAATCCTGAAGGTGTGGCGCAAGGCATCAACCCGTTCACCCACGGCAGTGCCAAGCACACCGACATCATGAAGACCGAAGGCCTGAAGCAGGCACTGGACAAGCATGGTTTCGATGCCGCCTTCGGTGGTGCCCGTCGCGACGAAGAGAAATCCCGCGCCAAGGAGCGCGTGTACTCGTTCCGCGACAGCAAGCACCGCTGGGATCCGAAAAACCAGCGTCCCGAGCTGTGGAACGTCTACAACGGCAAGGTCAACAAGGGCGAATCCATCCGCGTATTCCCATTGTCGAACTGGACCGAGCTGGACATCTGGCAGTACATCTACCTCGAAGGCATCCCGATCGTGCCGCTGTACTTCGCCGCCGAGCGTGAAGTCATCGAGAAGAACGGCACCCTGATCATGATCGACGACGAGCGCATCCTCGAACACCTGAGCGATGAAGACAAAGCCCGCATCGTCAAAAAGAAAGTGCGTTTCCGTACCCTTGGCTGCTACCCGTTGACGGGCGCGGTGGAGTCCGAGGCCGAAAGCCTCACGGACATCATTCAGGAAATGCTCCTGACGCGAACTTCCGAGCGCCAGGGCCGTGTCATCGACCACGATGGCGCAGGCTCGATGGAAGACAAAAAACGTCAAGGTTATTTCTAAGGGGCTGTCATGTCGCATCAATCTGATTTGATCAGCGAGGACATCCTCGCCTACCTGGGCCAGCACGAACGTAAAGAACTGCTGCGCTTCCTGACCTGCGGTAACGTCGACGACGGCAAGAGCACCCTGATCGGGCGCCTGCTGCACGACTCCAAGATGATCTACGAAGATCACCTGGAAGCGATCACCCGCGACTCGAAAAAAGTCGGCACCACCGGCGAAGACATCGACCTGGCATTGCTGGTCGACGGCTTGCAGGCCGAGCGTGAGCAAGGCATCACCATCGATGTCGCCTACCGCTATTTCTCCACCGCCAAGCGCAAATTCATCATCGCCGACACCCCCGGCCATGAGCAGTACACCCGCAACATGGCCACCGGTGCCTCCACCTGTGACCTGGCGATCATCCTGGTCGACGCCCGCTACGGCGTGCAGACCCAGACCCGTCGCCACAGCTTCATCGCCTCGTTGCTGGGCATCAAGCACATCGTCGTCGCCATCAACAAGATGGACTTGAAGGACTTCGATCAGGGCGTGTTCGAGTCGATCAAGGCCGACTACCTGAAGTTCGCCGAAGGCTTGAAGATGAAGCCGACCAGCATGCACTTCGTGCCGATGTCGGCGCTGAAGGGCGACAACGTGGTGAACAAGTCCGAGCGCTCGCCGTGGTACACCGGCCAGTCGCTGATGGAAATTCTCGAGACCGTGGAAGTAGCGGGCGACCGCAACTTCACCGACCTGCGTTTCCCGGTGCAGTACGTCAACCGTCCGAACCTGAATTTCCGTGGTTTCGCCGGCACCCTGGCCAGCGGCATCGTCAAGAAGGGCGACGAAGTCGTGGTGTTGCCGTCGGGCAAGAGCAGCCGCGTGAAATCCATTGTCACCTTCGAAGGTGAACTGGAACACGCCGGTCCAGGTCAAGCAGTCACGCTGACCATGGAAGACGAAATCGACATCTCCCGTGGCGACCTGCTGGTTCACGCCGACAACGTGCCGCCGGTGACCGACAGCTTCGAAGCGATGCTGGTGTGGATGGCTGAAGAGCCGATGCTGCCGGGCAAGAAATACGACATCAAGCGCGCCACCAGTTACGTGCCGGGCTCCATCGCCAGCATCGTCAACAAGGTCGACGTGAACACCCTGGAAGAAGGTCCGGCCAGCGCGTTGCAACTGAACGAAATCGGCAAGGTCAAGATCGCGCTCGACGCGCCGATTGCCCTCGACGGTTACGACAGCAACCGCACCACCGGCGCGTTCATCATCATCGATCGCCTGACCAATGGCACCGTCGGCGCCGGCATGATTGTCGCTCAGCCACTGGCGCATGGCAGCAGCACGCACCACGGCAAACTGGCCCATGTCGCCACCGAAGAACGCGCACAGCGCTTCGGCCAGCAACCGGCCACCGTGTTGTTCAGCGGTTTGTCGGGCGCGGGCAAAAGCACCCTCGCTTACGCGGTTGAGCGCAAGCTGTTCGACCTGGGTCGTGCAGTGTTTGTGCTCGATGGTCAGAACCTGCGTCACGACCTGAACAAAGGTCTGCCACAGGATCGCGCCGGGCGTACCGAGAACTGGCGTCGTGCCGCTCACGTGGCGCGTCAGTTCAACGAAGCCGGCCTGCTGACCCTGGCGGCGTTCGTTGCACCGAGTGCCGAAGGTCGTGAACAGGCTCGGGAACTGATCGGCAAGGAGCGTCTGCTGACGGTCTACGTCCAGGCTTCGCCAACGGTCTGTGCCGAGCGTGATCCGCAAGGCCTGTACGCAGCGGCCGGGGATAACATCCCGGGCGAATCCTTCCCGTACGACGTGCCGCTGGATGCCGACCTGGTGATCGACACCCAGTCCGTGTCGCTGGAAGAAGGCGTCAAGCAAGTGCTGGAACTGCTGCGTAAACGCGGCGCGATCTAAGCGTTAGCCGCTAAAAAGAAACCCGCCGATGAATGATCATCGGCGGGTTTTTTGTTTCTGGTGGGGCCCCTTCGCGAGCAGGCTCGCTCCCACAAGGTCAGCGTTCACCGAAGATCAACTGTGGGAGCGAGCCTGCTCGCGAAGAGGCCGGAACGCTCACCGAATTACTTCGCTGGATACTCCCGGTGCATCTGCCCCAACAACGCATCCTTGTCCTGCCACAACTGGTTGATCCAGCCCTGGAACTGCAAGCGGTACTCACCATCCTGATCGTAGTTCTTGCCGATGAACTGCGGCGGAATGTTCAGTTCCTGAAAATGCACCACCACATCCTTCACGTTCCCACACAGCAAGTCCCAGAAACCGGGGCGCCCGGCCGGGTAGTGGATGGTCACGTTGACGATCGATTCCAGTTGTTCACCCATCGCATCCAACACAAACGCAATGCCACCGGCCTTGGGCTTGAGCAGGTATTTGAACGGTGACTGCTGCTGGGCATGCTTGCCTTCGGTGAAGCGCGTGCCTTCGACGAAGTTGAAGATGCCGACCGGGTTGTTGCGAAACTTCGCGCAGGTCTTGCGCGTTGTTTCCAGGTCCTTGCCTTTCTTCTCCGGGTGCTTTTCCAGATAGGCCTTGGAGTAGCGCTTCATGAACGGAAAGCCCAATGCCCACCACGCCAGGCCGATGACCGGGACCCAGATCAACTCTTGCTTGAGGAAGAACTTCAGCGGCTGGATGCGTCGATTGAGTACGTACTGCAGCACCAGAATGTCGACCCAGCTCTGGTGATTGCTGGTGATCAGGTACGAGTGCTGATAATCGAGGCCTTGCAGGCCGCTGACGTGCCAGCGCGTGCGACGGACCAGGTTCATCCAGCCCTTGTTGAGACTGATCCAGGCTTCATGGGTATGGCTCATCAGCCAGCGCGCGACACGCTGGGTGAGGGCGAACGGCAACACCTTGAACAGCGCCACACAAAACAGAAACGAGCAGAGCAGAATCGTATTCAGCGCCAACAACAACGCGGCGATCACACCGCGCACGGGTGCAGGTAGAAAATCCGGCATTTAAACATCCATAGGTCGGTTGGCAGCCTGGATCGCGGTCAACGCGATGGTGTAGACGATGTCATCGACTTGCGCGCCGCGCGGCAGGTCGTTCACCGGTTTGCGCAGGCCTTGCAGCATTGGCCCGAGGCTGACGCAATCGGCACTGCGCTGCACCGCTTTGTGGGTGGTGTTGCCGGTGTTGAGGTCGGGGAACACGAACACAGTGGCGCGACCGGCCACCTGACTGTTCGGCGCCAGTTGCCGGGCCACGGTTTCGTTGGCGGCGGCGTCGTACTGCAACGGGCCGTCGATCAACAGCGAACTTTGCTGTTCATGGGCGAGCAGTGTCGCCTCACGTACCTTTTCGACTTCCTCGCCGCTGGCCGATTCACCGCTGGAATAGCTGATCATCGCCACCCGCGGGGTGATGCCGAACGCCGCTGCCGAGTCGGCGCTTTGCAGGGCGATTTCGGCCAGTTCGCTGGCGCTCGGGTGCGGGTTCATCACGCAGTCGCCGTAGACCAGCACTTCTTCGGGAAACAGCATGAAGAACACCGACGACACCAGGGTGCAGCCCGGCGCCGTCTTGATCAGTTGCAGGGCTGGGCGAATGGTGTTGGCGGTGGAGTGGATGACGCCCGACACGAGGCCGTCGACTTCATCCAGCGCCAGCATCATGGTGCCGATCACCACCGTGTCTTCCAGTTGCTGCTCGGCCATCGGTGCGTTGAGGCTTTTGGTCTTGCGCAGCGCAACCATCGGCTCGACGTAGCGCTCGCGGATCAGGTCCGGGTCGAGGATTTCCAGCCCCGGCGGAAGCTCGATGCCCTGGGCGCGAGCCACGGCTTCGACGTCGGCGGGTTTGGCCAGCAACACGCAGCGGGCGATGCCACGGGCCTGGCAGATCGCGGCGGCTTGCACGGTCAACGGCTCGCTGCCTTCAGGCAGGACGATACGTTTGTTGGCGTTCTGGGCGCGCTGGATCAACTGATAGCGGAACACCGCCGGCGACAGGCGCATCTCCCGTGGTGTGCCGCAGCGCTGGTGCAGCCAGTTGGCGTCCAGATGGCTGGCGACGAAATCGGTGATGATCTCCGCACGCTCGCGGTCGTCGATCGGGATTTCTTTGTTCAGGCCGTTCAACTGGTTGGCGGTGTCGTAGGAACCGGTGCTCACCGACAGTACCGGCAGGCCGGCCTGCAAGGCGCCCCGGCAGAGGTCCATGATGCGTGGGTCGGGCAGGGTGTCGCTGGTCAGCAACAGACCGGCCAGCGGCACGCCGTTGATGGCTGCGAGACTGACGGCGAGGATGATGTCGTCGCGATCGCCGGGGGTCACCACCAGCACGCCGGGCTTGAGCAGCTCCACGGTGTTGCGCATGGTGCGCGCGCAAATGATGATGTTGGTCATGCGCCGGGTTTCATAGTCGCCGGCATTGAGCACCTGCGCGCCCATCAGGTCGGCCACGTCGCGAGTGCGCGGGGCATTCAGTTCCGGTCGGAACGGAATGCAGCCCAGCAGACGGAAATCGCCACTGCGCAAAAGCGGTGAATGTTCCTTCAGGCGCGCGGCAAAGGCCTCCATGCTTTCATCTGTCTTGACCTTGTTAAGGATCACGCCGAGGACTTTCGGGTCTTTCGGGCCGCCAAACAGCTGCGCCTGCAATTCCACGCGACCGGACAACTCGGTCAGCACTTCGTTTTCCGGCGCCGACACCAGGATCACCTCGGCATCGAGACTCTTGGCCAGATGCAGATTGACCCGCGCGGCATAGCTGGCACTGCGGGTCGGCACCATGCCTTCCACGACCAGTACGTCCTTGCCGATGGCGGCTTGCTGGTAGAGGGTGATGATTTCTTCGAGCAGCTCATCGAGCTGGCCGTCACCGAGCATGCGTTCGACATGGGCCAGGCCCAGCGGCTGCGGTGGTTTCAGGCCATGGGTGCGGGCTACCAGCTCGGTGGAACGCTCAGGGCCCGTGTCACCGGGATGCGGCTGGGCAATCGGCTTGAAAAAGCC
The DNA here is from genome assembly GCF_013359695.1 of Pseudomonas sp. C2B4. Lineage (GTDB taxonomy): Bacteria > Pseudomonadota > Gammaproteobacteria > Pseudomonadales > Pseudomonadaceae > Aquipseudomonas. Next base: position 30,434 of record NZ_JABFMU010000018.1, read on the forward strand.
GACTTTCAGGCCGGCGCGCTCAAGGGTACGCACCAGCCCGAGGCTGATGGAGGTCAGGCCCACGCCAAAATCGGTGGGTGCGATAAAAAAAGTTTGCATGCGGATTCTCTAAGGGAGCATGGCAATGGCGATCATCTATAACTGACGATCTGCCGAAATTCAGTCGCCAAGGTTATCGCTAACCATGCCTTGTGCGCACCAACCGCAATCAAAGGGCTGGCCTATTTTTTCCTGGCGCCGGGCAGGATCCATGACCCAGGCCCGGGATTGCCACGGCGGCTGGTGGCGCAGGTGCTGGGTATGGCCGCAGGAAAGCTCGGCCACCCAGTGGCCGTCTTCGTCCTGATGGAAGCCTGTGAGCGTCACGTCCCGTCTGTCCGGGTTGTGTTCGCTTTCGGGCGATTGCTTCGCTAAACTGCGTCTTTCATCATTCTTATGCAAAAGGTCTCGCCCCATGCTGATCGCCGCCAATAAGGCTGTCTCCATCGACTATACCCTGACCAACGACGCTGGTGAGGTCATCGACAGCTCCGCCGGCGGCGCGCCGCTGGTCTACCTGCAAGGCGCAGGCAACATCATCCCGGGCCTGGAAAAGGCTCTGGAAGGCAAGGCCGTCGGTGACGAGCTGAACGTTTCCGTAGAACCTGAAGATGCCTACGGCGAATACGCTGCCGAACTGGTCAGCACCCTGAGCCGCAGCATGTTCGAAGGCGTCGACGAGCTGGAAGTGGGCATGCAGTTCCACGCTTCCGCTCCGGACGGCCAGATGCAGATCGTGACCATCCGTGATCTGGACGGCGACGACGTCACCGTTGACGGCAACCACCCGTTGGCCGGTCAGCGCCTGAACTTCCAGGTCAAGATCGTTGCTATCCGTGATGCCAGCCAGGAAGAAATCGCTCATGGTCACGTCCATGGCGAAGGTGGCCATCACCACTGATTTTCTGCGCTAAGCTCAGATGACTGGAGAGGCGCCCCGAGGGCGCCTTTTTAGTCTGCGGCTGTCCCAGGTGACACCGACAAGTGGTTGTTTCGAGAAAAACACGGGAATCTGGAGTACGTCATGAGTGCTTTTCACGACCTTAATTTGACAGCCCTGAATGGTCAGGCGCTACCTTTGGCACCTTTCAAGGGGCACGTCGTGCTGGTGGTCAACGTCGCCTCCAAATGTGGCTTGACCCCGCAGTACGCGGCTCTGGAAAACCTCTACCAGCAATACAAGGGTAAGGGTTTCAGCGTGCTGGGCCTGCCGTGCAATCAATTTGCCGGACAGGAACCGGGTTCCGAGCAAGAGATCCAGGAGTTTTGCAGCCTCAACTATGGCGTGACCTTTCCGTTGTCCAGCAAGCTGGAAGTCAACGGTCATGAACGGCATCAGCTGTACAAACTGCTGGCGGGCGAGGGCGCCGAATTCCCCGGTGACATTACCTGGAACTTCGAGAAGTTCCTGCTGGGTAAGGATGGACGTGTGCTGGCGCGCTTCTCGCCGCGTACTGCTCCGGATGATCCAAGCGTCGTTCAGGCGATTGAAAAAGCCCTGAGCTGACATCCCGCTTTATCTGCATCGACATCTGTACCTGTAGGAGCGAGCCTGCTCGCGATGAACGCAAACACGCCGCGGGGCATCAGATACCCCGCGTTTTCGTTGACGACCATCGCGAGCAGGCTCGCTCCTACAGGAAACAGTGCTCTGCACCTTCTGACCCTTAATCACCCAAATCAATAGTACTGTTCGGCGCGTGCGAACCTCCATATTATCGCCGTCATAAAGTCTATTCCCGTGGAGCGTCCCCATGCCCGTCAAAGCCCTGTTCAAACCGTTCCACCTCGGCACCCTTGAACTGCCGACCCGTGTCGTCATGGCACCGATGACTCGCTCGTTTTCGCCAGGTGGCGTACCGAATTCCAAAGTGATCGAATACTACCGTCGTCGCGCAGCGGCCGGCGTTGGTCTGATCATTACCGAAGGCACCACCGTGGGTCACAAGGCTTCCAACGGCTACCCGAACGTGCCGAATTTCTACGGCGAAGCAGCGCTGGCTGGCTGGAAAAAAGTGGTCGATGCGGTACACGCCGAAGGCGGCAAAATCGTTCCGCAGTTGTGGCACGTCGGCAGTGTGCGTCGTATTGGCACCGAGCCGGACGCCAGCGTGCCGGGTTACGGTCCGTCGGAAAAAGTGAAGGATGGCAATGTCGTGGTTCACGGCATGACCAAGCAAGATATTCAAGACGTGATCGCCGCGTTCGCCCAAGCGGCCAAGGATGCGCAGAGCATCGGTATGGACGGTGTGGAAATCCACGGCGCCCACGGCTATCTGATCGACCAGTTCTTCTGGGAAGGCAGTAACCAGCGCACCGACGAATACGGCGGCAGCCTGGCCAACCGTTCGCGTTTCGCCATCGAGCTGATTCAGGCCGTGCGTGCGGCGGTCGGTGAAGGCTTCCCGATTATCTTCCGCTTCTCCCAGTGGAAGCAGCAGGATTACACCGCACGCCTGGTGCAAACCCCGGAAGCGCTGGGTGAGTTTCTCAAGCCGTTGTCCGACGCTGGCGTGGATATTTTCCACTGCTCGACGCGCCGTTTCTGGGAACCGGAGTTCGACGGTTCCGAACTGAACCTGGCCGGCTGGACCCGCCAGCTCACCGGCAAACCGACCATTACCGTGGGCAGCGTCGGCCTGGATGGCGAGTTCCTGCAGTTCATGGTCAACACTGACAAGGTTGCACAACCGGCCAGCCTGGAAAAACTGTTGGAGCGGTTGAACAACGATGAGTTCGACCTGGTGGCGGTTGGCCGTGCGCTGCTGGTGGACCCGGACTGGGCGCAGAAGGTGCGTGATGGTCGTGAGGAAGACATCCTGCCGTTCAGCCGCGAGGCGTTGATGACGCTGGTTTAAGCAGCGTCCGGAAGAATGCTTTCGCGAGCAGGCTCGCTCCCACAGGATTTGTGTTCAACGCAGATCCACTGTGGGAGCGAGCCTGCTCGCGAAGACTGATTCAAGATTACGAAGATTTTGGCAAAGTCGCTGCATTCGGTACCACCTGCTCCCCCACACAAGCCCCCCGCAACTGCCCTTCGAACTGCTCGATAATCGCCGCCCAACCCTGCCTGCTGGCATGCTGACGCGCATTGAGCCGCATGCACCGCAAGGTTTCACGCTCTTCGAGCAACCACGCCGCCGCGTCGCAGAACGCGTCCTCGTCACCCGGCATCGCCAACACACCGTTGTAGCCATGACGAATATGCTGCGCCGCTGCAGCCTGATCGTAAGCCACCACCCCCAGCCCGGAAGCCAGTGCCTCAAGCACCACATTACCGAAGGTTTCAGTCAGGCTCGGAAACAGAAACACATCCCCCGACGCATAGTGACTGGCCAGGGCTTCACCCCGTTGGGTTCCGCAGAAGATCGCTTCGGGCATTTCGCGTTCCATGAGCGGACGCTGCGGACCGTCGCCCACCACGATCAGCTTCAGGTTGCGCTGTGGATAAGTCGCCTTCAGCGTGTCGAAACAGCGCTTGAGCAATCCCGGATTCTTCTCCGCGGCCAAACGTCCTACATGAATCACAGCAATGTCGTTCTCGCCTAGCCCCCAATGTTCACGCAACGCGTTCAAGCGTTTGGCCGGGTGAAACAACTGGCTGTCGACACCGCGGGACAGCAGCGCCAGGCGCTCGAAATGCCGCCGCTCCAGCTCCATTCGCTGGCTGACGCTGGGTACCAGGGTCAAGGTCGAACGATTGTGGAACCAGCGCAGGTAGTGGGTCAGCAGTCGCGTCAACAGGCCGAGCCCGTACTGGCTGGAATACTGCTGGAAGTTGGTGTGAAAGCCACTGACCACTGAAATACCCAGGCGCCGGGCAGCGCGCAATGCCGACAACCCGAGCGGCCCCTCGGTTGCGATGTAAAGCACGTCAGGGCGATGGCGTTTCCAGCGTCTGAGCAACTTGTGCATCGACGACTGCCCCCATTGCAACCCGGGATAGCCCGGTAGCGGCCACCCTCGGCATAGCAGCAACGCATCGTCGCTGCCCGTCGACTGATCGCAACCCTGACGAGGTCGCACCAGTTCCACCTGATGCCCGCGCGCGCGCAAACCGTCGCAAAGGCGACCAAGGGTGTTGGCCACGCCGTTGATTTCGGGAGGGAAGGTTTCGGTGATCAGGGTGATATGCAGAGCTGTCGTCATGACCTCAGTGTCGGCTGAGGCCATGTCGGCGTTGTGACGTTCAGATGATGGATTTGTGACCGGATCAGCGCTGGGCCACCAGATTCTCGGCCCCACGCTCGCGGACCCAGAACAAAGTCGCCCCGGCCACAGCGGCCGGCATCATCAGGATGTTGACCACCGGAATCAGCAGCACCAGATAGACGCTGCCGCCGAAACTCATGCTCTGCCAGCGTTTTTCGCGCAGCCAGGCGAGCATCTCGTTCCAGCCCAGCTTGTGGTTGTCCGCCGGGTAGTCGATGTACTGGATCGCCATCATCCACACCCCGAACAGCAGCCACAGCGGCGCGGCGATGATGTTCACCACGGGGATGAACGAGAGGATGAACAGGCCGATCGCGCGGGGCAGGAAGTAACCGAGCTTGCGCAGTTCCCGGGCGAAGGTCCGCGGAATCATCGCGATCAGCTCGCCCCAGCTGAAGGCCGGAAAATCGTCGGTACCGCGCACCACCACTTCGACCTTTTCCGCCAGAAAGCCGTTGAACGGCGCGGCGATGACGTTGGCGAGCATGGTGAAGGTAAAAAACACCATCAACACCACCAGCACCACGAACAGCGGCCACAGGACATAACTGAGGAAACTCAACCAGTCAGGCAGGGATGGCATCAGCGTATCGACCCACAGGCTGAATTGATGGCCGGCCAGATAGATCAATCCGACGAACAGCACCAGGTTGATTGCCAGCGGCAACAACACAAACAAGCGCAGGCTTGGGCTCAAGACCAGCTTGAGGCCTTCGCGCAGGTATTGCGGGCCGGACAGGACAGGGGCGGGCATAACGGGCTCCGAGCAGAGGGAAAACGCGCCGACCTTACCGGCTTTGCTTGACGTGCGAAAGCGCGGCAGCGGTATCGACATTAACTGTAACAAAGGCGTCCGAATACTCGCCTCGAGGGCATAGAGACCACCTATGAGCTGGATTGTTAAACCGTATTTCCTTAATCTTCGCCCCCTCGATACGCTGCACCCAATCTTTTTACAGGACTGTCGAGTTCAAGCCTTCCCCAAGTGCTTTCAATGGTCCTTTTTTATTCCCGCCGGCAATCCGGCGTTCCGCGCCAGGTGTTCCGGGCCGGTCAACAGGAGCAGGTCATGTCTGAAGTCCGTCATTCGCGAGTGATTATTCTCGGTTCCGGCCCTGCCGGTTACAGCGCCGCGGTCTATGCCGCCCGTGCCAACCTCAAGCCACTGCTGATCACCGGCATGCAGGCCGGCGGTCAACTGACCACCACCACCGAAGTCGACAACTGGCCGGGCGACGTCCACGGCCTGACCGGCCCGGCGCTGATGGAGCGGATGCGCGAGCACGCCGAGCGCTTTGAGACCGAGATCGTCTTCGATCACATCAATGCGGTGGACTTCGCTTCCAAGCCGTACACCCTGATCGGCGACAGCGCGACCTACACTTGCGACGCCCTGATCATCGCCACCGGCGCCAGCGCCCGTTACCTGGGTCTGCCGTCCGAAGAAGCTTTCATGGGCAAAGGTGTTTCGGCCTGCGCCACCTGTGACGGTTTCTTCTATCGCAACAAGCCGGTTGCAGTGGTTGGCGGCGGCAACACCGCTGTTGAAGAAGCCCTGTACCTGGCCAACATCGCCAGCACCGTGACCCTGATTCACCGTCGCGAAACCTTCCGCGCCGAGAAGATCCTGATCGACAAGCTCAATGCTCGCGTGGCTGAAGGCAAGATCATCCTGAAGCTGAACGCCACCCTGGATGAAGTCCTGGGCGACAACATGGGCGTGACCGGTGCCCGCCTGAAGAACAACGACGGCAGCTTCGACGAAGTGAAAGTCGACGGCGTGTTCATCGCCATCGGCCACACCCCGAACACTTCGTTGTTCGAAGGCCAGCTGACGTTGAAAGACGGTTACCTGGTTGTGCACGGCGGCCGTGACGGCAACGCGACGGCTACCAACCTCGAAGGTATCTTCGCGGCGGGCGACGTGGCTGACCACGTCTACCGTCAGGCGATCACCTCCGCTGGCGCCGGTTGCATGGCGGCACTGGATGCCGAGCGTTACCTGGACAACCTGCAGAACGCTTGATTCTGTAGAAACTAAAAAACCGGCTTCGGCCGGTTTTTTTGTGCCCACGATTAATACGATGACCCCTGTGGGAGCGAGCCTGCTCGCGAAGAGGGAATGTCAGTCGACATCAATGCAAGCTGACACACCGCATTCGCGAGCAGGCTCGCTCCCACAGGGACTGTGTGTACTTTGGACTCAGGTCAGTTTTGCCAGGCACGCCTCTAGGATGTCGAGGCCTTCTTCAAGCACAGCCGCCTCAGTCGTCAACGGCGCCAGCAACCGAATGATGTGCCGCGACTTACCACTTGGCATCAGCAACAAACCTGCTTCCCGCGCCAGGGCCAGCAGTTGCGTCAACTGCGCCGGAGCCGGTGTGCCATCGGCCTTGGCCAGTTCAATGCCGCGCATCGCACCCACACCGGTCAGACGTCCGAGGTAGGGTGACAGCTTGCGATCACGCCAGGACTGGTAGCGACTGACAATCGCCTCTTCCTGCTGCGTGCCCCAGGCTTGCAGATGGGTATCGGTCATTTCGTCCAGGGTCGCCAGCGCAGCGGCGCAAGCGATGGGGTTGCCCGAGTAGGTGCCACCCAGTCCGCCCTTGGGCAGGTTGTCGAGCAGCGACTTGCGTCCGACCACCGCTCCCAGCGGCAAGCCGCCGCCGATGCTTTTGCCGAGCAGGATCAGGTCCGGTTCGATGCCCAGACGCGAGAACGCAAAGCGCTGGCCGGTGCGGCCGAAACCGGACTGGATTTCATCGGCGATCAACACAATGCCTTTCTCGTCGCAGAACTTGCGCAGCGTCTGGGCGAACTCGACATCCATGGCCAGAAAGCCTGCCTCGCCTTGCACCGGTTCGACGATAAAACAGGCCACGTCCTCGACGTCGATTTCGACGCTGAACAGACGCTCCATGGCTTTCAGGGCCTCATCGCAGGTCACGCCGTTGTCCTGGCTGGGATACGGCAGGTGATACACCGGTCCCGGCAACACACCCACTTTCTGTTTGTAGGGCGCGACCTTGCCATTGAGATTGAGGGTGGCCAGCGTCCGGCCATGAAAGGCGCCATCGAAGGCGATGACTGCGGTACGGCCGGTGGCGCCACGGACGATTTTCAGCGCATTCTCGGCCGCTTCCGCGCCACTGTTGGTGAGCATGCCGCTGACCGGGTAATCGACCGGGATAAACGCGCTGAGGCGGTCCATCAAGGCGAGGTAGGGCGTATGGGGTGCAGCGTTGAACGCGTAATGGGTCAGCCGGGTGGCTTGCTCGCGAATGGCCTCGACGATGCGCGGATGACAATGGCCGAGGTTCAGTACGCCGATGCCGCCGACGAAGTCGATGTAGCGTTTGCCCTCCGTGTCCCAGACCTCGGCGTTCTTGCCGTGACTGAGGGTGACAGGGTGAACGATGTTGATCGACTGACTGATGGTTTCGCTGCTCATGGATGACCGGCTCGGAAGAAGGAGGACTTCTTTTTATCTAAGCCGTGAGCGGTGCCGGGCGGCAAACGAAATAAAGTCGCCGGGTCAATCTTAAAAGTCGGGACCTGTCGCAGGACACCTGTAGGAGCGAGCTTGCTCGCGATGGTCGTGAACGATAACGCTGGGAGCCTGACACCCCGTGGCGTTCTTCAGTTCATCGCGAGCAAGCTCGCTCCTACAGGTTTAATCCGCAGCGAATTAAATCAGCGGCAGGTCAGCGGTTGCTGGGTGAACTTCACCCCGGCCAGGCCATGGGCCATCAACGCACGGATGTTGCCGTGATCGCTGCCTTCGGGCGTCGCCAGCACCGAGCGGTAATGCTCGCCGAAGGCCAGCAGGGCTTCGTCATCGCTCAGGCCTTCCAGCAGCGCCAGGCCCAGGGTTTTGCAAGAACCTTCGTTCTGCCCGGCCGCATTTTCCACACCGCCATTGTTGAATGCCTGGGGCTGGTAGTCGTAGCCGGCGGCAATGAACGCCAGGGTGTCGGCGAAAGCGTGTTCGCCGCTGTTGAGGCTGGCGCGCAGGGTATTCAAGTCACTCATTGGGTTTTCCTTTGGCGAACGCCGCTTGTTGTTCGGCGCTGGCTTCTTGCTGGTATTGGGCTTTCCACTCGGCGTACGGCATGCCGTAGACCACTTCGCGGGCTTCATCGAGGCTGACGTCGATCTGGCGTTCGTCGGCGGCGGCCTTGTACCACTTGGACAGGCAGTTACGGCAGAAACCCGAGAGGTTCATCAGGTCGATGTTCTGCACATCCTTGCGGCTGTCCAGATGGGCCACCAGCCGGCGAAAGGCGGCGGCTTCAAGCTCAAGGCGTTGTTGATCGTTCATGGGAGGTCTCGGCGAGACAGCTGCAAGCTGCAGGAATGGATTGGGGTGGCGAGCAGTTTACAGCTTGCAGCCGGCTGCTTGTAGCTAGCGGCTCGCTGCCAGCGTAATCGACACCGACTCGGCAAATCGCAGGGCATGGGGCTTGTCGACTTCGACCTCGGCGTACAGCACCGATTCGTTGGCCATGACCAGGTCCAGCAACTCCTGGGTCAGGCGTTCGAGCAGGGCAAAGCGATTGCCCTCGACGTGAGCGATGATCGCCTTGGTGATGGTCCGGTAATTGAGCGCATGATCGATATCGTTGTCGCGCACCGCTTCCTGGGCTGCGTAGAGGATGGTCAGGTTGATCAACACATCCTGCTTGTTGAGGATCTCGTCCTCGTTGATGCCGATGTAGGTGCGCAGGCACAGGTCCTTGACCCGGATGCGTGCCATGCCTGGTTGAAGTTGTGGCATTACTACTTGCTCCGTCCAATCAATTGCAGGAACTCCTGGCGGGTATTACTCGACTCGCGGAAGGCGCCGAGCATCACCGAGGTGTTCATGGTCGAATTCTGCTTCTCGACGCCGCGCATCATCATGCACATATGCTGGGCCTCGATGACTACTGCGACACCGGCCGCACCGGTCACGTGTTGCACCGCCTCGGCGATTTGCCGGGTGAGGTTTTCCTGGATTTGCAGGCGGCGGGCAAACATGTCCACCAGCCGCGCGATCTTCGACAGGCCCAGCACCTTGCCGGTTGGAATATAAGCCACATGCGCCTTGCCGATGAAGGGCAGCATGTGATGTTCGCAGAGCGAATACAGCTCGATGTTGTCGACGATCACCATTTCATCGTTGTCGGAGGCGAACAGCGCACCGTTGACGATCTCTTCGACACTTTGCTCATAGCCGTGACAGAGATACTGCATGGCCTTGGCCGCGCGCAACGGGGTATCGCGCAGGCCTTCGCGGTCGGGGTTTTCCCCGAGGCCGAGGAGGATCTGGCGATAGCTCTCGGACAGGGCATTCTGGGGCAGGGATAGCGTCATGGAAGATCCTCGCGGAGCACTTATTTGATGTGCCTTCCGCCGTTGACGGTCAGGGTCGTGCCAGTGACATACGGGTTGTCGAGCAAATAGCGCAGGCTGTGGTAAATCACTTCGCTGCCGGGTTCGATGCCCAGCGCGGATTTGGCCAGTGCCTTGGCGCGGTAGGCCGCGTCGTCATCAGGATTGAACAGTAGCAGGGCCGGCGCAATTGCGTTGACCTTGATGCCTGGCGCGTACTTCGCGGCGAAGGACAGGGTCAGGCTGTCGAGCCCGGCTTTGCTGGCGCAATAACCGATGTGTTTGCTGCTGCCCCTGCGGGTCACGTCATCGCTGATGTGCACGATATCGGCAGGGCTCGAGCGTTCGAGCAGATCGGCGCAATGCAGGTTGATCAGGTAGGGCGCCAGCATGTGCACATTGAACATGCGGGTGAACGCCGCCGCGTCGGTGTCCGGGGTTTCGGCCAGCCACTCCGAAGCGTTGTGGACAATCGCTCGCAGGCTGTCGACACGGGTTTTCAGTTCGCTGATGAAGGCGAAGATCCCGGCTTCGCTGGAGAAGTCCGCGAACACCGCGGTCGCCCCCAGGTCACGCAGGATTTGCACGCCGGGGCGTTCGGTGCGGTAGCTGAAAACCACGCGGTGGCCGTCCTCGAGCAAGCGCTGCGCACAGTGCAGTCCGACACGCTGGCCGGCACCGGTGATGAGGATGGGGGCTGCGGAGGAAGTCATGAAAGGCTCGCGTCGCGGTGAGAGCAAAACTATACCAGCGACGGCATCGGACTACCTATTGGTGCAGCATTCTCTGTGGGAGCGAGCCTGCTCGCGAAGGCGGTGTGTCAGTCAGCAAAAGTGTCGCATGTGCCGGCCTCTTCGCGAGCAGGCTCGCTCCCACAAGGGGGGTATCAGTGGTTTTGAGTGGAGGGTTCGGCAGGCAATGGCCGCGTTGGCGCGCTATTCAGCCAACCCGCCAACAGCCGGGTCGACAGCGGAATAAACAAATAGACCATCAACGGCGTCAGGCACAGGGTACTGATGAAGACGCGAGGCAGCAGCGACATCTCGGCCAGCAACGGCCCCAATACAAAGTTAAAGAGCAGTGACACCGGGAAAAACGCCAGCCAGATCGCCACCGCTTGCTTCCAGCGTGGCGGGCGTTGGCCGGCCGCGCCGAACCAGCCTTCGATGCCGCTGACCCGATGCTCCGTCGGATGGGCGAACAAATCACTGCCGCGGGCCAGCCACGCCGTGCGCGAGGCGGAATGCTCCCAGGCATGCAGGGTATGTTCGTCGGCAAAGCGAAAAATGATCTGGAATTCGTCATCGTCGGGTGGCGGAGCGAGCACGCCGGAACCGAGATAACCGGGGAAGTCGGTGGCCAGTTGTTCGCCTTCGCGCAACCAGGCGATCAGGTCCTGATAACGCCCATTGGCGACGCGGCGCGCAACCATCAGCGTGACGGGGGAGGTAGACATCATGTATCTCCATAAACAAACGCGTCGCTCCGGGTAGGAGTTTCGCCAGGCGCAGCGCCGGGGTGGTGGGCTGCGTCTCGTGATAAGCAAGGATTATTCCTGAATCTGCCCTGTTGCGCCTGTGGCGTTTATCGATTATTCCGGCATTGAATCTTTACGGAATCTTTACGGGGCAGGAGCGTTAGAATGGATCCCATATTTACATGGATGTTGAAAGCAGATGCCCATACTCACTGACGCTGTAGCTGATGTGTCCCCTGCGCTCTCTCTTGAACGGGAAGAGCTCTTTCCCATTCGCGAGGTGGCGCGGCTGACGGGCGTCAATCCGGTCACGCTACGCGCATGGGAGCGGCGTTATGGGCTGATCGTGCCCACGCGCACCGAAAGCGGGCATCGGCTGTACTCCATGACCGATATTGAGCGTGTGCGCAGCATTCTCGATTGGATCGAGCGTGGTGTGGCGGTCAGTAAAATCGGCAAGATCCTCGCCAAGGCGGCGCCGCTTGAGGCGCTGTCGCACATCATCCCCAGCGACCTTGTTCAGGCCGACTATGCGCAATGGCAGCAGCAGGTCCAGACCGCCGTCAGTGCTTTTGACGATGTTCAACTGGAGCAGGTCTACGGACAGATCTTTTCCACTTACTCCCAGCCCGTCGTATTCCAGGACATCCTTGTCCCGCTCTGGAAGCACTTGCTGCAACGTCAGGAGACCTTCGGCCGAACCAGCGAGTGGCTGTTCCTGGACGGTTTTTTGCGGTCACGGGTTCTGCAGCGCTTGTTGTTGATCCGGGACAAACAACCCCGGCGAGTCATCGTCAGCGCCCTGGCTGGGCAGTGTCGGGAACTTGAATTGCTGATAGCCGCCCTGTTCCTGAGCAGCGGACAAACCGGCGTAAGGGTGTTGACCATCGGCCAGCCGTTCGACGAATTGACGCTGGTCTGCGAAAGAATCAAGCCCCAGGCGCTGGTGCTGTTCTCCAATCACGTACCCACCCCCGAATTGCCACGACGATTGAATCGCCTGGCGATGAGTCTGGATTGTCCGGTGTTGCTGGCCGGCGATGCGTCCGATCTGGCACAGGAAAGCCTCGCCGGGTCATCGATTGGCTGCCTGGGTAACGAAGGCACAGTGATGCGCCAGCGACTGAAACAGTTCCTGGCGGGCAACCTGGATACTTGAAGTCAGAGATGCAGGGCGGGGTGGGTCAACCGGTGCTGTTGCAGAATGTACTGGCGCAGGCGTTCGGTTTCGTCCTTGTCGCTCTGACTCAACTGATACGCGTAGAAGCCGTTGTCGGTTTCTTTCTCGAGTGTGCCGCGCAAGGCGATCCGCTCGTAGCCTGACGGGCTGAACCACAAGGCGAAATGTTTCGGCGCCTTGGTCTTGTTGCGAACTTCCAGCAAAACACCCTTGAACGACACTTCGTGCACCCACATCGTGCCAGGCTGGCCGTTGGCGTTTTCAAGCGCTACCGGTTCGTCGAGCACCAACCGCCATGGTCGAACCAGTGGCCCGTCTTCATAAATGACGGGAACGCCTAGACGCAGATGCAGCGCATGAAACTCGTCTTCCACCAAGTGCAGGGGGAAGGTCATTTGCTGATTTTCGAAGTTGGCTTGGATGGTGACTTGCTCATGAGCGGCAAGGCGCGTGAGCAAGTCACGGATTTGCGAACCACCGTTGACGAGCAGGCTCGACGTCGCATCCCGCACATTGAGTTGCGGGTTGTGTTGCATGGTCTGGATGAAATCCAGCTCATCCTGGGTCAGGAGCGCGTCGCGGTGCATGGCTAACTCAAAAGAAATAGTTACAAAGTCATTGGTGATTGTAGTTAATGACAATTAATTCGCTGATTTGTTTGTGCCGTTCGTCGCCTTGAGCGCGGCCAGTTCGGCCTGGACTTCAGCCAATTGCGCTTCAAGCTGCGCAACCCGCTGTAGGGCCTTGACCTGGACGGTCACGTCTTTCTGCACGCCGATGAAATAAACCTGCCCGTCATTCGGATTTTTCACTGTCGAAAGGGACAGCTCATTCCAGAACGGGGTGCCGTCCTTGCGGTAGTTGCGCAGGATTTCCCGGCAGGCTCCTTCGCTGTTCAAGGCGTCACGAATTTTCGGTAGGGCGTCCTGATCACGGTCCCCGGATTGCAGGAAGCGGCAATCCTGATAGAGGATTTCTTCGCTGGTGTAACCGGTCAGGCGTTCGAATGCAGGGTTGACGTAAATCAGGATCTTGTCTTGATCGCCTTCCTTTTCGGCAATCACGATACCGTCGTTGGAGGCGTTGATGGCCAGCTGCAGCAGTTTTGCGTTGATCATCGATAAAACCCTTCCTTGTTGGTTGTTTAGGGGCCGTTCTCAATTGAGAACGCCTCTTAGGCATTCTAAAAGAACAATCCAGGCCGTGCTGTTAATATCCCGGTCTTTTACTCAGCTTCAGGATCAGATTGATGAAAGTTGCCATCATTTCCGGCTCGGTGTACGGCACGGCTGAAGAAGTCGCCCGGCATGCCGCCAGCATTTTGAAAGCCGCCGGTTTCGAAGCCTGGCACAACCCGCGTGCAACTCTGGCCGATGTGCAGGCCTTTGGGCCCGAAGCTTTTCTGGCGGTGACCTCGACCACCGGCATGGGCGAGCTGCCGGACAATCTCCAGCCTCTGTATTTCTCGATTCGTGACCAGTTGCCCGCTGCCTGGCGCGGCTTGCCGGGCGCCGTGATCGGCCTGGGCGATGCGAGCTATGGCGATACATTCTGTGGCGGTGGCGAGTTGATGCGAGAGTTGTTCGCTGAGTTGGGCATCCGCGAAGTCCTGCCAATGTTGCGCCTGGACGCCAGCGAAAGCGTGACACCGGAAGCGGACGCCGAGCCTTGGCTCGCGGAGCTGGTTGACGCTCTGCGAGGCTGATTGACGCGCCATTCGAGCACCTGCAATGGGTGCTCGTCATCGTTCTGACGGGGCGACTGAGAATACGATTCTCTGGCGGCGGTGGTTTGACATGGATCCAACCTTCCCGGGCCGCTGACTCGTTCGGCCATCAAGCTGGCTGCCAATGCAACTACGCGAACCCGGAGGGCTGACTAGACTCGATAGTCATTGGAAACACTCCATAATAAAAACCAGAGGTTCCTAGCCGTGAGCGTAGCCCCCGTCCAATCGCCCCACAGTGTCAAAGACCTTGTCAGTGCTGCCGAATGGCAGACCCGCGTCGACCTCGCTGCCTGTTATCGCCTGGTGGCTCAGCATGGCTGGGATGATCTGATTTTCACCCACATCTCCGCCAAGGTTCCGGGCACTGAAGACTTCCTGATCAACCCGTTCGGGTTGATGTTTCATGAGATCACCGCGTCGAGCCTGGTCAAGGTCGATCAGGCCGGCAACAAACTGATGGACAGCCCCTACGAGATCAACCCGGCCGGGTACACCATCCATAGTGCCGTGCATGAAGTCCGGCATGATGTGGTCTGCGTACTGCACACTCACACAGCGTCCGGTGTTGCGGTGTCGGCACAGAAACAGGGCGTATTGCCGATCAGCCAGCAGTCGCTGTTCGTGCTGTCCAGCCTGGCGTATCACGCCTACGAAGGTGTTGCGCTTAATCATGAGGAAAAGGCACGACTGCAAGCCGACCTCGGGGAAAACAATTTCCTGATGCTGCACAACCACGGTCTGCTGACCTGCGGCAGCACCATTGCCGACACCTTCCTGATGATGTTCACGTTCCAGCGCGCTTGCGATATCCAGGTCATGGCACAGAACGGTGGTGCGGAACTGATCGCCATCGAGCCGCAGATATTGGCGGGTGCCAAGGCGATGATTGCCGGCGTAACCAAAAGTGCTCAAGGCATGGGCGGAGCGTTGGCCTGGCCAGCGCTACTGCGCAAACTCGATAAACTAGACCCGGGTTATAAACTCTAATGGCACTCGCCGAGATCCCGCTGTGTATCTGGCGCAAGCGCGGCCAGAGCTTCGTATTCCGGGGCCAGACCATCCGTTTCTGGACGGCGGGGCAGGGTGAGCCGCTGCTGCTTATTCATGGCTTTCCGAGCGCCAGTTGGGACTGGCATTACCTGTGGCAGCCGCTGACGCAGCGCTATCGCGTGATCGCCTGCGACATGCTCGGCTTCGGTGACTCGGCGAAACCCGTGAATCATGAATACAGCCTGCTGGAACAGGCCGATCTGCAACAAGCCCTGCTGGAACACCTGAAGGTCGTGGAGCCGGTGCACCTGCTGGCCCACGATTATGGCGACAGCGTGGCCCAGGAGCTGCTGGCCCGGCACTACGAATCGCACATCCATCTCGCCAGCTGTGTGTTTCTCAATGGCGGGTTGTTTCCGGAAACCCATCGCCCAGTCCTGATGCAGAAACTGCTGCTCAGCCCCTTGGGCTGGATGATCGGCCGCGCGTTCAGTCGAGATGGGCTGGTGAAGAGTTTCCGCCAGATCTTCGGCCCGCAAACCCGTCCCACTGAAAGCGAGATGGATGACTTCTGGAGCCTGATCGAAACCAATCGCGGCCCGCGGATCATGCACAAATTGATCACCTACATTCCGGAACGGCGGGTGCAGCGCGAGCGTTGGGTCAGTGCAATGCAGCGCGGCGAAGTGCCGCTGCGGGTGATCGATGGCGAGGTCGATCCAATCTCGGGTGCGCACATGGTGGCGCGTTATCGGGAGCTGATTCCCGATCCGGACGCCGTGTTGTTGAGCGACATTGGTCATTACCCGCAGATCGAAGCACCGTGCCAGGTGCTCAAGCATTACCTGGCGTTTCGTGACCAACTGATATCGCCGCTCAAGATGGCTTGTTCCTGAATCAGAGGACGTCCTGTGCTAAGGGGGGATTTGTGGCGAGGGGATTTATCCCCGTTCGACTGCGTAGCAGTCGTAAAATCTGCGGTCGTTTTCACCTGACACACCTCGTGGGATGATTTTGGGGCCGCTTCGCAGCCCAACGGGGATGAATCCCCTCGCCACAGGTTTTGTGTTCGCACTTTTTGCGGCCAATCATCCCCCTGCCTTATCGCACACCATTCAGCCTCCCCCCTGTTTATTGTGACCCGCAGCGCCGTGCCTGAAACTCCAAGGCAATGTCCCTTGGCCTGCTGGAGTTCCCCATGAATGAGTCTGTGCGCTTCGAAGATAAAGTCGTGATCATCACCGGTGCAGGTGGCGGCCTGGGACGGGCGCATGCACTGCTGTTCGCCAAACAGGGCGCCAAGGTGCTGGTCAATGACCTCGGGGGCTCGACCCAGGGTGAAGGTGCCAATGCGTCGGCGGCGGATCGAGTCGTAGCGGAAATCCGCGAGGCAGGCGGCACCGCCGTGGCCAACCACGACTCGGTCACCGACGGAGACAAGCTTGTTCAACATGCCCTCGATGCCTTCGGTCGCGTCGATGTCGTGGTCAATAACGCCGGGATCCTGCGGGACAAAACCTTCCACAAAATGGAAGACGCCGACTGGGACCTGGTTTACCGCGTCCACGTCGAAGGCGCCTATAAAGTCACCCGTGCCGCCTGGCCGCACATGCGCGAGCAAAACTACGGCCGGGTGATCTTCACCGCATCCACCTCCGGCATCTACGGCAACTTCGGCCAGTCCAACTACGGCATGGCCAAGCTCGGCCTCTACGGCCTGACCCGCACCCTGGCCATCGAAGGCCGCAAGAACAACATCCTGGTCAACGCCATCGCCCCCACCGGCGGCACCCGCATGACCGAAGGCCTGATCCCGCCGCAAGTGTTCGAACAACTCAAACCGGAACTCGTCAGCCCGCTGGTGGTGTACCTGGCCAGCGAAAACTGCCAGGAAACCTCCGGCCTGTTCGAAGTCGGCGGCGGCTGGATGGGCAAGGTCCGCTGGGAACGCAGCCTCGGCGCCGGATTCGATCCACGGGTGGGGTTCTCCCCGGAAGACGTGGCGGCTCACTGGCAGCAGATCTGTGATTTCGAGGGAGCAGCGCATCCGAAGGACAATATTGAAGCGCTGAAGGAAATGATGGGGAATTTGCAGAAGTATTCGTTGTAAAGAGAATTGAAAAAAGGGGAGCAAGCTTAAGTGCTTGCTCCCCTTTTTAGTGCTTTTGTTATTCGGCTTTGAAGCCTGGTTTTCCGTTAGCTGATCGCCAAACTTTCACTTTGTTGAGGACCGCCTCGGGTGTGGAGTCTTCGTCAGAGTCGGCATAGTAAATTAGGTCAGAGCCATCTGGATGCTCCGTTAGCTCTTCGAATAAAAGCACCGCATCTATTTGCTCTTTTTCGGTTGCGTACCCCGACTCGCAAATTTTAGTTAGGAGTTCAAGAAACTGTTTTTCTGTGTAGTCATAAATGTTTGAGCCGCTCATGTTACTTGTCTCCTTTGTGTAGCTCGGAGTGTTGTTTGGGCGTCACAACTCGAATGTTGTCGACGTCGTAGATCTCACCACCTTTAGAAATATGGTTTACATGGTGAAGCTCAAATTTTACTTGTCCACCTACTCGATCAATTTTACGCGAAAAAGGAGCCCTTCCGTTTTTCATTTCTTCAATGTTGTTTGCTCTAAATTGTTTGGATAGCTCGGGATCGTTCACAGCAGCCTTCCAAAGCGCCTCTCTAAAGGCTCGGAAACTCGAAAAGTCTCGTCCTCGGAGTTTATCCGCGATTTGATTGGGGATCGCTGCGCCTTCTCCCTCTGAGGCTGATCCTAGCCAAATGCCCGAGACAGATTCTCCAAAACCACTAGCCACACCAGGCTCATCCCGTCGATCCTTGAACACCACATACTGAGGCGGAATCCCCGACTCGGGCGGGAATACGTAGATGAAACCACCAAAGCTGTAGAGATCCAGCTCCGGGTTCGGATCGATCCTTCCTTCTAGGGCCGTTGCGGTAGCGCCGGTGTAGGGGGCAACGTCCGGTTCGGTCACCGGGAGAGTCGTTGAGGCGTTGCCCGGGCTGACAATTGGCGTCCATGTCATGCCGGGGGACTGGGCGTTCGGGCTTTCGGTCCTGTAGACGTTCGAAACTGGATCGTAGGTGGCGTGGCGTACCGGTATTTTGCCGGGCACGGTGGTGCCGTCTGTGGCAGCGACGGAGAACGCTGTGGAGTTATCCACGGTCCGGGAGCCGATCGCGACTGGCAGATCGATCTCCCCGTTGGCCGTGGCGATGGCAAGCAGTTCATCGGCGTCGTATGTCGTGAGGTCCGATAGCGGCACACTCAGGGCGAACGGTTCTTTGTCATCCCGTAGCGCGTGGTAAACCAGCGCAGCAACACCAGCGACGATCACCACGCCTGAGGCTATACCGATGGCGGCGGCTGAAGCGGTGAGTGCAGCGGCTGCTGCCGATTGCAGGGCGGTCCTGATTGCAAGGGCGGTTGCTGTTTCCAGGGCCAGCGTTCCGGCTCCAACCACGAACACCGGACCGTTTGCCGCCGCCGCGCCCGATACGCGAAATGGGCGAATGCCTTTGCCAGCATTCAACGATTGCATCGCCTCACGGAGCGCCTGTTCCTCCGCTTGCCGTTGCATCTCAAGGCGCAACTGCTCGGCTAGCCGTTGAACTTCGGCTTCTGCTTCCAAGCGAGCCTGTTCAGCAGCGAAGTACTGAGCAGCGGCTTCAGCAGCAATACGGGCTTGCTCGGCGGCCACTCGCTCGGCTTCTGCCAGTGCTGCTAACCGGGCCTGCTCTTGCGCATGGGCCAGAGCTTCAGCTTCCGCCCGGATGCGTGCCTGTTCTGCCGCGGCACGCTGCGCTTCCTGTTCCGCTGCCAATCGCGCTTGCTCAGCTGCCTGCAAGACACTGAGGGTCTGTTCCAGATTGGCAGCTCGCTGATTAAGC
This sequence comes from Pseudomonas sp. C2B4, assembly GCF_013359695.1. Classification (GTDB taxonomy): domain Bacteria; phylum Pseudomonadota; class Gammaproteobacteria; order Pseudomonadales; family Pseudomonadaceae; genus Aquipseudomonas. The sequence continues at coordinate 49,341 of NZ_JABFMU010000018.1, forward strand.
GACTGTAAGGTTTGCAGCAGTAATCGGCTTTCGACGGCAGCCCTGAGTGATTGATTCAAGGCTTGCATGGCAATGCCATTCGGCCCTGGCCACTTTTCCATTTTTGTGGCTATTAACATGAACTCGTTTATATGTCGGTTAAATGGATCTCCCCCATAAAACGCGTTCGCAATTGCTGTTTTGCTATGGTATTCGGCGGACTTTCTCTGCCAAAGCGTATGAAGAACTCCCCGCTCTCGGACGATTGACTGTATCGGTACAACTGGATCAGCAGGGCCTTCAGATCTTACCGCTGCCAGTTCGGCTTCGATGGAGTTCGGTAGTTGGCTGGATCGAACCTGAAGTTCTTGTTCCAGCGTTCTGATTGTGCGCCTGACGGTTTCCTGATTTTGATGATAGATCGAAACACCGGCTCCGAAGGGGCCTGGTTGCACACGATTTCCATCTCGGCGTGGAGGTATAAAGTGATCGGGTGCGAGCCCGACTATTTCGACAGGTGTATCTATATCAAGGAAGCCCGGCCTCGAATTATTATCCTTGGGTCGTGTTGGCGGTTTTTGCATTTTCATATCCTTTTGAGTTGGCACGTCGTTGGGGTACGAGTTTTTCTGTCGTACTTAAACTTCCGATTGTTCGGACGTGCCAAATCAAGTTACAGCGAAATGAAAAGTGATGGGTCTGAGAGGTGTGTAGGGGGTTACATACAGAATTGAGAGGCGTTTCGATGAGGCTGAGATAAAGGAGGGATAATCTTCTGCGTAAAAAGATATTTCGTATGGAGTTACAGGAAGTGGTTTGTAGGATTTGTTTTAAACAATAAGTTTAAATGGCTGTCGCCACAAAAAACCTCGCCCATAAAAAAGGCCGCTGCAAACGCAGCGGCCAAAGAAAGACGTTGGATCCAGGAGCTACAAATCAACGTCGGTGTACACGGGGCGATGGCTCGAAACCTTCAAGTCATCTGAAATCTGTCGCGAACGGCGAGGGCGGGACCTTTGCCGTTGCTGAGCGCTTCCAGGCTGTTTTCCGTGAAAGCCCGGCAAGAATAAGTCATTGCCAGCCAAGGAAAAACAGCGGTTCCAGACATGCACTGTTACCGGGCATGTAACAGTCCAATGACCGGATCCACCTCACTGTAGCAGCTGCCGAAAAATCCGCTCGGTAGCGGTTGAAGACTGTGGGTTTATCTGGCTCATGCGTTCCGCTGATGGCTCACCATCGAGGCCATTCATGCCCCGCGCAAAACCCCGGTCCATACACCTGATCATCCTTTGGAGGTACACCGCGAATACCTCCTTGGTGCGCTTATCGACCTTGGCGCGCGGCAGTAGGGTGAGGCCTTCTGTCACTCACCGGGGAAGACGCATGACAAAAACAACAATGCGCGCCATCTTCACACCGCAGGCGCTGGCCGCTGCGGTTGCCTTGGGCTGCTGTGCCCAGGCGCAGGCTGTTTCATTCAACATTGGGGAAATCGAGGGCACGTTCGATTCCTCGCTGTCCGTGGGCGCGAGCTGGGGCATGCGTGATGCGGATAAATCGCTGGTGGGTATCCCCAATGGCGGCAGCGGGCAGGCGTCGACCGGTGACGACGGGCGCCAGAACTTCGGCAAGGGCGAAACCTTCTCGAAGATCTTCAAGGGTATTCACGACCTCGAATTGAAATACGGCGACACCGGTGTGTTTGTCCGTGGCAAATACTGGTACGACTTCGAACTCAAGGATGAAAGCCGTCCGTTCAAGGACATCAGCGACGACAACCGCAAGGAAGGCGCCAAGTCCTCAGGCGGGCAAATTCTCGATGCCTTTGTCTATCACAACTACTCTATCGGTGAACTGCCAGGCACCGTACGCGCCGGCAAGCAGGTGGTCAGTTGGGGTGAAAGTACCTTCATCGGCAACTCGATCAACAGCATCAACCCGGTTGACGTGTCCGCGTTCCGCCGTCCCGGTGCCGAGATCAAGGAAGGCCTGATCCCGGTCAACATGCTGTTCGCCTCCCAGGGCCTGACCGACAAGCTGACGGTCGAAGGTTTCTATCAACTGGAGTGGGACCAGACCGTCGTCGACAACTGCGGCACCTTCTTCGGCAACGATGTGGTGGCCGACGGTTGCAACAAGAACTACACCGTTGCCAGCCCGGCCATCGCGCCATTGCAGCCGGTAGCCGCGGCATTTGGCCAGGGCTTCGAAGTCACCAAGGAAGGTGTCGTCGTACCGCGCGGTGGCGACCGCGATGCCCGGGATTCGGGGCAGTGGGGCACGGCGTTGCGCTGGTTGGGGGATGACACCGAGTACGGCCTGTACTTCATGAACTACCACAGCCGCACGCCCAACGTCGGTACGACGACGGCAGGTCTGTCGACGCTGGCGAGCATTCCGGGGATCGTTGCTGCCGCCAACCGCATTGCACCCGGCAGTGGCTCGGGCCTGGCCCAAAGCGTGATGCTCGGTCGCGGCCAGTACTACCTCGAATACCCGGAAGACATTCGCCTGTACGGCGCGAGTTTCTCCACCACCTTGCCCACCGGCACGGCATGGACCGGCGAGATCAGCTATCGCCCCAATGCACCGGTGCAGGTCAACACCAACGACCTGACCCTGGCCATGCTCAACCCGATCGCGGGTGGTGCTGCGTCGCCCATTGCCACCACGCCCGGCGCCGACAACAAGGGCTATCGGCGCAAGGAAGTGACACAGATCCAGAGCACCCTGACGCACTTCGTCGACCAGATCGCAGGCGCAGATCGCTTGACGTTGGTGGGCGAAGCGGCGGTGGTGCACGTCGGTGGCCTGGAGGCCCGCAGCAAACTGCGTTATGGCCGTGATTCGGTGTACGGCCAGTATGGTTTCGGCGGCGACACCGACGGTTTCGTGACCTCGACTTCGTGGGGTTATCGCGCCCGGGCGATCCTCGATTACAACAACGTGATCGCCGGGATCAACTTCCGGCCCAACCTGTCGTGGTCCCACGACGTCGCCGGTTACGGCCCCAACGGTCTGTTCAACGAGGGGGCCAAGGCCGTCAGCCTCGGTGTCGATGCGGACTACCGCAACACCTACACCGCAAGCCTCAGTTACACCGACTTCTTTGGTGGCGACTACAACACGCTCGAGGACCGCGACTTCGTGGCGTTGAGCTTTGGCGTGAACTTCTGATCTGTCTGAGAAGGATGATTTCCATGCGCAAGATGATTCTGCAATGCGGTGTCCTGGCCCTCGGTCTGTTGGCTGCGAATGTGATGGCAGCGGTGTCACCGGAAGAAGCGAACAAGCTCGGTACCAGCCTCACCCCGCTGGGGGCCGAGAAGGCCGGTAACGCCGATGGTTCGATCCCGCCGTGGACCGGTGGCATCCCGAAAAACGCCGGCGCGGTGGACAGCAAGGGTTTCCTGGCTGATCCGTTCGCCAATGAAAAGCCGCTGTTCATCATCACGGCGGCAACGGTAGACAAGTACAAGGACAAGCTCTCCGACGGTCAGATCGCGATGTTCAAACGCTACCCCGAGACTTACAAGATTCCGGTGTATCCGAGCCACCGCACCGCGGCGTTGCCGCCGGAAATCTATGAGTCGGCCAAACGTAGCGCGTTGAACGTCATCCCGACCAACGAGGGTAACGGCCTGGCCAATTTCACCGGCAATCGTTACTACGCCTTTCCGATTCCGAAGAACGGCGTCGAGGTGATATGGAACCATATCACCCGCTATCACGGCGGCAATCTGCGGCGCACCATTACCCAGGCAACGCCGCAGTCCAATGGCGATTTCACCGTCATTCGCTTCAAGGACGAGGTGGCTGTGCCGTCGCTGCTGGGGGATCTGAAACCAGGCAGCGATGACAACGTGCTCAACTATTTCAAGCAGGAAGTGACGGCGCCGGCACGACTGGCGGGTAACGTGCTGCTGGTTCACGAGACCCTCGACCAGGTCACCGAGCCGCGCAAGGCCTGGATCTACAACGCCGGCCAGCGCCGGGTGCGACGCGCACCGCAAGTGGCCTATGACGGCGTGGGGACTTCGTCCGACGGCCTGCGCACCACCGACAACTTCGACATGTTCTCCGGTGCGCCGGACCGCTACGACTGGAAGCTGATCGGCAAGAAAGAAATGTACATCCCGTACAACAGCTACAAACTCGATTCCCCCGACCTGAAGTACACCGATGTGATCAAGGCCGGCCACATCAACCAGGACCTGACCCGCTATGAATTGCACCGGGTCTGGGAAGTCGTCGCCACGGTCAAGCCCAATGAGCGGCATGTATACGCCAAGCGTCACATGTACCTCGACGAGGACACCTGGCAGGTGGCGCTGGCCGATCACTATGACGGTCGCGGCCAGCTGTGGCGTGTGGCCGAAGGGCATGCGCAGTTCTACTACGATCATCAGGTGCCGGCCTATACGGTCGAAGCGTTGTATGACCTGATTGCCGGTCGCTACATCGCGCTGGGGATGAAGAACGAAGAGAAACGCAGCTTCGAATTCAACATCGCGGCAAAAGCCGGGGACTACACGCCGGCAGCCCTGCGGAGCACGGGGGTGAGGTAATCGTCCTACAGGCTCTTACACAAAAAGGTGACCTCGCGGTCGCCTTTTTTATGGCTGCAAATCAACCTGCTGAATACTTCTTCAACAAGCGCTCGGGAGGGGGCTAGGGTGGCGCCACAACTATAAAAAGGCGCACCACTATGACTGCCATGACGACGTGTCTGGACCGTCCTGGACTTCTGCCTCGCTTATGTTCCCATCACCTGTCCCGCGAACGCCTGGTCGAGCCATTGCTGGCCTCCACGGCACGGGTGAAATTGCTCTGTGCACCGGCTGGCAGCGGCAAGAGTGCGCTACTCACCGAATGCCTGTTGCGAGCGCCGGCGCATTGTCGGGCGTATTGGTTGCCGTTGGCGGGCGAGTCGTTGAGTGTTGCCGATTTTCGCCAGCGACTGGCACAAGCGTTGGGGCTGACTGCGTCGGATGAGCCGGCATTGCTGGAGCACCTGGCCCGGTTCCAGACGCCGACCTGGCTGTTTATCGATGATTATTGCCGCGTCCCCCACCCTGAAGTCGACCGACTGCTTGACCGTTTACTGGCAGTCAGAAGCCCGTCGTTGAGTTGGTGGCTGGGCTCACGGCGACGTCCGTCCTGCAACTGGCCGCGCTTGTTGCTCGATGACGAGTTGTACGAGTGCGACGGGCATGCGCTGGCGTTTACCGAGTGCGAAGTCGAGCAGTTGCTCGGCCATGTCGAGCCGTCGCGAGCAACCAGCATCGCCAGAAGGATCATTCAGCGCAGCGGTGGTTGGTGTGCCGGTGTGCGCATCGCTTTGCTCGACGGTTGTCAGTGGGCTACCGAGCAGGACAGGCAGGGGCGTTCGGCGATGCTGCTCGATTACCTGCAACATGAACTGTTCAACACCTTGCCGCCGGAGCTGGTTGAAGCCTGGCAGGTGCTTGCCCATCTGCCACGCTTCAATGCCGGCCTGTGCGAGCATCTGTTCGGTGCCGGTGAAGGCGCGAAGGCCTTGCAGACCTTGCAGGACATGGGGTGTTTCATCGAGCCCTGGGAGGATTCCGCCGACTGGTTGCGCGTCTTCGTGCCACTGGCCCGGGCCCTGCGTGATGAGCAGGGGTCGGCCGGTCGCTCCTGGCATCGGCGTGCGTGCCAATGGTTCTGTGCCGAGGAAGACTGGCAGGGTGCGTTCGAGCAGGCATTGTTGGCCGAGGAGTTCGAGGTCGCGGTCAGTCTGCTGCAGCACTTCAGCTTCGAGCATTTGTTCCGGTGCGAGAACGTGCGCCTGTTGCTGAATCTGCATGAGCACCAGGGGCACGAACTGACCCTCGGTTCGCCGCAATTGGTCGGTCTGATCACCGCGGCACTGTTGTTTGCCGGACGCTTCGATCAGGCGGCACTGTGCATCGAGCAACTGGCGCGCTTCGCACCGCAACCAACGGAAGTTTTGCAACGGCAACTGCTGGCACGCTGGCAGGCGCAGCAGGGCTGGCTGCTGCATTTGCAGGGACGCATGGAGCCGGCTCGCGGGCACTTTGTCGATGCGCTGGCCGAGTTGGGCGCGGACGCCTGGCCGGCCCGCTTGCTGTGCCTGTCCGGGTTGACCCAACAGGCGCTGCTCAATGCCGAGCTCGATGCGGCGCAGGCCCTGAACCGTGAGGCGCTGTGCCTGGCGCGGTCGCAAGGTTCGTTGCTGTTCGAAGGTTTGCTCGAACTCGATCACGCGCAGTTGCTGGAACAGCGCGGCGCTCCCCGCCGCGCCGAGAGCCTGCTGGCCGATGTGCATGAATTGTTGTGTCGACAGGCCGATCGCCCGACGCCGCTGCTGGGACGGATTGCCCTGCGGCGTGGACGCCTGGCGCTCTGCCAGGGACAGGACGACGTGGCCGCCGAGTTTTTCCACAGCGGTCTCCAGGATTGTCTGCACAGTCAGGACAAACGGGCGTTGTATGGCTTTCTCGGGCAGGCCCAGGTGGCGGCCAATCAACGGGATTACGCCCACGCCTTTGATCGCTTGCGCGATGCCGAACGGTTGATGCAGCAACGGCAGATTCCCGACACGGTGTATCGCGGTGTTCTGCTGCAAATCAGCAGTCACTTCTGGCTGCAGCAAGGACGGCCGCAATTGGCCTTCGAAACCTTGACCCGCGTCGTGCGCCACTACCGCGGAACCCATGCTCGGCAGGCACCTCCGGCCACGGTGGAGCTGATTGCGCGGGTCGAGTATTTGCTGGTGCTCGCCGAAACCCATCTGCGCCAGGCCAGGCAACCGCTGGAGCGACTCAAGGCGTTGCTCGAACACGCGCAACAGCATGGAATGCTGACACTGGAAGCGGAATTGCAGCTGGCCATCTGCGAAGTAGCGGACCTGAGTGGCGAGGTTGACCAGGCGAAGTCAGCGTTGCAGGCAGGGCTGGAATTGGTGAGGCGCTGCCATTTGCAGCAGGCTTTGTGCGAACTGCGGCTGCGTCAACCGACCCTGCTCAGTCGTCTGGGCGTGGACGACGCAGAGCCTGCGGCGATCCTGGACGCCAGTCCGTTGAGCGGACGAGAGCTGGAGGTGCTCGGCCTGATTGCCCAGGGCAATTCCAATCAACAGATCGCCGAGCAGCTGTTTATCTCATTGCATACGGTGAAAACCCACGCGCGGCGCATTCACAGCAAGCTAGGCGTTGAACGTCGGACTCAAGCCGTGGCCACGGCGAAGAAGCTGGGTTTGATTGCACTAGGTTAGGGCCAAATGCCATTCAATCAGGCTTACAAGGTATCTGTGGCGAGGGGATTTATCCCCGCTGGACTGCGCAGCAGTCCCATCTTTTGGGGCCGTTTCGCAGCCCAGCGGGGATAAATGCCCTCGCCACAGGTACTCATCGCTAGTTCAATCTCTTCTTATCTGACTGGCTCAGGCAACAGGTTTGCTGTCCGGTTCAAAGCCCATTCGCCAACTGACCGCACGCGTGGCGGCCAGCAGGCGTTGGGCGGCCGGGCCGTTTTCATCGGCATGGAACAGTGACGTCGGGCCAACCACCGTCAGGACGGCCACCACACTCCCCATGGCGTTGAACACCGGTGCCGACAAGGCATCCACGCCAGGCATCAGCAAGCCGTGCACGTGGTGCAGGCCGCGTGCGCGGATCTGCTCGCACATGGCGGCATACACCTGATCGTCCGCCAGCGGGTGGGCCGCGTGAGCCTGCAGTTCCTGCTCGCGCAGTTCTACGGTTTCTCGCTTGGGCAGATAGGCACCGAACACCAGGCCAGTGGAAGAGCTGAGCAATGGCAACACCGAGCCCAATTGAGTCACGACCGTGACCGCACGTACCGCTGGCTCGATGTGCACCACGGTCGCGCCCTGGTTGCCCCACACCGCCAGAAAGCAGGTTTCGTTCAAGTCGTCGCGCAACTCGGCCAACGGCAGGGCAGCGACTTTCAGCACGTCCATACTGTTAAGTGCCGCCAGCCCTACGCGCAAGGCTTCACGGCCCAGCCCGTAATGGTTGGTCGCCGGATTCTGTTCGGCAAAGCCGCTGGCGATCAGCGCCTGCAGATAACGGTGCACCTTGCTGGCCGGCATCTGCACGTGTTCGGCCAGGCGCGAGAGCGACGTCGAGGGCGACAACTCGGCCAATGCCTTGAGGATGTCGGTACCCACCTCGGCGGAGCGGACTTTCTGTTTACCGTTGCTGTCGCTGGTGGGCTTTTCCATGGTGGCGCTGCTGTGATCCCGGAATGAATGGGCGTCTTTATAGCTTGACGGTCGACACCAATCAAATTACGTTATGCGTAATTGGATTACGATAAAAACAACCCCGGCGTGCCAGAACCTCTGCTTCAGAGCGACAGGCCACGGCCAAGTCCTTGTTCAGGAGGCTTCATGACCCTCGATTCAACGACGCCAGCGCTGGCCTATCAGTCAGGCTTCGGCAACGAATTCAGCAGCGAAGCGTTGCCCGGCGCACTGCCGGTCGGCCAGAACTCCCCGCAAAAAGCCCCTTACGGCCTCTACACCGAACTGTTTTCCGGCACTGCCTTCACCATGACCCGCAGTGAAGCGCGGCGCACCTGGATGTACCGTATCCAGCCGTCGGCCAATCATCCGCAGTTCGCCAAACTCGATCGGCAACTGGCTGGCGGGCCATTGGGTGAAGTGACCCCCAATCGCCTGCGTTGGAACGCCCTGGATATCCCTGCCGAGCCGACCGATTTCATCGACGGTCTGGTGAGCATGGCCGCCAACTCCGGCGCCGATAAACCGGCCGGAATCAGCCTCTACATCTACCGCGCCAACCGTTCCATGGAACGGGTGTTCTTCAATGCCGACGGCGAAATGCTGGTGGTGCCACAGCAGGGCCGTTTGCGGATTGCCACCGAACTCGGTGTACTGGAGCTGGAGCCGCTGGAAATCGCCGTCCTGCCACGGGGTTTGAAATTCCGCGTTGAACTGCTCGATCCGCAAGCTCGCGGCTACATTGCCGAGAACCATGGCGCACCCCTCCGCCTGCCGGACCTGGGGCCGATCGGCAGCAACGGCCTGGCCAACCCGCGTGATTTCCTGACGCCGGTTGCCCATTACGAACACATCGCGCAACCGACGACCCTGGTGCAGAAATTCCTCGGCCAATTGTGGGGTTGCGAACTCAAGCATTCGCCTCTGGATGTTGTGGCCTGGCACGGCAACAACGTGCCGTACAAATATGACCTGCGCCGTTTCAACACCATCGGCACGGTCAGCTTCGATCACCCGGACCCGTCGATCTTCACGGTGCTGACGTCGCCGACCAGCGTCCACGGTCTGGCCAACCTCGACTTCGTGATCTTCCCGCCACGCTGGATGGTGGCCGAGAACACCTTCCGTCCACCGTGGTTCCACCGCAACCTGATGAACGAATTCATGGGGCTGATCCAGGGTGAGTACGACGCCAAGGCTGAAGGCTTCGTCCCTGGCGGCGCGTCGCTGCACAGCTGCATGAGCGCCCACGGCCCGGATGGCGAGACCTGCACCAAGGCGATCAATGCCGATCTCAAACCGGGGAAAATCGACAACACCATGGCCTTCATGTTCGAGACCAGCCAAGTGCTGCGTCCGAGCCGTTTCGCCCTCGATTGCCCGCAATTGCAATCCAACTACGACGCATGCTGGGCCACGCTGCCCGCCACTTTCGACCCGACCCGGAGATAACCCATGACGCAGACTTCCATCACTCGCAGCTGGGTTGCTTCCGCCAACGGCCATGCTGATTTCCCGCTGCAAAACCTGCCGCTGGGCGTGTTCAGCGTGAAAGGTTCGGCGCCTCGCAGTGGCGTGGCCATCGGCGAACATATCTTTGATCTGGAGGCCGGACTCGATGCCGGTCTGTTCGACGGTGCCGCAAAAACCGCCGTCGAAGCGACCCGTGACGGTCAGTTGAATGCCTTCTTCGAACTGGGCCGTGAAGCGCGTGTGGCACTGCGCGAGCGTCTGCTGGAGCTGCTGAGCGAGGGCAGCACCCTGCACGGCAAGATCGAAGCCCAGGGCGCAAAACTGCTGCCACTGGCGGCGGATTGCGAGATGCACCTGCCGGCGAAAATCAACGACTACACCGACTTCTACGTGGGCATCGAACACGCGCAAAACGTCGGCAAACTGTTCCGCCCGGACAACCCGTTGCTGCCGAACTACAAGTACGTGCCGATCGGCTACCACGGCCGCGCCTCGACCATTCGTCCGTCCGGCACCGATGTGCGCCGCCCCAAAGGCCAGACCTTGCCGGCCGGGCAGACCGAGCCGACCTTTGGTCCGTGCGCGCGCCTGGACTATGAGCTGGAACTGGGCATCTGGATTGGCCAGGGCAACGACATGGGCGACTCGATTGCCATTGGTGACGCCGCCGATCACATCGCCGGTTTCTGCCTGCTCAACGACTGGTCGGCGCGCGACATCCAGGCGTGGGAATACCAGCCGCTGGGGCCGTTCCTGTCGAAGAGTTTCATCACCAGCATTTCGCCCTGGGTGGTGACTGCCGAAGCGCTTGAGCCGTTCCGTCGTGCCCAGCCGGCGCGCCCGGAAGGCGATCCGCAACCACTGCCGTATCTGTTCGATCAGCGCGATCAGGCCGCCGGTGCCTTCGACATTGAACTGGAAGTGCTGCTGCTGACCGAAGCCATGCGCGAGCAGAACCTGCCCGCCCATCGTCTGACCTTGAGCAACTCGAAACACATGTACTGGACCGTGGCGCAAATGGTCGCGCACCACAGCGTCAACGGTTGCCAATTGCAGGCCGGTGACCTGTTCGGTTCCGGTACCTTGTCGGGCCCTGAAAACGGTCAGTTCGGCAGCCTGCTGGAAATCACCGAAGGCGGTAAAAAACCAATCGAATTGGCGTCGGGCGAAGTGCGCAAGTTCCTGGAGGATGGCGACGAAATCATTCTGCGGGGCCGTTGCAGCCGTGAGGGTTTCGCTTCCATCGGTTTCGGCGAATGCCGTGGCAAAGTGCTTCCGGCGCGCTAAGGGGAACGGGTCATGGAGCTCTATACCTACTACCGGTCGACCTCGTCCTATCGGGTGCGCATCGCGCTGGCGCTGAAGGGGCTGGATTACCAGGCGCTGCCGATCAACCTGATCGCACCACCGGGTGGCGAGCATCGCCAGAGCGCGTATCTGGGCATCAACCCGCAAGGTCGCGTGCCGGCCTTGCGCACCGATGAAGGCGAGCTGCTGATCCAGTCACCGGCGATCATCGAGTACCTGGAAGAACGTTATCCACAGGTGCCGCTGCTGTCCAAGGAGCTCGCTGCCCGTGCCCATGAGCGCGGTGTGGCGGCGGTGATTGGTTGCGATGTGCACCCGCTGCACAACGTCAGCGTACTCAATCGGCTGCGGCAGTTGGGCCACGATGAAACCCAGGTGGTCGAATGGATCGGGCATTGGATCAGCCAGGGGCTGGCGACCGTGGAGCAACTGATCGGTGACGACGGTTACTGCTTCGGGCCGCACCCAGGGTTGGCGGATGTGTACCTGATCCCGCAGCTGTACGCGGCCGAGCGTTTCAACATTTCCCTTGATGCCTGGCCACGGATTCGTCGGGTGGCGGCACTGGCCGCTGCGCATCCGGCGTTCATCAAGGCGCATCCGGCTAACCAACCGGACACCCCTTAAAGCCTCACCCCCGACCCAACACTGTAGGAGCGAGCTTGCTCGCGATGGTCGTCAACGATAACGAGTGGTGTCTGGTGATACGCGTTTTCGTTAAGACCATCGCGAGCAAGCTCGCTCCTACAGGGGAATCGGGTCGTGTCAAAAACATAAAAAAGAAATCAGGAACCTTGCCATGCACAACCAGATTGCCAGTTTTCGCGAGGCACTCGATGCCCGTCCCGTGTCCCGTTATCAATGGCTGATCCTGTTGCTCCTGGCCCTGTTGCTGGTGACGGATGGCTACGATGCACAGGTGCTGGGTTATGTGGTGCCGGCCCTGGCACAGGATTGGGGGCTGGAAAAGGCGGCTTTCGGGCCGGTTTTCAGTGCCAACCTGCTGGGCTTGACGCTCGGCTCGCTGGCGGTGACGCCCCTGGCGGACCGCTTCGGTGTACGACGGATTCTGCTCGGCTGCGTGCTGATCTACGCCAGCCTCACGATTTTGATGATGTTCGCCGATTCCCTGAACACCCTGATGGCCGCACGTTTCATCTGCGGTATCGGCATGGGCGGGGCGATGCCCAGTGCCATGGCGCTGATGTCGGAATACTCGCCACCTCGCCTGCGTACGCTGATGGTCACGCTGGCCGCGTGCGGGTTTTCCTTTGGCGGCGCGGCGGGTGGTTTTGTCGCCGCCGGGTTCATCGACAGCTTCGGCTGGCAGTCCGTTTTCCTCGCCGGTGGCGTGACACCGCTGCTGCTGTTTCCGTTTCTGGTCTGGTTGCTGCCGGAGTCTCTTCCGCGTCTGCTGCGTGACGCACCGCCCTATGCCCGCTTGAACAAAGTCACTGCGCGCATGCTGCCAGATTGGCAGCCACCTGCTGCGTCCATCGAGCAAAACGAGCGGGAGCAGGGCAGCAAACTGACGGTGGTGGAGCTGTTCCGCAACGGTTATGCGCGACCGACGCTACTGATCTGGGCAACGTTTTTCGTCAGCCTGATCCTGCTGTATTTCATGATCAGCTGGCTGCCGTCGCTGTTGCTGGAAAGTGGCCTGAAACTCAGCGAGGCCAATCTTGTGACCTCGATGTTCCTGTTCGCCGGCACCGTCGGTGCGATTGGCATGGCCTGGATCGCCGACCGCCTGAAAAGCAAAGTGCGACTGCTGTCGTGTGTACTGGCGGGGGCGGCGGTTTGCACCATTTTGCTGGGCTTGAATCATGACAATCCGCGCTACCTGGTGGCCTCTGTATTCGCCGCCGGATTCTGCATCATTGGCGGGCAACTGACCCTCAACGCCTTCGCCAGTAACTTCTACCCGGCGCAGGTTCGCGCCACCGGCACCGGTTGGGCATTGGGTGTAGGGCGTTTCGGCTCGATCCTCGGACCGCTGTTTGGCAGCATGTTGTTGGCGATGCAGATTCCGGTGCAGCAGATTTTCTTCTTCTGTGCCGTACCGGCAGTGATCGCCGCGCTGCTGATCATGCAGGTGCGTTCGCCCTCTGACGCAACACCTGTCCCAGCCCTTACCCCTTGTGGGAGCGAGCCTGCTCGCGATGGTGGTCAACGATAACGCGCGCATTCTGAATGAGTGCGGTGTCCCTTGGTTCAACGCGAGCAAGAGCGGGATCAGTGGACGATGGAGTTGGGCGGCAAATGCCCCAGCCGCTCGGTCAGGCGAATTCGCTGGATCGGGTCATCGCTGAGCATCAGGGCATGTTCAAGGTCGAAACGCTCGGCGTTGGGGCAGTCCAGACGCTGGTAGAGGCTGGCGCGGGCCAGATAGTCCGCAGCGGTGCCGCTGCCCAATTCCAGCACGCGTTCGGCATCGATCAGGGCACCGATGTAATCGTCATTGGAAAGGTGCAACTGGCGCAGGTTGCGCGACAGGCGTTGCAGCATTTGCACGGGCTCGGCGGTGACCAGGTGTTCGGCGCTGAGCTTCATGTTCGGGCCGTATTGGCGTTGCAGCAGTTCCCGGCAATCGTTGGGGTAGAGGCGACGGCCGCCGCACGGATCGAGCAGGTGGTCTGCGCCCGGAACGCGCAGTAGAAAATGGCCGGGGAAGTTGACGCCGACCAAGGGGATTTCCAGGCCTCTGGCCAACTCCAGTGCAATCAAGCCCAAGGCGAGCGGTTGTCCACGCCGACGTTCCAATACTTGATTGATCAGTGCCACTTGTGGGCGCAAGGGCGTGAAGTCGTCCTGGGCGAACCCCAGGTCATTCATGCGCCGCAGCAGGGGTTGCGCCAGTTCACTCACCGGCAACATCGGCAAGCTGCCACTGATTCGCTGTTGCAGCGTCTTGAAATTCGCCAACAGCGTCTCGGGGTTCACCTCGCTGTCATGTTCGGCGGCAATCCATAGCGCCGCCTCGAACAGCGCGGGCGGTGAACGTTGCAGACAGGCGAAAAACGATTGGCGCGGGGTCATCAAAATCTCCGGTCAATGCCTCGTTTTAGCCCCGTCTTTGCCATTCGTCCAGTACTGGTCAGGGGGAGCCAAGGGTTATTTCCGAATACCTGAATGGCCGCTACGCTTATTCCGGCGCGCTTCTGCAATTTTTGTGCGCAAGCCTATACTGGCGACTACAAGAAGTGATTCGGGAGCCTTACGATGTTCGCTCTCATGCAAAGCACTCGCCTTGAATCGCTGCATCTGAGCGTCGACCCGGCCACCGGGTTGAAGGCGGTCATTGCCATCCATAACAGTCGCCTGGGGCCCGCCCTGGGCGGTTGTCGTTACCTTGCTTACCCCAGCGACGAATCCGCTGTCGAGGATGCCGTGCGCCTTGCCCAAGGCATGAGCTACAAGGCTGCCCTGGCCGGCCTGGCGCAAGGCGGCGGTGTGGCGGTGATCGTTCGCCCGGTTCACGTGGCTGATCGCGCCGCGCTGTTCGAAGCGTTCGGGCGATGCATCAATCAGCTCGACGGTCGCTATATCACGGCCATCGACAGCGGCACGTCAGTGGCAGACATGGATTGCATTGCCCAACAAACCCAACACGTCACCAGCACCACGTCGGCAGGCGACCCTGCACCCCACGCGGCAATGGGCGTGTTCACTGGCATTCGCGCTACCGCTATGGCGCGATTGGGCAGCGACAACCTCGAAGGTTTGCGCGTGGCCATTCAGGGCCTGGGCAACGTGGGCTTTGCCCTGGCGGAACAACTGCATGCCGCTGGCGCCGAACTGCTGGTCAGCGACATCGACCACGGGAAGGTGCAGCTGGCCATGGAGCAACTCGGCGCACACCCGATTGCCAACGACGCACTGCTCAGCACGCCTTGCGACATTCTGGCGCCGTGCGGTCTGGGTGGCGTGCTCAACAGTCATAGCGTGACGCAATTGCGCTGCTCGGCGGTGGCGGGGTCCGCGAACAACCAGCTGACCCATCTGGACGTCGCCGATCAGTTGGAACGGCGTGGCATCCTGTATGCGCCGGATTACGTGATCAATGCCGGCGGGCTGATCTACGTGTCACTCAAGCACCGGGGTGAAGAGCTGGCGACCATCACTGCGCACCTGTCGAAAATCAGTTCGCGCCTGACCGAAGTGTTTGCCCATGCCCAGGCGGAAAAACGCTCGCCGGCGCGGGTGGCGGATGAGTTGGCGGAAAAAGTCCTGTACCGCTGACGTGGCGGTTTTTCACCTGGCATGAAAAAGGCCCTGAGTCATTCGACTCAGGGCCTGTTCAATTCGGCTGTCACTTACTTTGCCGCTTTGGCGGCCTTGGCTGGCTTGGCCGGGGCAACCGGCTCAACGACCGCCTCTTCGACGGGAGCCGCCACTTCAACGGGTTGCGGAACCTCAACCGGCGCGCTCAGCAACTCGGACAAGGCGTCCGGCTGGCTCTTGAACGCCTTGGCGAACACATCGCGATTCTTCGCCATGTAGATCCCGGCTTCTTCCACTTGCTGTTCGGTCAGGGACGGAACGGCTTTTTGCAACACCTCAGCCAGCAACTCGGCCAGCTCGAGCATTTTGTCATGACGGTCAGCTTCGGCTTTATCCATGAACAAGCGCTCCAGATCTCGGCTGCTGCGGTATACCACTTCGACGGCCATTCACCACCTCACATGCCTTCACATTTGGTTGTCTGATTCGACTACTGTATTTATATACAGCGAAAAGCATAAGCGAATCGCTGGGGTTTGGGTAGTGGCTTTTTAATGTAGACCGGTTTTGGGGTTTGTCATTGGGATCGAGTTGCTCCCATCGCGGGCAAGCCAGCTCCCACAGGTCCTGCGATGGCCAGAAGAGGTGCGACCAAACGCCACGGGGCGCAATCTACAGCGGCTCGCCATGATGGCGTGGCCCTCTTTCTGCATAAACAGTTTCTGCATGGATCAGCCACTGCATGCAGAACAAACGTAAAGTCCAACCCGCATTATCCGGTCGAACCGACCTAAGGAAGCATCATCGTGAAAATCAACTGGGCCGAAAACCTGCGGCAGAACGTGCACCAGCTGGCGGAATCCCTGGGCAACCTGTTCGTCGAGACCTTTCACTACCTGGCGCTGTTCGCCATCGGTGCCGTGACTGCTTGGGCGGCGGTGATGGAATTTCTCGGGATGATCGAGCAAGGGCACATCAAGATCGATGACATCCTGCTGCTGTTCATCTACCTGGAACTGGGGGCGATGGTCGGGATTTACTTCAAGACCAACCACATGCCGGTGCGCTTCCTGATCTATGTGGCGATCACTGCGCTGACACGCCTGCTGATTTCCAACGTATCGCACCACAATCCGCCGGACCTGGGGATCATTTATCTGTGCGGCGGGATTCTGTTGTTGGCGTTCGCGATTCTGGTGGTGCGTTACGCCTCGTCGCAATTTCCATCGGTGAAAATTGAAAACCCGCATCGCAAAACCGGTGCGGGCTCCAGTGAACACCCGGAAGTCGAAAAGGGCGAAATCTAAAGCCCCAGGGTGGGGCGGTGGCGGCCCTTGGCCGTGGGCGGTGGCAGGTTACGCGGGCTGCCGTCGGTCATGGATTCAAGGATGGCCACCGCGCTGTGGCCCTGTTCGATGGCGATGCCGAACTGAATGCTTTGCACCAGGCGTTTGAGGCGCTCGGGGTCATTGCGTTGTTCGGCACTGATCATGCGCTTGGCGACGACTCGACCGCTGTTGGACAGGGTCAGCATGATGCTGCCATCGAGTCCCTGAATGCTCAGGTTGATTTGATAATCCGCTGCGAAAGCATCGGTAATGAGCTGAAAAGGGTTGTCCATGATGCGTCACCGCCTGATTGAACGTGCAGTTGTTGACCGGTCGTGATCGGGATTAGTTCGCAACACCAGACCATCGGCCATTCCATAGCCATTTCGCCATCAATGCTTGCAACAGGGATGTAGCAAGGGGCATGCCGGATAGATTGTCCGACAATCAGGCCCCTTGTAGGAGCGAGCTCTGCTCGCGATGGTCGTGAACAATAACGCTGGAAACCAGATGTCCCGCGTCGCCTGTGGCTTTTTCGCGAGCAGGCTCGCTCCTACAGTAAGTGCCCGTTTCAGGGCAATAAAGCGTGTCGTGCCTCCAAAGCGATCAGCACTCGACCCAGCTCACCGCCAGGCCACCCCGTGACGTCTCTTTGTACTTGTCATGCATATCGGCACCGGTATCGCGCATAGTGCGGATCACCCGGTCCAGGGAAATGAAGTGTTTGCCGTCGCCGCGCAGGGCCATTTGCGTGGCATTGATCGCTTTCACGGCAGCGATCGCGTTGCGCTCGATACACGGCACTTGCACCAGCCCGCCCACCGGGTCGCAAGTCAGGCCGAGGTTGTGTTCCAGGCCGATTTCCGCGGCGTTTTCCAGTTGTTCCGGCGTGGCACCCAGCACCTCCGCCAAACCCGCAGCGGCCATGGCGCAGGCCGAGCCGACTTCGCCCTGGCAGCCGACTTCGGCACCGGAG
Source organism: Pseudomonas sp. C2B4 (assembly GCF_013359695.1). GTDB lineage: Bacteria > Pseudomonadota > Gammaproteobacteria > Pseudomonadales > Pseudomonadaceae > Aquipseudomonas. The sequence continues at coordinate 66,886 of NZ_JABFMU010000018.1, forward strand.
ATCGAGGCGTTTTTCTTGCAGAGGATGCCGACGGCCGCTGCGCCCAGAAAGAACGCCACCACGTCGTCGTCCGAGGCGTCGGGATTGAACTTCATGTAGTAGTGCAGCACCGCCGGAATGATCCCCGCCGCGCCGTTGGTCGGTGCGGTGACCATGCGTCCGCCGGCGGCGTTTTCTTCGTTCACCGCGAGGGCAAACAGGTTGACCCATTCCATGGCCGACAAAGTCGAGGTGATCACATTCGGCTTGCCGATTTCCAACAGGTTGCGATGCAACTTCGCCGCGCGACGGGGAACATTCAGGCCGCCGGGCAGGATGCCTTCGTGGTGCAACCCTTGCTCGACGCACTCGCGCATCACTGACCAGATGTGCAGCAGGCCCTGGCGGATGTCTTCGTCACTGCGCCAGGCCCGTTCGTTGGCCATCATCAATTCGGAAACCCGCAAGCCGTGCTGTTCGCAGAGCTGAAGCAATTCGACAGCGCTGGAAAAGTCGTACGGCAGCACGACGTCGCTGGCGGGGGCCACGCCGGATTCGGCTTCGGCCGCTTCGATGATGAAACCGCCGCCGATCGAGTAGTACGTTTGTTCGAACAGTTCGCCGGTTTCGCCAAAGGCGGTCAGCGACATGGCGTTGGGGTGGTAGGGCAGGCTCTCGTCGAGCAGCAGGAGATCGCGTGACCAGTCAAAGGCAATGGTTGCCTGGCCGGCCAGAGACAGTTCGGCGGTTTCGCGCAGGGTGTGGATGCGGCTGTCGATGGTGGTGGGATCGATACGGTCCGGCCACTCGCCCATCAAACCCATGACACAGGCGCGATCGGTGGCGTGACCGACGCCTGTCGCCGACAGGGACCCATAGAGTCGGATTTCTACTCGCCGCACGTCGGATACAACACCCTGATTGACCAGGGCCTGGGCGAAGGTCGCCGCAGCACGCATCGGACCGACGGTATGGGAACTGGACGGACCGATGCCGACTTTGAAGAGATCGAAAACACTGATAGCCATGCTAAAGCCTATGCCTGCAATGGAGGATGAATCGCTGCCATTTTTGTAGGACAAGCGCACTTTCAGCGATACTGCCAACCTCGGTCCTACGTGACCAACGAAACTTCCTAAGACAGCCTTTAGCAGGACTAAACGATGAGTCGTCAATTGCATGCCCAGACTTATGTGTGGCTGCAGGTGTTTTCCTGTGCCGCCCGGCACTTGTCGTTCACCCGCTGCGCCGAGGAACTGCACATCACGCCGGGCGCGGTCAGCCAACAGATTCGCCAATTGGAAGATCGCCTGGGGTTTCGCCTGTTTCACCGGCGTGCCCGGGGCGTGGAACTGAGTGCCGAGGGCCAGCGCCTGGCCATCACCGTCAACGAGGCCTATGGCAGCATCGATGCGGAGTTGCGCAGGCTGGATGCCGGCATGATCAGCGGAACCCTGCGGGTGCGTTCGATTCCATCGTTCCTGAGCAAATGGCTGACGCCGCGCTTGCCGCGTCTGCAGCAGCGCTTTCCGGACATCCAGTTGCGCCTGGTGGCCGAGGACAGCAGCGTGCCGTTGCATGAGGGCGACTTCGACCTGGCCATCGACCTGAACGACGGCAGCTATCCCGGCCTGTTATCCACAGCCTTGCTCGATGAACAGATTTTTCCGGTCTGCGCGCCGGGCTTGTTGCGTGGTCGTCCGCCGCTGCATGGCCCGGCGGACCTGATGCATTTCCCCTTGCTGCACGACATCACCGCCTGGCGCGGCAGTTACGAGTATGCGGAATGGGAGTTCTACCTCAACGCCATCGGCTTCGAAGGGGCGGATGTGCGGCGTGGGCATACGTTCAATCGCAATCACCTGACCATCGAAGCGGCCATCGCCGGAATGGGCGTGGCCATTGCGCGGCGAACGCTGTTGAACGACGAGTTGGAGCGGGGGGCGCTGATCGTGCCGTTTGGCTTGGCGGTGCCCAATCACAAGCGCTACATGCTGCTCTATGCGCCGGGTGCGTTGAGCCATCCGGGCGTGCGCGCGGTGCATGACTGGCTGGTGGAGGAGGCGGGGATTTTTCGCGCTCTGCACCCGTTGGGAGAGCAGCAGATGTGAGAAATTGTGACAAAGGAACGGGTCGACCCAACTCCCGACCTTAACAGCGCTTTTACCGGTTGTCCGGCTTTTTTTACGATTACAAATTTATCTTTTTTCAGGGGTTGAATTGTTCAGCGTACAGACCGATTGTGTAACCAAGAGGTCACGGTGACGACGCCCAAGGGCTTAGCTGACCGGCCTCTCGCGAGCTAGCTGAAATAAGGGATGAACTATGCAAATCCAAGTCAATAGCGATAACCATATTCAAAGCAGTAAACGACTGGAGGAGTGGGTACGAACCACCATTGAGAGCACGCTCGAACGTTATGAGGAGGACTTGACCCGAGTCGAGGTTCACCTGCGGGACGAGAACGGCGACAAGCCCGGTCCCCACGATTTGCGCTGTCAGCTGGAAGCGCGGCCAAAAGGCCACCAACCGATTTCTGTCACCCATAAAGCCGCCAACCTGGAATTGGCGATCGACGGAGCCGCCGAGAAACTCGAACACGCCCTTGAACATCTGTTCGGCAAACTGCGTGGCAAACCACGCGCTGCCGTGGTGCCCTTCGAGCGCAGGCCTCACGCCGACAAGCTGCTGGAAGAAGAGTTTCTTGAAAACGAACAGGCTGCGCAAAACGCTTGAAGCCTGATTGACCCTCCCTATGAAAACGGGCCTGCAATGCAGGCCCGTTTTGTATCTGGTGTTCACCGTTCACCATGCTGAAGGCTTTTGTGGCGAGGGAGCTTGCTCCCGCTCGACTGCGAAGCAGTCGTAAAACCTGCCACCCGGATCGGACTGATATAGCTCATTGAAGGGTTTTGGGGGGCGCTACGCACCCCAGCGGGAGCAAGCTCCCTCGCCACAATTAATCTCTGGGCCGGCGATTAGAACGCCACCGGAGTCTGCCCGAAAATGGCAAGGCTCGGCTCAGGGGCGTCGGAGTGACAAGCAGGTCTCATCCGACAACTTTGCGTATGAGAATATTTATCATTAGTATTGCGCCTCGCTGGCCAACCCGATTGCCCTTAGCGCAGTACCGAACCGATGATCACGAGTCCTCCCGAACCCCAAGACCTTGCGCAGGATGAACCGCGGAGTGACCGTGCACATTTTCTCCAGGTGTTCCTCTCGCAACGCTCGCAAATGGAAGCGCTGGTGAATCGCCGCGTCGGTTGCCGGGCGACGGCGGCCGATCTGGTGCAGGACTTGTTCCTGCGTTTCTGGCGGCGGCCGCTGGTGCAGGTCGAGGAACTCAGCACCTACTTGTTGCGTTGCGCCGGCAACATCGCCATCGACCATTTGCGTAGCGAAGGTACGCGGGCGCGGGCGAGCGAAGGCTTGATGGCCGAACCGTCGGACAGCGTCGGTGGCGAGCCGCAAGCGGCGCTGGAGGCGGGTAACGATTTGCGGAATGTCGAAGTGGCGTTGCGCGCGTTGCCTGAGCGCACGCGGCAGATCTTCCTGCTCAACCGCATCCATGGCCGCAAATATGCCGAAATCGCCAAGGCTATGGGCTTGTCCCAAAGTGCCGTGGAAAAACATATGATGCGCGCGCTCGAGGCCTGCAAGGCCAGCCTGCGGGAACCGGAACCGCGTACGCCAGGGAAAGCACCGTGAATAACGTCCAAAGCGTCACTCCGACGCCCGCTCAGGAACAGGCCGCGCTGGCCTGGCTGAGCCTGCTGCATGACGAGCCGAGCAGTGGCGATCAGGCCACGTTCAGTCAGTGGCTGCAGGCTGACCCGGCGCACGCCGAGGCCTACGCTCGTGCGCAAGTGCTGTGGGAGTTGAGCGAAGTGCCGGCGCGCACCCTGGCCGATGAAGACGCACTGGCCCTGCAGCGTTACCTCAACGCCATGAATCATTCGCGTCGTAACAGCGTTCGGCGCTGGTCCGGTGCGCTGGCGATGGCCGCTTGCCTGTTGCTGATGATCAGCCTCGGCACCGGTTGGCAGCCGTTGCGCTGGTTGGAGGACCTGGGCGCTGACTATGTCTCGGCACCGGGGGAAATCCGCACCGTCACCCTGGTCGATCAGTCGCAAGTCACCCTTGATGCCGACAGTGCCATCGCGGTGGATTTCAGCCGTGGTGAACGGCATGTGCAGGTGCGTCGCGGTGCCGGTTTCTTCAGCGTGACTCACACCGGTGAGCCGTTCGTGGTCGACGCGGAAAAGGGCCAGGCGCGAGTGCTGGGTACGCAGTTCGAGGTGCGCCTGCAACCCCATGGCGCGCAGGTCACGGTGTTGTCCGGTCGCGTTGCCGTGACGGCGGATAAGGATGGCGCGCAGCAGATTCTCACCGCCGGCCAGCAAGTGGCCTATGGCGAAGGCACGGCGCAACCGTTGCACGCGGTGGACAGTGAGGCGCAACTGGCGTGGCGCCAGGGGTGGCTCAATTACTACAAGGCGACCTTGGCCGAGGTGGTACAGGACCTGACGCGGTATTACCCGGGGCGGATTGTGTTACTCAACGATGAACTGGCCCAGCGACGGGTCAGTGGCAGCTTCCCGAGCAAGGACCCGCAGGCGGTGTTGGGTTCGTTGCAGGGGGTGTTGGGGTTTGAGCAGCATCAGGTGTTGGGGCATCTGATTATTTTGCGTTGAAGCGGCCGGCCTCTTCGCGAGCAGGCTCGCTCCCACATTTTGGAATGCGTTTCCCTTGTGGGAGCGAGCCTGCTCGCGAAAGGGCCAGATCAGACACCCCATTCATCTGAGCAAAAATATTTTCAACTTTCTGCTGAGGTAAAACCGAACGCCATCCGTGTAGTGACTGAAACTGCGAGTCATTCGCATCAGTTGTGGTTCTACACAGGTCATGAGTCATGAAGTCCAGGGCAAAATCGGGTTCGGTCAAACAATGGTTGGGTGCTTCTGCGTTGAGTTTTTCGGCGCTGGCGTTGCTGCCGCTGAGCGTGGCGATGGCTGCGGATACCAGCGCCCAGCAAGGTGCGCAGTTCAGCTTTTCGATGGCCGCCAAACCGCTGCCCCAGGCCTTGAGCGAATTCAGTCGGGTGACGGGCATCAGTGTCGTCTACACCGATGAGGCGCCCTACGGTCTTAACGCGCCGGCCGTAAATGGCCAGATGAGCGCCGAACAGGCGCTGCAACGGTTGCTCAGCGGCTCGGGCTTCACCTTCCGCCGTACCGACGGCCACACCATGGCGCTGGAACCGCTGCCCACCGAAGGCGCCTTGAACCTGGGCGCGACCACCATTACCTCGGTGATGGATCAATCCACCAGCTACCAGCCACCGCCCACCAGTTCGGTCATGCGCACCTCGGCGCCGCTTCAGGAAATCCCGCAGACCGTCAACGTGGTGGCGGCGCAGGTCATTCGTGATCAGGCACCGCGCAATCTGGATGACGCCCTGGCCAACGTCAGCGGCATCACCCAGGGCAACACGCTGGGCAGTACCCAGGATTCGGTGATGACCCGCGGCTTTGGCGACAACCGCAACGGGTCGATCATGCGCGACGGCATGCCGATCGTGCAGGGTCGTGGCATGAACGCCACGGTGGACCGGGTCGAAGTGCTCAAGGGGCCGGCCTCGCTGCTCTACGGGATTCAGGACCCGGGCGGCGTGGTGAACATGGTCAGCAAAAAGCCCGAGCTTGAGCAGTACAACGCCTTGACCCTGCGCGGCTCGACCTATGGCGAAGGCAAGAACGGTAGCGGCGGCACCTTTGACAGCACCGGCGCCCTCGGCACTTCCGGGTTGGCCTATCGCATGGTGCTGGACCACGAAGACGAGGATTACTGGCGCAACTACGGCGTGCATCGCGAAACATTGGTCGCCCCCTCGCTGGCCTGGTTCGGCGAAAGCACCAAGCTGTTGTTCGCCTACGAACATCGTGAGTTCCTGACCCCGTTCGACCGTGGCACGGTGATCGACCCCCGTGACAACCATCCGCTGGACATCTCCCGGGAGCGTCGGCTCGACGAACCTTTCAACAACATGGAAGGGCGCTCGGACCTCTATCACTTCGAAGCCGATCACGAACTCAACGACAACTGGAACGCCCACTTCGGCTACAGCTGGAACCGCGAAACCTACGACGCCAGCCAGGTGCGCGTGACGGCCATCGACACCAACAAGGGCACACTGACCCGCAGCATGGACGGCACGCAGAATGCGATCAGTACCGACCGTTTCACCACGGCGAGCCTGGAAGGCAACGTCAACCTTCTGGGTATGCGTCACGATCTGGTGTTTGGCATCGATGACGAGTACCGCAAGATCTACCGTGAAGACCTGATCCGGCAGAAGAGCCTGACCACCTTCAGCTACCTCAATCCGGTGTATGGCCGTGAAGTCGAAGGCACCACCGTCAGCCCGGCCGACAGTGCGCAAACCGATAAACTGCGCAGCGACTCGATCTTCCTGCAAGACTCCATTCACCTCACCGACCAGTGGATTCTGGTGGCGGGCGGACGATTCCAGGAGTACGACCAGTACGCCGGCAAAGGCGTGCCGTTCCACGCCAACACCGACAGCAACGGGCAGAAATGGGTGCCGCGCGCGGGCCTGGTGTATCGCTACACCGATGCGCTGTCGTTCTACGGCAGCTATACCGAATCGTTCAAACCCAACTCGACCATCGCGCCTTTGAGCGGCAGCAGCGTCGTGCTCGACGGCAGCGTTGCGCCGGAAGAGGCCAAGTCCTGGGAAATCGGCGCCAAGCTCGATCTGCCGGGGCGCGTGACGGGCAACGTGGCCCTGTTCGACATCAAGAAACGCAACGTGCTGATCGCCAACTCCGAAGGCCCGGTAACGATCTACAGCGCCGCCGGTGAAGTGCGTTCCCGTGGTCTGGAGGTGGATGTGAGCGGTCAGCTCAGCGACCGCTGGAGCCTGATCGGCAGCTATGCCTACACCGATGCCGAGGTCACCGAAGACCCGGATTACAAAGGCAAGAAATTGCAGAACGTGGCGAAGAACAGTGGCTCGCTGTCGGCGGTGTATGACTTCGGCAGGATTATCGGCGGCGATCAGCTGCGGGTCGGTGCGGGAGCACGTTACGTCGGGGAGCGGGCGGGTAACGCGGTGAATGATTTCGAGTTGCCGAGCTACACCGTCGCCGATGCGTTCGCCACCTACGACACCCAGCTGGACGGGCAGAAGGTCAAGTTCCAGCTCAACGTGAAGAATCTGTTCGACCGCACGTACTACACCTCGGCGGCGAGTCGGTTCTTTGTGTCGATGGGGGATTCGCGGCAGGTGATCTTGTCGAGCACTTTGGAATTCTGACGGTATACCGCGTCATCGTTCTTCGCGAGCAGGCTCGCTCCCACAGTGGGATCGCGTAAACCTGTGGGAGCGAGCCTGCTCGCGAAGACGGCCTGACAGGCGCCGAAAAACTTGGGACTAGCGCAAAAACGCCTGCCGATACTCCCCCGGCGTCCCACCCAGGCTTTGCCGGAATCGATTGGTAAAATGACTGGCACTGGCAAACCCGCAAGCCAGTGCAATGTCCCCCAATGGCTGGGATGTCGAGCGCAGCAACTCCCGCGCCCGACTCAACCGCCGCGCCAGTACGTACTGATGCGGCGGCAAGCCGAAGCTTTCGCGGAACATCCGCGCGAAGTGGTATTCCGACAGCGCGCACAACGCCGCGAGTTGTCCCAGGCTGATGGCATCGGCCAAGTGACCGTCGATGTACTCCACCAGCAGCCGTCGTTGATGCGCCGCCAAACCACCCTTCAGACGCAGGCCCGGCCGATGGCTGACCTGACTGAGCAGGGCATGGCTGAGCAACTCGTGGGCCAGGCTGCTGGTGAGCAGGCGTTCACCCGGTTCGTCCCAGTTAAGGGCGATCAACTGGCGAAAACGCGACGCCTGCTGCGGGTCTTCCAGAAAGGTTCGCTCGCGCAGCTGCAATTCCCGAGGTTCGCGATCGAGCAACGTGACGCAGCCGAGGGCAAATTGTTCGGGGCTGAAATACAGGTGTGCCAGGCGAATGTCCCCGTTGATGACCCAGCCGGACTGATGATCGGCCGGCAGGATGCACAGCTTGTCCGGGCCGCCCTTGGTGCCGGGCTGGTCGCGACGAAAGGTGCCGGTGCCGCCGGCGATGTAGCACGACAACGTGTGGTGGCTCGGCGCTTCGTAGTCCTGGGCGTCGTGATGGTTGCTCCACAAGGCTGCAGAGAGGCCGTCACCGAGCTCGGCGCTGTGCTCCAGGCGAGCATTGGGCGAGCGGTTGAGGGCTTGAAAGACTTGTAGGGTTTCCAGTGCAGCCATGATCAGTTATCTCCAACGCCTTGCATCCTACTCCGTAGCGGTTCGCCTGCCAGCCAGCCCTGCGACAAAAGCGCAAGTTTATGCAAGTGCGCCAGGGCGCGGCGCAGGACACTGGGCCCCTATCGAGGAGCCTTTGCCATGAACCTTTCTTTGTATCTGTTGACTGTGCTGATCTGGGGCACCACCTGGATTGCCCTCAAGTGGCAACTGGGCGTGGTGGCGATTCCCGTGTCGATCGTCTATCGCTTCGGCCTCGCCGCGTTGGTGCTGTTTGCGATGTTGCTGCTCAGTCGCAAACTGCAAGTGATGAATCGGCGCGGGCATCTGATCTGCCTGGCACAGGGCTTGTGCCTGTTTTGCGTCAACTTCATGTGTTTCCTGACCGCCAGTCAGTGGATCCCCAGCGGCCTGGTTGCCGTGGTGTTTTCCACTGCCACGCTGTGGAACGCCCTCAATGCGCGGGTGTTCTTCGGTCAGAAAATCGCCCGCAATGTGCTGATGGGCGGCGCGCTGGGCCTGCTTGGCTTGGGCCTGCTGTTCTGGCCCGAGCTGGTTGGCCACACCGCCAGCCCGCAAACCTTGCTCGGCCTGGGCCTGGCGCTGTGCGGCACCTTGTGTTTCTCGGCGGGCAACATGCTGTCGAGCCTGCAACAGAAAGCCGGCCTCAAGCCACTGACGACCAATGCGTGGGGCATGGCTTATGGTGCCGCGATGTTAACGGTGTGGTGTCTGGTCAAGGGCATCCCGTTCGACATGGAATGGAATGCGCGCTACATCGGTTCGCTGCTTTACCTGGTGATTCCTGGCTCGGTGATCGGTTTCACCGCCTACCTGACACTGGTTGGTCGCATGGGGCCGGAACGCGCAGCCTATTGCACCGTGCTGTTTCCGGTGGTGGCGCTGAATGTCTCGGCATTTGCCGAAGGCTACCAATGGACCCCTCCGGCGCTGATGGGGTTGGTCATGGTCATGTTGGGTAACGTGCTGGTGTTTCGCAAACCCGGCTCAAGTGTGAAGCCGGTGGCGGGAAAGTTGGCATGAGGAAAGGACTGTTCAATTGTCCTTCGCCACTAAGAGATATATGAGGCCGAGGAACATGTATTCAATGTTGGTTCTTGCCCACTCAAATGCATTGCGTTGGGCGGAATACTCCATATCGAACCATTCGTTAAGGATGATGACATATAAGGTCTGGTATACGAAAAGTGCGGTGCTGAAACCAATAATGGCGAACTTCTTGGCTTCATGGAACTCACGGCGTGGTGCGGTGAGTTTCCGATAGAGCTGATAAGTCCCTACCAGGAAACTGAAGGTGAAAATGATCTCGAGCGTGATGATTGCCCAGTAAAAGCGGTGATGAAAAATCGTGGAAGTGATGGCCCGGTAACGCCGGGAATCGTTGCCGACGGTATCGCTCATGCTGAGTATTCGCCCGATGTAGTCGGAGTACGCCGCGTAGTCGGTGAAGTTGTTGACGAGTGTCATGAGCCCGAACAGTGCCGCCATCAAGACAATCAACACTTTGCTCCGCCTGATGACACCGGCGGTGGTGAAGTTATTCATGCAGATATTCTCCGAATGCACGATCGGTGCTTTTGTTTGTCGGAGTTTATAGGCGTTTGTTGTAAGCCAGCCGAAGACTGAGTTGCAAGTTATGTCTTTGTTAATGTTTAAACGAGGTTATTAGGGACTTGTTACTTGAGGCTGGTGGATATCGTCGAGGGGTATACAAGCGGCACGTCGTACAAGACGTGCCGCGCTTCAATCAACCCTTCCAGACTTGCGGGTTGATCAGGTCCTGCGGTCGCTCGCCCAGCAAGGCACTGCGCAAGTTGCTCAGGGCACGGTTGGCCATCGCGTCGCGGGTTTCCTGGGTGGCCGAGCCGATGTGCGGCAAGGTCACGGCGTTTTGCAGTTGGAACAGCGGCGATTCGGCCAGCGGTTCTTTCTCGTACACATCCAGCCCGGCACCGCGAATCTGCTTGTTTTGCAGCGCTTCGATCAGCGCCGGTTCGTCTACCACAGGGCCGCGCGAGATGTTAATGAGGATGGCGCTCGACTTCATCAGCCCCAGTTCGCGATGGCTGATCAGGTGTTTGGTCTTTTCGCTGAGTGGCACCACCAGGCACACGAAGTCGGCTTCGGCCAGCAGTTGATCCAGGCTGCGGTATTGCGCACCGAGCTCCTGTTCCAGCGCGGTCTTGCGACTGTTGCCGCTATAGATGACCGGCATGTTGAAGCCCAGGCGGCCACGACGGGCAATGGCGGCACCGATGTTGCCCATGCCCACGATGCCCAGGGTCTTGCCATGAACATCGCAACCGAACAGCGGCGCGCCGACAGTGGCTTGCCATTGACCGGCCTTGGTCCAGGCATCGAGTTCGGCCACGCGTCGGGCACTGCTCATCAACAGGGCGAAGGCCAGGTCGGCGGTACTTTCGGTGAGCACGTCCGGTGTGTTGGTCAGCATGATCCCGCGTTCGTTGAAGTACGCGACGTCATAGTTGTCGTAGCCCACCGAGACGCTTGAAACGACTTCCAGTTTGGCGGCGTTCTCCAGTTGTGCGCGACCGAGTTTTCGGCCGACGCCGATCAAGCCGTGGGCATGGGGCAGGGCTTCGTTGAACTGGGCATTGATGTCGCCGTTTTTCGGATTCGGCACGATGACGTCGAAATCCTGTTGCAGGCGTTCAACCATTTCAGGCGTGACACGGCTGAAGGCGAGGACGGTTTTTTTCATGGATGCTGGCTCGTCGGGCGGTGGACAATGCTGAGCACGCTAACATTCTTCCCGGGATTTGTGCGAGTCGCTTAACAGCAGCTTGCGGCGCTTCATCCAGTTATACTGCCGCCTTTCGCGGCTCGCTGACCGGGCCCGCCACATTACGCACCACCCGGAGCTTTCATGACTTCCCCGAAACAACCGCCGGTCGCCGACGTTTTGAGCGACGAGCAGGCAGCGCTGCCAGACAGTGTCGACTCCAGCACCGACGGCGAAACCAACGCCGCGATCCCGGCGTTCAAGTTCCCTTTCAAGCCGGGTGAGCTGGCCGCCGCCAAAGGCTCCAATCAGCCGTGGTACAAGAATGGCGCCAAGAACGGGCATACCAAGACGCCGGGCATGGCACCGCCGGGGACTCGGCGGTCGATGGGTAAGCGTTAAGCCTTTGATTCTGCGGTGATGGTGCTGCCGTCATCGCGGGCAAGCCCGCTCCCACAGTGGATCTGTGTTGCACATGGAATCTGTGTTCACTGAAGACCCCTGTGGGAGCGAGCCTGCTCGCGAAGAGGCCATCACAGGCAACACACCGCTTTGATCAAGCCGCCCGCAACGAAATAAACCCATAGTTCACAGGCGCCTCTGTCACCACCTGCGCGCCGGCCGCCACAACCTGACCGGCGACGTCCTCTCCCGACACATGAAACAGCCATTCGCTGCTCCACTGCGGCAATGTCTGCCCATTCAATTCATCGAAGATCGTGGCGAACTCATTCATGTCCGGCAGGTAGGCAGTAAACCCATCGCCCTTCAACGCCGTGGTCCGAATCCCCAACAGCGCACAAATCGCATCTTTCATCAGAATGTCGTCGCGATCCGCCTGACGGGAACGCTGGATCAATTCCGACAACTCACTATCAACCAGTGCACCGCCGACAATCAGATCAGGCCCTTTTTCCCACGACTCCGGCGGACATTCTTTCAAAGCGATGTTCAGGGGGATGTGCGGATTGATTTCCATCGGGTAGATGCGGCACACCAGCGGCCGGCGTTCGTAGATGCGACAGAGGTTGTTCTCGTCAAGATTCCGGCAAGCACCGGCATTGTAGGCGGCAAAGGTGATGGCGACGTAGGCTTCGGCATCGGCGCTGCGCACCACCGCCGAACGACGCTGGGCATGTTCACGTTGCTGTGCCGGCAGACCCAGGCCGTTGCTCAGGAAGGCCTCCACCAGCACGATCACCTGACCGCCGTCAGCGGCCCACATGCGGGCCTCGGGCAGGGTCAGGGAAACATGGTGATCATTGCAGCATTTGCCACAGCCTACGCAGGAAAACGTCGTATTCATTGTGCGGTCAGTCGCATCCGGGGGCATGAGTCGGCGACAGAATGCCGCCGCAAAGACCACCGTCGAAGCAAGTTATGCGCCACTCACTGCGCCTTGGCATCCGCTCGGATCGAGTCCCATTCGGTGACGAAGGCGGTTTTGCTCTTTTTGTTGTAGAGACACAGCTCGGTGCCTGGCGCGCCTTTCATGTGTTTTTGCGGGTACTGGCCTTGCAGCAGGAGAGCGGTGTAGCCGACACGGTCATCGAACTGCGCGGTATTACCGACCGGTTTGGCATTCTTCAGGCCGCTGGCCTTGGTGCAGCTGGCGAGCACGGTTTTGTCGTAGGCAGCCCAGGCGTCGGGGCTGGAGGCGTTGGCCTGGAAGGTGAGGGCGGTGAGGCAGAGGAGGGTCAGGGTCGCGACTTTCATGGTTCAGGGATCCTTGGGCGGTTGTTGGCCAAGGTGGGAGTATGCCTTATGGTTGGATGGCGTTTGTGTAGGCCTCTTCGCGAGCAGGCTCGCTCCCACAAGGGGGCTCGGTCCAAATGTGGGAGCGAGCCTGCTCGCGAAAGCGGTAGATCAGGCAGGCACCAATTCCCGGCGGACCGCATACATCCCGACACTCTCATACAACCGTCGCGCCCGCAGGTTGTCCTCCAATACCTTCAAATCCACAAAGCCTTCCCGACGTTGCTGAAACACTTTGAAAGCATGCATCAACAACGCACGGCCCAGGCCCTGATGTCGAGCCCGCGGGTGCACCACCAGGTTCTTGATATAGGCACTCGTCCAGCACTGACAAACAGCCACCACGCCTTCGGCATCCTGGAGAACGAAACACAGGTCGGGATCGTATTCAGGATCGGTCTCGAACTGCCGTTGCCACAGCGCCAACGCTGGTACACGTCCACCACCCTCGCGATAACCAAGCTCCATCAAATGATGCACGGACGCCGCGAGTTCCGGGTGGTAATGGGTCAATTGGATACCGGTTGGCCAGCCGATGGCCGGCACCCCCTGCGAGAGATCGCGCCGCATCAACCAGCAATAGTCTTCGGCCAAGACTCAATGACCCTGTTCGGCCACAGCCTTGGCCGCGTCGATCAGGCATTTGGTCAGTTCCGGCGAAGAGAACTTGGTCAGCACCCCGTTTGCACCGGCCAGACGGGCCTTCTCGCTGTTCATCGCGCTGTCCAGCGAGGTGTGCAGCAGCACATAGAGATGCGCGAAATCCGGGGTTTCGCGCAAGGTGCGGGTGAAGGCGTAGCCGTCCATCTCGGACATTTCGATGTCGGAGACGATGAGGTTGATCTGCTGGGCGGTGCCTTGCAGGTCCAGCAGGCAATCGATGGCTTCCTTGGCACTGCGCGCCGTGTGGCATTGCAGGCCGAGGTTGCGCAGGGTGTGCACCGATTGCTGCAAGGCCACCTGGCTGTCATCGACCACCAGAATTCGCGCGTTGCCCAGCACTTCAGCATCTTCCATGCTGAGTTCGGTCGGCGCCGTTTCAATTTGTACCGGGGCGATGCCGTGGATGACCTTTTCGATGTCCAGCACTTGCACCAAGGTGCCATCGACCGAGGTCACACCGGTGATGTACGCGCGCGCGCCGCCAGAGCCGAAGGGCGGCGGACGGATGTCGGTGGTCAGGCAGTGGACGATCTTGCTCACCGCCTGGACGTGCAAGCCCTGCTTGGAGCGACTGACGTCAGTGACGATCAGGCAGCCACCGTTCGGATCTTCCAGGGGGCGCTCGCCGATGGCGCGACTGAGATCGATCACCGACAGCGAGGCACCGCGCAAGGTGGCGATGCCTTTTACGTGGGGGTGCGACTCCGGCAGCCTGGTCAGCGGCGGGCAGGGAATGATTTCGCTGACCTTGAGCAGGTTGATCGCCATCAACTTGCCACTGCGCAAGGTGAACAGCAGAAGCGAAAGTGAATCTGCGCGGGCTTTGGTGGTGGACATAAGAACCTTCTTTGGAAAAAGGTGATGGGCAATCGCGTGGATCGCCAACAGCTATCGATGCCGGGTTATCGACTTGTTGGGGGCAGGCTTTAACTTATCGGTTAAACGGTAGTCCGCCTTCGCGAGCAGGCTCGCTCCCACAGGATTTGTGAACACTTCCAATCCATTGTGGGAGCGAGCCTGCTCGCGAAGGGGCCCTCACTTCATGCCCAGTCTCTTTGCCATTCTGCCCAGATTCGCCCGGTCCAATCCCAACTCCCGGGCCGCACTGGCCCAATTGTTGTGATGCCGTTCCAGGCACGCCCCAATCAACTGGCGCTGATAGTTCTCGGTGGCCTCGCGCAGATCCCCGGTCACCAGCGCCACGGCGGTGGCCGCGGGTTGCTCGGCGACGATGTCGACGCTGCCATTGGGCAGGTCCAGGTCGGCGGCGCTCAGGCTGAGAATTTTCGGCCGTTCCTTGCAATTGCCCAGCGCCTTCAATGCGCTGCGGCCGATCAAGTGTTCCAGCTCCCGCACGTTGCCGGGCCAGTCGTAGGCCAGCAACGCCACCTGGGCGTCGCTGCTCAGGCGCAGGCTGTTGAGGCCCATGCGCGAGCGATTCTGCTCCAGGAAGTAGCCGCTGAGCAGCAGTACATCGCGGCCACGGTCACGCAGCGCCGGGACTAATAAAGGATAAACACTGAGGCGGTGATAGAAGTCGGCGCGGTAACGGCCACTGCGGACCTCTTCCGCCAGATCGCGGTTGGTCGCCGCGATCAGCCGCACGTCAACCTGATGCTCCTTGTCCGAGCCCAGGCGTTGCAACTGACCGCTTTGCAGCACCCGCAGCAATTTGGCCTGCACCGTCAGTGACAGTTCGCCGACTTCATCGAGAAACAGCGTGCCGCCATTGGCCAGTTCAAACTTGCCGCGTCGATCATTGAGCGCTCCGGTGAAGGCGCCGCGCACATGGCCGAACAACTCGCTCTCCACCAGCGTGTCGGGCAACGCGGCGCAGTTGAGGCTGATGATCGGCTTGTCCGCCCGGGGCGAGGCGGCGTGGATGGCCTGGGCTACCAGCTCCTTGCCGACCCCGGTTTCCCCGGTGATCAGTACGGTCAGGTCGCTGCCGCCCACCAGATTGATTTCTTCCACCAGCCGTTTGTGCGCCTTGCTCTGGCCAATCATTTCGCGGCTTTGCTGGCCGCTGGCCTGGCGGTAGACCTCGGCGCGCTGGTGTTCGTCTTCGACGCGATTGTTCAGGCGTTCGATGCGCTCGGCGGCATTGACCGTCGCGGCGGCGAGGCTGGCGAAGGCTTCCAGGGCATCCAGTTCAATCGGCTCGAATCGCTGCGGATCGAGGGCGTCCAGGGTCAGCAAGCCCCATGGGCGCTCGTCGATGAACAGCGGGCAACCCATGCAATCGTGGACTTCCAGGTGGTCATCGAGGCCATCGACCAGACCGTCATAAGGGTCGGGCATGTCGCTGTCGGCGGCGAAACGGGTCGGGCCGTGGCTGCTGAGCAACGCTTCGAAACGGGGGTGTTCGCCGACCTTGAAACGTCGACCAAGGGTGTCGGTACTCAGGCCATCGACGGCCAGCGGCACCAGCCATTCGCCATCGAGGCGCAGCAGGGCGGCGGCATCGCAGGGCAGCAGGGCGCGCATGGCTTCAAGCAAGCGCCGATAACGCTCCCCTTCGGGGAGTTCGCGGGACAGGTCCGAGACCAGGGGCAGCAGGGCGGTAAGCAGGGATTTTGCAGTCATAGTGACTCCATGTAGTCGGTGTGACTATAAAGCAACCTGTGTCGATATGACTATCGTATTGTTAACTTGTTGATTTTAAACGAAATTAAACTTGGCACGGAACCTGATAAGTATAGGGCAATAGTTAAGAAACCCCGTTGCTCAGGAGTCACTTTATGCTTAGCGTCCAAGACCGTGCCATCGTCAAATCCACCGTGCCGCTGCTGGAAAGCGGTGGCGAAGCCCTGATCACTCATTTCTACCGGATGATGCTGTCCGAGTACCCGGAAGTCCGCCCGCTGTTCAACCAGGCCCACCAGGCCACCGGTGACCAGCCGCGTGCATTGGCCAACGGCGTGCTGATGTATGCGCGTCACATCGACCAGCTCGACCAGTTGGGCGACCTGGTGGCCAAGATCATCAACAAGCACGTGGCCCTGCAGATTCTGCCGGAACACTACCCGATTGTCGGCACCTGCCTGCTGCGTGCCATCGCCGAAGTATTGGGCGAAGAAATCGCCACCCCGGAAGTGATTGCGGCATGGGGCGCGGCTTACGGTCAACTGGCGGACATCCTGATCGGTGCCGAAACCAGCATCTACGACCAGAAGGAGCAGGCTCCCGGCGGCTGGCGCGGGGCGCGGGAATTCATCGTGGCGGCCAAAGTCGAGGAAAGCGCGGAAATCACCTCGTTCTACTTCGAACCGGTCGACAAAGGCCTGATTCTGGCGGCAGAGCCCGGTCAGTACATCGGCATGAAACTGATCCTCGATGGTGAGGAAATCCGTCGCAACTATTCGCTGTCGGCCCTGGCCAACAAAGGTCAGTACCGCATCAGCGTCAAGCGTGAAGAAGGCGGTCGTGCCTCCAACCACCTGCATGATCAACTGCACGTGGGTTCGAGCATCCAGCTGTTCCCGCCATCGGGCGAGTTCACCCTGACCGCCAGCGACAAACCGCTGGTGCTGATCAGCGGCGGCGTCGGCATCACCCCGACCCTGGCGATGCTCGAAGCGGCGCTGGAAACCAAGCGGCCAGTGCACTTCATCCACTGCGCGCGCAACGGCAGCGTCCATGCGTTCCGCGACTGGATCGACGGCTTGGCTGAGCGTCATCCGCAACTCAAGCGTTTCTACTGCTATGCCGAAGACGACGGTGTGAGCCCGGCGGCCCACAAGGTCGGCCTGTTGAGCCAGGAGCAATTGGGCGAATGGCTGCCTGCCGAGCGCGACGTGGATGCTTACTTCCTGGGGCCAAAAGGCTTCATGGCAGCGATCAAGCGTCACCTCAAGGCGCTGGGTGTGCCTGAAAAGCAAAGCCGTTACGAGTTCTTTGGGCCGGCTTCGGCGCTGGAGTAAACATCAGCGGCGACTCGGGAGACCGAGTCGCCCTCTTCGCGAGCAGGCTCGCTCCCACAAGGGATCTTCAGCGAACACAGGCGTTGTGCCTGGCGCAGATCCACTGTGGGAGCGAGCCTGCTCGCGAATGCCACACCACGGTTTAAATTCCTGAAAACCGCTCGAAAGTTAATCCCTTCTTAACCCGCCTATCGTCTATTCCCCACGACATCCCGCCAACACGGCCAGGCTCTCCAAGAGCAGACTCAGCGTGTAGACTGGCGGGCAATCGAATCTTGAAGGGAAACGCGATGAGCGAGGAAACAATGCGATTGGGGCGTGAGCGGCGCTATCTGGTGTTGCTGGGCATTATCTGCCTGGCACTGATCGGCGGCGCGCTGTACATGCAAATCGTCCTGGGCGAGGCGCCATGCCCGCTGTGTATCCTGCAACGTTATGCCCTGCTGTTGATCGCGATCTTCGCCTTTATCGGCGCGGCCACGCGCAGCCGTCGCAGCCTCACGGTGTTTGAGACCCTGGTGGTGATCTGCGCGCTGGCAGGCGTCGGGGTGGCGGGGCATCACGTCTATACGCAGTTCTATCCCGCCGTCAGTTGCGGCATCGATGTGTTGCAACCGATCGTCGATGGCTTGCCGCTGGCGAAGATCTTCCCGCTGGGCTTCCGGGTCGATGGTTTCTGCTCCACGCCATACCCGCCCATCCTCGGTTTGTCCCTGGCGCAGTGGGCGCTGCTTGCCTTTGTGCTGGTGGTGATACTGGTGCCGCTGCTCACAATACGTAACCGCAAAGCGCTGCGCTGAGATCCTCGGCAAACGCGCACAGGCAGCAAAAAACGCCCCGGTCCTCCAGCAGAGGACCGGGGCGTTTTGCATTTTCAGAGGCCAGGTAAAAAGTCCGTGATGTGCGGCAAAGAAGGGTGCGACAGGTGTGCGACATGTTGTCACATCTTGAGTGTCGCACCTTCTTTCACCGCCGCGGATTGGTACGTGATCGCGCAAGGAAATTGGCCTGATTTTCAGGCGGGCGATTTGACTGATGCCAGGCTGGAGCAGGCAGTTTTAACAGCGCCTGGCGATTTGCCAGAGCCCTTGTCACATGGGGGCTATAGCCAGGTTTGAGGCAGGTTGTCGGCTTGCGATGCTGTCTGAAATACGGATGAAAGACCTACTATTTTTGGTGTTTTTGTTGAGAATAAATCTCGATAAGATGCGCCACTTTTACAGGTTCCGCGAAGCATTGTTGCGGCTTGGGATATAAATTATTTCGGGATGAGACATGGTTTATAAAACGTTACATATCTACAATCGCCCGCACTGAAAATCCCGACGCTGCTCACCCTCGCTGAGGAGCATGAGCAGATGCAGGGTGTCGAGAAGCCAAGGTGGTTTCATGCGACTCCAGGTGTCGGTGCCTCCAACTATCCGCACCAAATGGAATTGGTCTGTAACAAGGCCTTTGACCACGAATTCGAATAAGAACTCAACGCTAGCTCAGGATTTGTCGAAACGCGTCTGACGCTCGACGGGCCAGCCCTTATTCAATCCAAGAAAAATGCCAACCCTTGGCAGGGTGAAGTGTTGGCGATCAAAACCCAACTGCATGGCGCAAGCTGCTTTAGAGGTCGTGAGATGATTAAAAACAGGTACCCCAGACTACTAGGCTTATTGCCGCTGATCGGCACGCTGTTGCTGTCAGGCTGCAACATGACCTTGCTCAATCCCAAGGGCCAGGTCGGCCTGGATGAGCGAAACCTGATCATCACCGCAACGCTGCTGATGCTGTTGGTCGTGATTCCGGTCATCGTGATGACCTTCCTGTTCGCCTGGAAATACCGCGCGTCCAACACCAGCGCTACCTACACGCCGAAGTGGAACCACTCCACCAAGATCGAGATCGCGGTGTGGGCTGTGCCAATCATGATCATCATTGCCCTGGGTTACGTGACCTACAAGTCGACCCACGCCCTGGACCCGTACAAGCCGCTGGAATCCGACGTCAAGCCGGTGACCATCGAAGTGGTCGCGCTGGACTGGAAGTGGCTGTTCATCTATCCGGAACAAGGCATTGCCACGGTCAACAAGATCGTGTTCCCGGCGCACACGCCGATCAACTTCCGCATTACCTCTGACGCGGTGATGAACTCGTTCTTCATCCCGGCGCTGGGTGGCCAGATCTACGCGATGGCGGGCATGCAGACCAAGCTGCACCTGATCGCCAACGAGAACGCTGAAATGGACGGTATCTCCGCCAACTACAGCGGTGCCGGCTTCACCGGTATGAAATTCAAAGCGACCGCAACGACCCAGGAAGAATTCGACGCCTGGGTAAGTGAAGTCAAAAAGGCACCTAAAAAGCTTGAACAGGCTGAATACGCAGCTCTTGCCAAGCAGAGCCAGAACAACCCAGTCGAGCTCTACTCCTCGGTTACACCGAACCTGTTCCAGACCATCGTCGACAAGTACGAAGGCATGAAACCAGGTCCGAAAGTGCACCACGAGAAGAAAGAGAAAGAAGTGGCCGCTACGGACATGAACTCGCATTCAGCTGCCGGGGCAGAGGAGTAAACGATGTTTGGTAAATTAAGTTGGGAAGCGGTCCCGTTCCACGAGCCGATCGTGATGGTGACCATCGCCATGATCGCGCTTGGTGGCGTGGCACTGTTCGCTGCAATCACCTACTTCAAGAAGTGGACGTACCTGTGGACCGAGTGGCTGAC
Organism: Pseudomonas sp. C2B4; assembly: GCF_013359695.1. Taxonomy (GTDB): domain Bacteria; phylum Pseudomonadota; class Gammaproteobacteria; order Pseudomonadales; family Pseudomonadaceae; genus Aquipseudomonas. The sequence continues at coordinate 87,018 of NZ_JABFMU010000018.1, forward strand.
GTCGGTCGACCACAAGAAAATCGGCGTGATGTACATCATCGTCGCCATGGTCATGCTGCTGCGCGGTTTTGCCGACGCCATCATGATGCGTACCCAGCTGGCCATGGCCACCGAGGGTTCGCCTGGCTACCTGCCACCTGAACACTATGACCAGATCTTCACCGCTCACGGTGTGATCATGATCATCTTCATGGCGATGCCATTCTTCACCGGCCTGATGAACCTTGCAGTGCCGCTGCAGATCGGTGCGCGTGACGTTGCCTACCCGTTCCTGAACTCCCTGAGCTTCTGGCTGCTGGTTTCCGGCGTGGTGCTGATCAACCTGTCCCTGGGCGTCGGCGAATTCGCCAAGACCGGTTGGGTTGCCTATCCGCCGCTGTCGGGCCTGCAATACAGCCCGGGCGTGGGGATGGATTACTACATCTGGGCGCTACAGCTATCGGGTCTGGGGACAACGCTGACGGGGGTCAACTTCCTGGCCACCGTGCTGAAAATGCGTACCCCTGGCATGAAGCTGATGGACATGCCGATCTTCACCTGGACCTGCACCTGGGCCAACGTCCTGATCGTGGCTTCGTTCCCGATCCTGACCGCTACCCTGGCGCTGCTGACGCTTGACCGTTACATGGATTTCCACATTTTCACCAATGAACTTGGTGGCAATCCGATGATGTACGTCAACCTGTTCTGGGCTTGGGGCCACCCTGAGGTTTACATCCTGATCCTGCCGGCGTTCGGTATCTTCTCCGAAGTCATCTCGACTTTCTCGGGCAAGAAACTGTTCGGCCACCACTCGATGATCTACGCATCGGGCGCGATCTCGATCCTGGGCTTCATGGTTTGGCTGCACCACTTCTTCACCATGGGTTCGGGTGCCAGCGTCAACGCCTTCTTCGGTCTGGCGACAATGCTGATTTCCATCCCGACGGGTGTGAAGCTATTCAACTGGCTGTTCACCATCTACCAGGGCCGTCTGCGCTTCACCAGCCAGGTGATGTGGACCCTGGGCTTCATGGTGACCTTCGCCATCGGCGGCATGACCGGCGTACTGCTGGCCATCCCGGGTGCTGACTTCGTTCTGCACAACAGCCTGTTCGTGATCGCGCACTTCCACAACGTGATCATCGGCGGCGCGGTATTCGGCTACATCGCAGGCTTCGGCTTCTACTTCCCTAAAGCGTTCGGCTTCAAGCTGCACGAAGGTTGGGGCAAGGCAGCGTTCTGGTTCTGGATCACCGGCTTCTTCGTTGCGTTCATGCCGCTCTATGTACTGGGCTTCATGGGCATGACCCGTCGTCTGAACGCCACCACCAACCCTGAGTGGGTACCGTACCTGTACGTTGCCATGTTCGGTGCGGTGATGATCGCCGTGGGTATCGCTTGCCAGCTGATCCAGCTCTACGTGAGTGTGCGTGACCGCAACAAGCCAGAGAACATGTGCGAACACGGCGACCCGTGGAATGCCCATACCCTGGAATGGTCGACTTCGTCGCCACCACCGTTCTACAACTTCGCCGTGTTGCCAAAAGCCGACGTGGTCGATCCGTTCACCGAAGCCAAGGAAAACGGTACGGCGTACAAGGCCCCGGCCAAGTACCAACCGATCCACATGCCAAACAACACCGCCACTGGTGTGGTCATGGGCGCACTGTTGACCGTGTTCGGTTTCGCGATGATCTGGCACATCTGGTGGCTGGCAATCGCTAGCCTGGCCGGCACCGTGATCTACTTCGTGATCCACGCGGCCCGTGATGATCAAGGCTACTACGTGCCGGTCGACGTGATCGAACGCATCGAAGCCGAGCAGCACAAGCGTCTGGTAGCGGCCGGGAAAGTCCCAGCCACCGCCACCCGTGTTGAAACCTCGTTGGAACAGGCTTAAACCATGTCGAACTTAGTGACCAATGTTGGACACGCCCATGACCATGGGCACGATGACCACCACCACGACACGGGCGAGATGACCGTATTCGGTTTCTGGCTCTACCTGATGACCGACTGCATTCTGTTTGCGTCGATCTTCGCAGCGTACGCGGTACTGGTTAACAACGTAGCGGGTGGCCCGTCGGGCCACGACATCTTCGAACTGCCCTACGTGCTGGGCGAAACCGCTCTGCTGCTGTTCAGTTCGATCACCTACGGCTTCGCCATGCTGGCGTTCTTCCGTGGCAACAAGAAGCAGGTCCTGGGCTGGCTGGCCCTGACCTTCCTGTTCGGTGCCGGCTTCATCGGCATGGAAATCAACGAGTTCCACGTGTTGATCTCCGAGGGCTACGGCCCTAGCCGTTCGGGCTTCCTGTCCGCGTTCTTCACCCTGGTGGGTACCCACGGTCTGCACGTGACCAGCGGCCTGATCTGGATGGCGATCATGATGTATCAGGTGCAGAAAAACGGCCTGACGGCGACCAACAAGACCCGTCTGAGCTGCCTGAGCCTGTTCTGGCACTTCCTGGACGTCGTGTGGATCTGCGTATTCACCGTTGTTTATCTGATGGGGACTATGTAAATGGCTAACGCTCATTCCCACAATGGCCACGACGACGGCAGCCACGGCAGCGTCAAGTCCTACGGCATTGGCTTCATCCTGTCGGTCATCCTGACCCTGATTCCGTTCGGTCTGGTGATGTACCCGACGCTGCCGAAGTCGATCACTCTGTTGATCGTCGTGGCTTTCGCCGTGATCCAGGTGCTGGTGCACCTGGTGTACTTCCTGCACCTGGATCGTTCGCAGGCGCAGCGTAACAACGTGATTGCGTTTGTCTTTGCCGCGATCGTGATTGCCCTGCTGGTTGGTCTGTCGATCTGGATCATGTTCAGCATCCACACGTTCATGATGGCGAAGTGAGGTAAATCCGCATGTCCTTCAAGCACTTTATCCAAATCACCAAACCGGGGATCATTTTCGGTAACGTGCTTTCTGTGGCAGGCGGATTTTTCCTGGCCTCCAAAGGGCATGTCGATCTGGCCATCTTTCTGGCCGCCATGATCGGCACGTCCCTGGTGGTTGCCTCCGGTTGCGTGTTCAACAACTGCATCGACCGCGACATCGACCTGAAGATGGAGCGCACCAAGAACCGGGTGCTGGTCCAGGGCCTCATCTCCCTGAAACTGGCCCTGGCCTATGCGACCGTCCTGGGTGTTGCCGGCGTTGCCCTGTTGTACACGGTGGCCAACCCGTTGGCCGCGTTGTTCGCGGTGATCGGTTTCGTCATCTACGTCGGCTTCTACAGCCTGTACCTCAAGCGCAAGTCGGTTCACGGCACGCTGGTGGGCAGCCTGTCGGGCGCCATGCCGCCGGTGATCGGCTACGTCGCGGTGAGCAACACCTTCGACATGGCCGCGCTGACCCTGCTGGTGATGTTCAGCCTGTGGCAGATGCCGCATTCCTACGCCATCGCGATCTTCCGCTTCAACGATTACCTGGCCGCATCGATTCCGGTGCTGCCAGTGAAGCGCGGGATTCAAGTGGCCAAGAAGCACATCCTGATCTACATCCTGGCCTTCCTCGTGGCGACCTTGATGCTGACCTTCAGCGGCTATGCCGGCATGAGCTACCTCGCCGTCGCCGCGGCCATGGGCATGTACTGGCTGTACATGGCCTGGACCGGCTACAAGGCAGTGGATGACACGGTCTGGGCACGCAAGCTGTTCGTGTTCTCGATCTTCACCATTACCGCGTTGAGCGTGATGATGTCCCTGGACTTCAAAGTGCCGACCGAGTTGCTGCTGACGTACGCGCCTTAAGCGTCGGATGCTGTAAAGAAAAACCCCGCCCTTGAGAGAAGGTGCGGGGTTTTTTGTTGGGGGATTTTCTGGTGCGCCGAGTTGCCAGGACAGTTCGTCAGGTAGATGACTCGTTGGTTGCCTGACTATAGGCAAATTGCCTATAGTTTTACGATGAGAACTGTATTCTTTGAGACCTCTTCCTTCACTGCCACCGTTGGCAATTATCTGACGGACGATGAGTATCGTGCACTGCAAACTCATATGCAGCTGAATCCGCAGGCGGGGGATGTCATGCCTCGAACAGGTGGCTTCCGAAAACTGCGCTGGGCGGATGGGCGTCGAGGTAAAGGCAGGCGAGGTGGCTTGCGGGTTATCTATTATTGGCTTATGAATGATGGCCAGTTCTGGATGTTTGCAATTTATGACAAAGATGAGCTTGAGAATTTGACCGCTGACCAAGAGAAGGCGCTCAAGAAAGCCATAGAGACAGAATTGAAAGTACGAGGTACCCCATGAAAAAACGCGACCTGTTTGCAGAATTGATGCAGGGCGTTGATGAGATGGCGGCTCAGCGCGAAGGCAAGATTACATTGCGCAACACGTCCATTGAGGACATCCCGGCTCCTGAGGTGGGGGCGCAAGAGATCGTTGCGCTACGGGAAAAGCTACACATGTCCCAAGCTGTTTTCGCCAAGCGGATTCGAACGAGTCCCAGCACCTTGAGAAATTGGGAGCAGGAAAAATCCAAGCCTAATGCTCAGGCGGCCTTGTTGATCAGGTTGGTGGAAAAATTTCCGGATATGGTTGATCGATTGGCAGCCGTTTAGTCGAGTCATCGAAAGCCCGAGACCCCGCCCTTCGAGAGAAGAGTGGGGTTTTTTGTTGAGGATTTTCTAGTGGATCGAGTTGCTTCATTCGCGAGCAGGCTCGCTCCCACAATGATTCAACGTTGCCGGCAATTTTCGAGCATGACGCTGATCCCCTGTGGGAGCGAGCCTGCTCGCGAAGGCGGTGTGTCTGGCGACATTGATGCTGGATGTGACGGCCTCTTCGCGAGCAGGCTCGCTCCCACAGGGTTTTGTGGTGGTCAGTTATTTACTTGGATTCAAGCAATCGCAGGAACCGATCACGCACCTGAGTGTTGTCGCTGTGGCCGACGTTGAAGCGTAGGAACTGGCTGGCGTTCGGCGCTTTGCTGAGCAGGGTGCCGGGCGCCAGTACCAGGTCGATGTCCAGGCCTTTCCTCGCCAATGTTTCAGCATGAAAGCCTTCGGGCAATTGCGTCCAGATGAACAGCCCTTCGTGGGGCAGCGATGACACCGAGCAACCGGCTTCCATCAACCAACGGCTCACCCGGCTGCTCGACTCATAGAGCCTGTCCACCGTGCGCCGGGTATGTTTGGCGTAGCTGCCGTCGCTGAGCATCGCGCAGATGATCTGTTCCGCCAGCTCCGACGTCATGCCACCGCAGGCCATTTTCAGGGTGACCATCCGTGCCGCCAGGGGTGGCGAAAGCACTGCAAAGCTGACGCGACTGTTAGCCGTCAGGGTCTTGGAGAAACCTGAAATGTAGCTGACATTGTCCAGCCCGCCGGCTGCCAGACGTGGCGTCTGCCGTCGCTGCAAGTCGCCATACAAATCGTCTTCGACGATGTGGAAACCATAGCGGTGGCTCATTTCCAGCAAGCGATAAACCTGTGCCTGCGAGAAGGAATGGCCGGTCGGGTTGTGCAGGGTGTTGTTGGTCATGTAGAGCACGGGGCGATGGGCACTCACCAATTGCTCGAAGGCCTCCATGTCCATGCCGTCGGCACCACGGGCAATGGTGATGACCTTGGCACCATGCAACGCCAGATTGGTGTGCATGGTGAAGTAGCACGGATCGTCGAGCAGTACCGTGTCGCCGGGTTTGACCAGCAGGCGCATCAACAGGTCGATGGCCTGTACGGTGTTGGCGGTGGTGACAATCTGCTCCACGGGCACTTCGATGCCCAGGGCCGACAGCTTGACCCGCAAGGCCTCGCGCAGTGGCAGGTAACCGGCGGCGACGCCGTATTCGCCCATTTGCAGAGAGGTGGCGCGCAGGGTGCCGCGCACGGCCTTGAGCAGTTCTTCGGCCGGCAGCCACGAGGAGGGCAGGAAACCGGCGCCAGGGCGCAGTGCGCCAGTGTCCTGCAGCACCGCACGGCGGACCACGCTGAGCGTGTCTTGGGGTTGCAGGTCCGGGCCGGTATCGGTCTTGAACGTGGTGCTGGATCGGTGCACGTAATGCCCCGATCCCTGGCGTGAAACCACCAGGCCCTTGGCTCGCAAGCGGTCCAGGGCATCCACCACGGTGGACTTGCCCACGTTCATCAACTCGGAGAGTTCGCGGATCGGTGGCAGCCGCGAACCGTGGGGCAGGCCGCCCTGAGTGATCGCCACCGACAACTGATCGACAATCTGCTGGACCAGCGGCATTCCCGGCTGGAACTCGATGGCGGCGATCACTGCGCGCTGAACCTGCATTTTACTGGTCTCTCCGGCAGTAAAGTTCGTTTGATTCTATACGAACTTGCTCTGATGAAATCAAGCGTCCCTCTCTACCATCACCTTACAGACTTTCCTGATTGTCCGCGCTCAATGCCCGGACAATCGCAGGTTCCAGAGGTGCTGCATGAGTGTTCAAACAACGGCTGCCGTTGCCAAACCGGTGATCAACATCCGCCTGTTCACGATCCGGATCATCACCGCCGTGTCGCTGTTCGCGGTATTGGGCAAGGCCAACGTCTGGCTCGACACCGCGACCAACAGCATCCTGGCCCTCGGTTATCGGGCCTTGCTGTTGTTGCTGCCGCTGACCTTGCTGGTACTGGGGCGCCGCTCCCTGGGCGTGACGTTGCTGTGCGCCGCCCTCGGCCTGGTGCTGCTGGCTGTCACCAGCAACCAGGGGGTGGTGATGTTCGCCGCTGCGTTGTTTGCCTACGGCATCGCGATTGCCGGTTACCTGATCAAGAGCGAAGCGGCGCAGACCAAGGAAGGCGCGGCTTACAACCGCGTCGCCATGAACATGGGCAGCCTGCTGGCCGGCCTGATTCTGCTCTCGCCGCTGCTGACCCCAACCATGTTTTTCCTCGGCGCGGCGGCATTCGTCCTGCTGTGCCTGCCGATCGCCGCAGGCGCGACCTTCACCACACAGCCAGTGGTGGCAAGCCCGGTCACCCACGACGGCAGCGGCTGGCGCAACAAACTGCCGTGGGTGATCGCCGGGATCATCATGGGCATCAAGTTGTTCGGGGTGTTCTCGATCCTGCCGCAAGCGATCCTGCTCAAGACCGGTGAACTGCCAGCGTGGTACGGCCTGATGCTGATCCTCAACAGTGCCGTTGTGGTGTTCGCCCAAGTGCCGATGATGAAACTCATCGAACGTACCGGGCGCTTCAAGGTGTTGGCGGTGATCGGGATCATCGCCGGCGGCTTTGCCGTGTTGTCGTCGCCGGCGGCGTTCCATGTCGAAACGCTGGTGGGCGCGCTGATCTGGGTGGCGCTGCTGTCCCTCGCCGAATGCGCCTTCAGCTACCTCGATTACTTCTCGGTCAAGCAGAACAACATGTTCGTCAAGGAAGTGTCCCTGGGCGTCGGTGCCGGGCTGACCGTCCTGCTCATGCGGGTCGTGCCGCCGCCCTACAACGCCCTGGTGCTGGCCGCCATCGGTGCCGGCGGGATCCTGGCCTGGTACTGGCTCAACCGTCAATCCAATGCGTCGTTGCACGACTGAGTCATCTCAGCTTCGGTTTTCACTTTGCAGGTCGGGGGCATCATGAATACGACTTCTTGTGTAGTAGTGGTCGGTTACAACGGCAGTCGTGTTCACGACATCCAGAAATTGCGCGACCTGTGCAAGTCGCTCTACAACGCCCGGCTGATTCTGCTGGTCGAGCAAATTCAACCCCATGACGATCAGGTGGCCGATCACGTTTGCAGCACTTCGTTCAACGAGAAGGATGTGGCGACCTCCCTTGAACTGGTGGTCGGTTGCCTGAACGTCGACCGCTGGAAGCTGATCGGCGTGCTGCCGTTTTCCGATCGCGGCGTTTTGCTGGGTGCGGCTTTGGCCAGTCATTTCGGTTTACCGGGCATCACCCGGGCCGAGGCGCGGGCTGGCCTGGACAAACAGATTTTCCGCCATCTCGAAGCGACAGCTGAAACATCACCAGAGGATTACCGTCGGGTGTATTCCGAGCGGGTCGAGAGTCTGCCGCAATTGCGCAAACGGGTGGTCGAACTGGGCGGCAAGGCCTTCATCAAACCGGCGTGCGAAGGCGCGAGCCGTGGCTGTCGCGTGATCCATCAGCCGTCCGAGTGCGATGAAGCCTGGCAGGCGCTCAAGCCTTACCGCGAGGGTGGCATCGTCCTCGAAGAGTTGATTCAGGATGCTCGGGAATACAGTTGGGATTGTGTGGCCGGGAGCACCTGGGTCACCGAAAAAACCACCACCGAAGGCGCCTATCGTGCCGAGATCCAGCAAGTGGTGCCTGCGCCATTGCCGGCGGATGTGCATAGCCGCCTGATGGCTGCCGGCCGGCACATGGCCGATCTGGTGTCCGGGAGCAACGGCGCGTGGCACAACGAAGTTTTCCACAGGGCCGACCAACTGACATCGGCCGTGGAAACCAACATGCGTCCCGGCGGCATGCACATCTGGGACCTGGCCAAGCGCGCCTTCGTCGATTTCAACCCGTGGGAGCGCTGGGTGCGCTGGGCCGTGGAAGGCCAGATCGAGCATCACGAACCGGTGCCACGCGGCTATTGCGGCATTCGCCTGCTCCGGGCGCGGACGGGGGGAATCCTGCGCTCGACCCCTGACATCGAAGCAGTGGCCCAGGCGCTGAACATCGAGGTGGTGGAAGCCACCTTTGGCAAGCGCGTCGGTGATTCGGTCAGCGCCCTGGTGAAAGACAACTTTTCGTTTATCGGCCACATCGTGTTGTTCAACGAGCACTACGGGCAGCTCAGCAATGACTTGTTGCGTCTGGCCGAGGCCGTCGAGTCAAGGGTCGGGATCAGCAGTCTGGCCCCGCCCGTGAGGGTTACAGGCCAGGTCATGGGTTGAGCAGTAGCGATCGATGGATTTTGCAGTATTGATCAAGAGGATTCGGACAATGATTGAACACATGACCTGCGATGAACGTTTCATCGCCCTGGCCAAGGAATTCGGCTATGACATCTATGGCGAGAACACCGCCGGCGGGCATTACGCGCCGCTGATTCGCCACCACGACGAGCTCTACATCAGCGGCCTGGTGCCACGCATGGACGGCAAAATCCACTACCCCGGACGGGTCGGGTTGGACCTCAGCCTGGCGGATGCGCAAGCGGCCGCCAGCATCAGTGCGATGCGCGGGTTGGCATTGATCGTCGATGCCATCGGTTCACTGGATAAAATCAAATCGCTGATTCGGGTCACGGTGTATGTGAAATCCACGGCGGACTTTGTTGACCTCAGTGAAGTGGCCAACGGTGCTTCGGATGTGTTCAGCCACGTATTGGGCGACGCCGGTAAACATACGCGAACTACGGTAGGCGTCTATCAGTTGCCGAAAAATGCCGCCGTGGAAGTTGATATGATTGCGGCATTGCGACCCTCGGTACTGTAAGTGGCTTTACAGGGGGTAATTGTTTATCTAGTGTCTGCTTACTTAAATTGCCAGTAAGTCGGGATTCGCGGATGAATAATACTAAAGGTGAGTTTTTCTCCTATAAGGATTTTCGTCAGAGTTTGCAGCGCCCATCCGCCAGTGCGCGAGTGTGGAAGGAAGAAGAACTCAGCGACATGCGCCAGAGTCTTGCGAGCAGCGATGTCGATATAGTTGCCCTCGCCCATGAAAACAGCCTCGAAGGTTGCAGGTTGACGCCAGGGATGGCGGTCTCCATGCAATGGTTGATACCTGGCTCGGTGCTCAATGGTCATGCCCATTCCTGGTGGCACCTGTTCATCATTCAGTCTGGCAAAGGCACCTTGACCCTGGGCGATGCCGATGCAGTGAACGTCGGCCCTGGCGACGTATTGCTGGTGCCGGCCTGGACCGAGCACGGGTTCGTCAACACCAGCGCCACCGAGCCGCTGGCCATGCTGAACATGAGCAACATGCCGCAAATGGCAATGCTCTCCAACCTGGCGACCGCCACGGTCTGACCCTCCCCAAATTCCCCCACCCCTGTAGGAGCGAGCCCTGCTCGCGATGGTCGTTAACGATAACGCCGGGAGCCTGATACCCCGCGGCATTCTCTGGTCCATCGCGAGCGAGCTCGCTCCTACAGGGGGGAAGGTTTTTCTGCGTCATCAACTTTCTGTATCCGTATAAACAGATAATTTCTGTATCTGTTCAGCGTTTAAACACCTAACTACGATCGTTTCCAATGCAACGGATTAGTGTGATTAATGCAAGGGAGCGTTCTATGGAAAGTACGAAACTGCAATTGTATGTTGGCGCTGATTTCGTCAGTGCTTTTGCCATGTCGGCATTTGTGGCGTTGAAAGAAAAGCAACTTTCATTCAAGTTGTATGCGGTGGATTTGAAGGCAAGGGAAAACTATCAAGCACCCTATCGTGATCTTTCCCTGACCAATAAAATTCCAACCTTGGTTCATGAAGGATTTGCGCTGTCGGAGTCCTCCGCCATCGCCGAATACCTGGAAGAACTCTCGCCAGGGCATAAAAAACTGTTCCCTCAAGACATCAAGCAACGGGCCCGTGCCCGTCAACTGCAGGCCTGGTTGCGCAGCGATCTGCTGATGGTGCGCAAGGAGCGCCCGTTTGACCTGGTGTACTTCGGCAAGAAAGACAACCCGCTGTCCGACGAAGCCCAGGCGGCAGTCGACCGCTTGTTCTTCGTGGCAGACCGCTTGCTGGAAGAGGGCGCCGAGCATCTGTTCGGTGACTGGAGCATCGCCGACACCGACCTGGCAATCATGCTCAACCGACTGGTCGCCAATGGCGATCCGGTGCCTGCGCGACTCGCGGCCTATGTGCGCCGTCAGTGGGATCGCGACAGCGTCCGGGCATGGATGGACATAGAGCGCGTAGCGCCAGCCATCCAGTGACAACTGCCAGCCATCATCGGGAGCGCTGCCATGCAGGGAATGTCGGAGCAGGAAAGATACAAACCCTATAACTCACGCACCATTCGCGACACGCCGTACTGGCACAGGCTGACGCCGGCCTTGCAGGAGGCCATGACCGTCGTGGCCCGGGTCATGCCGTTTCGCACCAACGAATATGTACTGGGGACGCTGATCGACTGGAACAACATCCCGGACGATCCGATTTTCCGCATGACCTTTCCCCACAAGGACATGCTGCTGCCGGATGAATATGCCTCGCTCAAGCAACTGATCGAACAGGATGACGCCGCGGCCATCAAGCGCCGGATCGAAGCGATCTGGCTGCGCATGAACCCGCATCCGGCGGGGCAACTGACACACAACAACGCGACCCTCGGCGGAAAAGTCCTGCCGGGCATTCAGCACAAGTACCGCGAGACCGTGCTGTTTTTCCCCGGTGCCGGCCAGACCTGTCATGCGTACTGCACCTTCTGTTTCCGTTGGGCGCAGTTCATCGGTGAAGAAGAACTCAAGTTCAATGCGCGGGAATCCCAAGAGCTGGTGAGTTATCTGCGGGTGCACACGGAAGTGTCCGATGTGCTGATCACCGGGGGCGATCCGTTGATCATGAACAGCCGTTCGCTGGCCGGCTACATCGAACCGCTGCTGGAACTGCCCCACCTGAAAAGCATCCGCATCGGCACCAAATCCGTGGCGTACTGGCCACAGCGGTTTGTCAGCGACAAGGACGCGCCGGAGTTGCTCGAGCTGTTTCGGCGGATCGTCGCGGCGGGGAAAAACCTGTCGATCATGGGGCATTACAACCACCCGGTGGAGATCCGCCAGGACATCGCCCGGCAAGCCGTTGAGCGCATTCGCTCGACCGGCGCGACCTTGCGCATGCAGGCACCGGTGATCCGCCACATCAACGAAAACCCCGCCGATTGGGCCGATCTGTGGACCGAAGGCGTAAGGCTGGGGGCGGTGCCGTATTACATGTTCGTGGAGCGCGATACCGGCCCCAGCCATTACTTCGCGATGCCATTGGCGCGGGCGTTCGAGATCTTCCAGGCGGCCTACCGCACGGTGTCCGGGCTGGCGCGCACGGTACGCGGCCCGTCCATGAGCACCTTCTACGGCAAGGTGTTGATCAATGGCATCGAGACCGTCGCCGGGGAAAAAGTCTTCGTGCTGCAGTTTCTCCAGGCCCGGGATCCGCAATGGGTATTGCGCACCTTCTATGCCCGTTTCGACCCGCAGGCGACCTGGTTCGACGAACTGCGCCCGGCCTTTGGCGAGCGAGCATTTTTCTTTCAGAACGAGCCTGAGTTGTTGCTGACGCCAGCGCCGGAATTGATACCGGTGCTGCTGCAAACGGCGTAGGTCGATTCTTGAATATTGGGGAGACAAGGACATGAGCGGCATTCCATTTGATCAACGCGAAGGCGTGATCTGGCTCGACGGCGAGTTCGTCGAATGGTCCCAGGCACGCCTGCATGTGCTGACCCACGGCTTGCATTACGCGAGCACGGTGTATGAAGGGGAGCGCGTGTACAACGGCAAGGTTTTCAAGCTGCGCGAGCACACTGAGCGGTTGTATCGCTCGGCGCAGCTGATGGACTTTGCCATCCCGTTCGAGCCCGCCGAACTGGAGGCGGCCAGCCATGAACTGTTGGCCCGCAACCAGGTGGTCGAGGGCTATCTGCGACCGGTGGCCTGGCGCGGCAGCGAGATGATTTCCACCTCGGCACGTTTCAACAAGGTGCATGTGGCGATCGCCTGCTGGCAATGGCCGAGCTATTTCGACCCGGCCGCGCGCATGGCCGGCATTCGCTTGAAAACCGCGACGTGGCGCCGCCCGCCACCGAGCAGCAGCCCCTTCGAAGCCAAGGCGTCGGGGCATTACCAGATCGCCACGCTGAGCAAGCACGACGCGGAAAACAACGGCTACCACGACGCCTTGATGCTCGACTGGCGCGGTCACGTCGCCGAAGCCACCAGCGCCAACGTGTTCTTCGTCAAAGGTCGGACTTTGTACACGCCGACGCCGGATTGTTTCCTCGACGGCATTACCCGCCAGACCGTCATCGAACTGGCGAAAGCCCTGGATTACCAGGTGATCGAAACCACGATTTTGCCTACGCAGCTGGGCGACTTCGACGAGTGTTTTCTGACGGGTACCGCCGCCGAAATTACGCCCGTGCAGAGCATCGATGAACAGCACTACCGACCGGGCATCGCTTGCCGCGAACTGATTGCCGCTTACACCTCAACCGTAAACGCCTGATAAATAGCCAGGAACCTCACCATGTCAGATCAAGGGATTGTTGCGTCCAAACCTTACGTTTCGCTGGGCCATCGCCATGAGGAGTTGTCGAGCCGTGGCTGGACAGTGCTGACGCCGGGGGAATTTGCCCATGACGTCGTCGGCACACTGCATGAGTTCGGCCCGGTCATTCCGCAATTCAACGGGCAGACCGCGTTCGCCATCACCCGCAAGCCGGGTTATGAAGACCTGCCGTACTCCCAGAGCATGAACGGCATCGGTCCGCACACCGAGGCACCGGTGTATGGCCCGCCGCCGCGTTATCTGGCGCTGCATTGCCATCGACAAGCCACGTGCGGTGGCGGCCACACCGGGTTGGTGGATGGTTACGCGTTCCTGAAATCGCTGGAACACACCGAGCCGGAACTGCGCGAATGGCTCGACGATACGCCGGTGGAGTTCGTCGCCACCGCCAAGCCCGGCGAGCCCGCGCAAACCCGGGTCAAGGAATACATCCTGACACCTACAGAGGACGGCGATATTTTCCGCTTCAGCTACAACCAGTTTCACTACGGCGATGTGAATCCGTCGAAAGAAGCCTTGCAGCAATCACAGGTCAACAACAACGACTCGCCGTTGGCCAGGTTTGCCGTGCTCGGTGAGGCGTACTTCGTCGAGCACAACATTCCGGTGCTGATTCCCGAGGGTTGCATGCTGATTTGGGACAACTGGCGCATGATCCATGCCCGCAGCCGATACACTGACCCGGCGCGCCACCTGACCCGCTATTGGCTGGCCTGATTTTTCCGTCTCCATTCCATTGGCGTACCCGGCAGCGGGTACGCGTCCTACAGGTATCGCGTCATGCAAACAGCAATCGAGATCGCCCAGGTCGATCATCAACTGATCGTGCGGCTCAATCAGGCCTGGACCCGTCGCGCCACGGTCTGCTCGCCGGACAAGACAGCGGTCGATGAAGCATTCGACCCGTCGCGCCCGGACTACCCGGAGCGCATGGTGCCGTTTTACCACCACCCGAAATTCCAGGCCTTGAGCGAGGAGCTCAAGAGCAGCGTCGTGACCTGGGGCTGGATCGGCTACAACCTGCGCACCGTGACCGCCGAAGAACACGTGGTGAATCCGGCGCTCAGCGTCATCGCCAATCAGTACCTGGGCAAGGACGACTGGCATTTCCGCGAGGCCATGCAACAGACCCTGATCGACGAGCACTACCACACGCTCATGCACCTGCGGGCCATCGAGCGGACCAAACTGGAACGTGCCCTCGATCAGGATCTGGACTTGCCGCCGTCGGTCACCTACCTGCGACTGCTGGCGTTGCGGGAAACGCTGACCGAGCAGTGGCAGAAAGACCTGGCGGCGATCACCTTTGCGGTGGTGGCCGAGATCAGCGTCAACGCTTACCTGGATCTGTTGGCGGATGACCAGAGCATCCAACCGCAGAACCGCCGCGTCGCCGAGCTGCATAACCGTGACGAATACGCGCACAGCAAAGTGTTGGTCGAAGTGGCCAAGGTGATGTACGCCAACATGCAGCCGGCGCAGCGGGAATTTTTCGCACGCAACTTGTCGGTGGCGCTGAGTGCCTTTATCGCTCAGGACTACTCGATGTGGGAGGCGATCCTGACGCAGCTTGGGGTGGCGGACGCCGCACTGATCATTGCCGACACCCGCGAGAGCAACAAGAACGCGACGATCATGCGCGACTACAGCGGCCTGCATAAATTGGCGCAGGATCTGGGGATCAGCGATCAGATCGATTTCGATTTTCGTCCGACCTTGAAAGCCACTGCTGCGGCGTGAATCGGAGGTGTCCATGTCTGTTCCCGTGTACGAAGTGTTCGCCATCCGTGTCGGCGCCAACGCCCAGCGCACCGCCCGGGAGAATTTTCTCTACGACGCCTGCTGCGGCGATCCGAATGCGCCGATGCCGCTGGATTACTACTTCTGGGTGATCCGTAACGAGCAATCGGTGATCGTGGTCGACACCTGCTTTCAACCGGCCACGGCGGATCGGCGCAACCGTCAGATGTATCGCCTGCCGGAAGAATCCCTGCGCCAACTGGACATCGATCCGGCGCAGGTCGAGCAACTGATCCTGACCCATTTGCACTGGGATCATGCCGGCAATCTCGGGCTGTTTCCCAAGGCGACGGTGCATCTGCAAGAAGCGGAGTTGCGCTTTTGCACCGGACCGAAAATGGCTCATCGCGCGGTGAATAAAACCTACGAAGTCGAGGACGTGATGTCGGCGCTGCCGCCGCTGTTCGAAGGGCGCATGCGTTTGCACCGTGGTACGGCTGAAGTGATGCCCGGGGTCACGCTGCACGCGGTGGGCGGGCATACGCCCGGTAGCCAGGTGGTGCGGGTCAATACCGAACGGGGCTGGATCGTGCTGGCGTCCGACGCGGCGCACCTGTGGCTCAACATCCGTGAGCGCAGTCCGTTCCCGATCCTCGACGACATGGCGCAAACCCTTGAAGCCTTCAGCGAAATCGACCGCCTGGCCGACAGCGAAGACCACGTCATCCCCGGCCACGACCCGCTGATCGCCGAGCGTTTTCCGCATTGGAATGATGATCCGCATATCATCTGCCTGCACCAGAACCCAACCTGACCACTTCCCCCTGTGGGAGCGAGCCTGCTCGCAAAGACGGCAGCACATTCAACATTGATGTGTCTGATACACCGCCTTCGCGAGCAGG